>CAYRVS010000300.1:0-1665 GCA_964427725.1 uncultured Planctomycetaceae bacterium | reverse complement strand
CAGTTCGTCCTCACCGGCCAGATTCAAAGCCGAACCACCGGCCGGACCGAACAAGGGGCGGTCCATTCGCTGGGGTATCAGGAATTCGTCGCGACGAAGGACGTCTATTTCAACGGAACGGAATTCTCGACCCGGCACGCCACGGTCATGGCGCGATCGTCGAATCAACCTGTCGGGGCGTCGACGCCGCTCGATGGAACCTTCCTCGCGCGACTCGGACAGAAGATCGCCCTCAATCGAGCCGAAGCGCAACGGCGGCAAACGGAAGCCTACGCCCGAGGCAAGGTCGCCGATCGCGTTTACCCCACGTTCGACGGCAACGTCGACCGACAACTGGCGATGGCGAATCAGCGGCTGCGCGATGACCTGCGGACGATGCTTGAGCGGGCTCACCTCCTGCCGACCGCGCAGCGGACCACCTCCACCGAGCAGCACCTCCATTATGCGGCCCGCTTCGCGCAGCCGACGGAAGCCCCCCCCTGCCCCACTCCGCGAACCACCCTCGCCGGGCCGCACGCCGTGTCACTCTATCTGCACGAAGAGCTCGTCAACGGGCTGTTCGATCGGTTCGATCTCGCCGGGAAACGGACCACCGATCGCGAACTGAAGACGATCTTCGGCCGGGCGCGGGAGTTCCTCGGCGGTCGAGATGATGGCACCGAACCCGCGCCGTCGTCGGGCTTCTCACTCCCCGGGATGGGGGCGCTCGAGACGGCGATCGAGTTCGACGCGGTCGATCCGCTACGGCTGCGGTTCCGCGACCATCAGGGGATCCTCGAAATCCGGGCGACGGTCAAACCCGCCGGCCAGGCGCTGCTTCCGCCGCTGCTGATCAGCGTCCCGCTCGAATTTCAGAACGATCTTGATTCCTGGCGACTGGTCCGCGGTCCGATCGACATCCAACCTACGGGCGGCGGCAATCTGCCGGACGTCGCCCGGACCCTGATCCGCCAGGCGATCGAGGGGGATTTCCCGACGTTCCCTCTGCCGCGCGAGCTGGTACTTCCCGATTGGCCGGCCAATCAACCCCGCCCGCAACTGACGCAAATCCAAGCCGCCGACGGCTGGCTCGCGGTGTCGGTCGACTGAGTCGGTGCGTGACCTCTACGGCGAAGAGCGGCCCAGACGTCTCAAAGGAACATCTAAGTTCCCGTCAAGTCGTAGACATAGGTCGTGCGGTAGGCGTTCGCGCCGCTGCGGGCTTCACACAGCAGTCACGTAGAGCCGGTTCGACTGGCAGCTGTCAGCAGGCTTCCGGAAGTCATGCGCGCGATGGAATGGTCCACTGTTCAGAGAGAAGAATCGGCCGGTAGAACCGGCCTCACCAAGTTGCTGAAGCAGATCGACGGCGTGCGGACCAGCTACGCCTACGATCCGGCGAACCAACTGCGCTACGGGCAGACGCCCGCCGGACGGACCACCTCCACGTTCGACCCCAACGGCAACCAGCAGGTCGAGCGGGAGCCGAGCGGGACTCGGACCACGACCGTCTGGGATCACGAGAATCAGCCGCGCGGAATTTTGTTGCCGGGCGGAAGTCGGATCACGTACACTTACAACGTGGACCACCGCCACGTGCGGACCGAGGAGTAGCCATGGCCGTCACCAAGTACACGTGGGATCCGGTCACCGATTCGATTCTGGAAGAGACCGACGGGGCGGGCA
>CAYRVS010000299.1:0-1979 GCA_964427725.1 uncultured Planctomycetaceae bacterium | reverse complement strand
GCTGAGATCACTCCGCAACGGTCGCGATCCGTACGGCGTCGAGGCGAACTTGAAGAGCCCTTTGCGATAGTCGCGCGGCCGGGGATACATGGAGGTCGCGGTGACGCCGTCGCCCCCGCCGGAGAGTCCATGGCATTGCACGCAATACTCCTGGTAGACCGCCTGGCCGCGCGGCAGGTCGGCGGCGGGAGCATGAACATCGGCGAGGAGTTTCGGGGTCGCAAAGGTGCCGGTGTATTTTTCGAGTTCCGCTTTCACCGCCGTCTGCAATTCCGCGGGCAAGGCCCCCACCTGCGTCGACGACTGGAACTCGGGAATCATCGCCGGCCGGCAGCCCGTCACCACGGCCACCAAGCCGACCCAAGCCCACCACGACGGACGAAACGGCTCGGACACGCGCTGGTTCCTTGCAAGGCTCTGCTCAATAACCGTCATCATCGATGGGAACCCATCCCCCTGTGCGGTCTGGTCGATGAGTTCCATGGCGTCACGATGCGATAACCGTCGAGATGAGCGGGGCTACCCGCTCACCTCAATTCCATCCAGGCAATCGCGATGCCAAGCTGATGCAATCCGCGCAAACCCACCCCAGGACGACACTCGCCGCCAACGAGGCATGGCGGAATGAATGGGAATTTGGTGCCCATCGGAGAAACTCGGACGCCGGTGCCATCCCCCAGTTTCACAAGCGGGACGGGGGCCGCTGTGCGGCTTTGTCACACCCGGCGGCGTGGCGTGCGTCCCCTGTGCGGTTCTGTCACAATCGATCGGTCATGCAACTCCTGCTCGTCGACGATGATCACGATTTCCGCGAGACGGCGGCCGCTTGGCTCCGCCGGCACGGGCACGAAGTCCACACCGCGCCCGATGGCCGGAGCGCGCTCGACGTCGCCCGTCGGCAAGCCTGTGACGTCGCCGTCCTCGACCTGCGGCTGCCCGACCTCTCCGGGATCGACCTCCTCAGCGCGCTCAAGGGGCTCAGCGAAGAGCTGGAGATCGTCCTATTGACGGGGAGCGGAACCATCGAAACCGCCGTCGAGGCGATGCGTCGCGGCGCGTACGACTATCTGACCAAGCCGTTTCCGTTGGCGCGGCTCGAAGAGCGCTGCCGTCTGGCGGGTGACCATGCCAGGCTGCTTCGAGAGAACCGGCAGCTCAAGGCGCTCTTGCGGCGGGATCATGGGACCACCGAGCTCTTGGGGGATTCAGCCCCCATGCAGGAAGTCCGACGCTTGATCGCCCGCGTCGCGCCGACCGATAAGCCGGTGCTAATTCTGGGGGAAAGCGGGACGGGGAAGGAGCTCGTCGCCCGCGGCGTTCAAGAACAAAGCCACCGCGCGGGGAAGCCCTTCGTCGTCATCAACTGCGCGGCGTTGCCGGAGACCTTGGTCGAGAGCGAGCTCTTCGGTCATGAGAAGGGGGCGTTTACCGGAGCGGTCGCCCGCAAAGACGGCTTGTTCGACGTCGCCGACGGCGGGACACTGTTCATCGACGAGATCGGCGAGCTGCCCCTCGCACTCCAACCCAAGTTGTTGCGTGTTCTTGAAAACGGCACGTTTCGCCGGATCGGATCGCATCAGGAACGGAAGGTCGATGTGCGGCTCGTCGCGGCGACCCATCGTGAGTTGCCTGCGGAGGTCGCGGCGGGCCGATTTCGCGAAGACCTCTTCTATCGCATCAACGTGCTGACGATCCGGCTCCCGCCGTTGCGTGAACGGCCCGACGACTTGCCGCGGCTGGTCGCGCGCTATCTGCCGCCGGAATGGGAACTGGAGCCGGACGTCTGGCACGTGCTGCGCGACTATTCCTGGCCGGGGAATGTCCGTGAACTGATCAACGTGCTGGAGCGGGCCGCGATCCTGGCGGATGATCGATTGGTGACGATCGATGATCTGCCGGCTGAACTCGTGACCCGCAGTTCGCTCACCGCCGCAAGCCCCATGGCCGACATCGAACCGCCGACCGATCGGCTCGATGAC
>CAYRVS010000298.1:0-2045 GCA_964427725.1 uncultured Planctomycetaceae bacterium | reverse complement strand
CATCAATCATCAATCATCAATCATCAATCATCAATCATCAATCATCAATCATCAACCTTTCCCCCCACGGCGGGCTGACGCCGCGCCGCTCTTTCGCAGGGCGTTATTCGACGATCAACTCGCCGTTCATCACCATCCAATGGCCCGGGAACGTGCACAGGAATGGGTACCGGCCCGGCTCCTTTGGCGCGGTGATCCAGATGGTGAATTCGTCCTGCGGCAGGACGACGTCGGTGTAGGCGAGGACGTCGTCGGTCTTGGGAATGTAGTGCCGCGCGACCGCTTCGGGATCGGCGATCAACCGGTTCGTCAATTCCCCGACCCGTGACAGGCTCCCCGGTTTGAGGAGCGCCCAGTTGTGTGGGACGACGTCGGGATTCCGCAGCGTCACCATCAGCGGCTCGCCCCCTTTCGCTCGGAGCGTCCGCGTGGCGAAGGTCAGGTTCTTCCCCGCCTCCACCACCACCGGCCGGGCTTGCTTGTTCCGCTTGAGCCACGGATTCGGCACCCGCGTGGTGGCGATCAGCAGGTCGGCAAGAATCGGATGGGGTTCGATCCCTTTCGCGGCGACCGGCTTGCCGCCCACGGGGTACGGGGCATCGAGCCGATGGACGGTGGCGAACAGATCACGCTGGACGCCGGGATTCGTTTGGAGCCGGAGATGGAGCTGGTTGACCGGTTGCAGGTCCGGAAGCTCGAGGAACAGGCTGCGGCCGTCGTCGAGGCAAGTCGCGGAGGTGATCCGTAAGACGTCATGCCCGCGCGCGCCGAAGTGCTCGCGCGAGAACTCCGCCGAGCCGTACCCCGAGCTGTAACGGTAGTTCCAGCACTGGGCGAAGTGCCGGGTGACATCCCCCGCGACGGCCGGATCGAGCGGTTCCGAGAACCGGATCAAGACGCCGTTCTGATGGACGTGAAACGCCGTGGGGAGTTGAACCGGATCGCCCGTATAACGGACACGATGGAAGCAGCCGTCGTCGGGGGTGTAGCTCCCCCAACCCGCCATGCCGCTGACGTAAAGCTGCCCATCGAGTGGATGAAACTCGCCGCGATGGGCCCCCGAGCGGAACTCGCCGGGAAGCGGGACGACCGCCCCTTGGCGTTGCCCGTCGACGTCGTCCATCAGCAGCAGAAAATGACTGCCGGTCCCGAATGAGAAGTGGAGCCGTTGACCTTGGAGCGGGCCCCAGCGATCACTGGGGACTTCGGTCTGTCCACCGCTGGAATTGTCGAGACCGCGTGGCAGATAGACCAGCGGGAGATCGGGCGCGCGACCTTCGCGCGGGCCGCCCCAGCCGAAGTACGGGGGGACGAGGCCGCCGATCGGTTTCGCGCCGGGGACATGAGTCGCGGGTTCACCCGGCCGAAACGCCGCGATCATCGAGGCGGGCGTCCAATCCCCTTCGGAACTGGGGACCGTCACGACGCCGTCGCTGCCGAGTCCCAAGCCATCGGGATTGCGGAAGCCCGTGGCGAGGACTTCGCACGTTTGCCCATCGGCCGAGATCCGAATGAGTCCCTGATTCCCTGATGCGGTGTAGAACCGCCCTTCGGGGTCCCGCTCGAGACCACAGATGAAATCGTGCCCGGCGGGCGAAGTCTGAAAGGCCTGACTGAAACACTCGTAGAAGTCGGCTTCGCCATCGTGGTTGAGATCATGCAGCCGCGTGATCTGATCGCGGCCTTGCACGTAGATTTCGCCCTCCGCCACGACGAGTCCCAGCGCATGATGCAGCCCGCTCGCGAATCGTCGCCACGTCACCTGCTCGAGCGCGGCGTCGAGGCCCGTGGCCTGCCAGACATCCCCTTGCATCGTGCAGACGAGGGCCGAACCATCGGGGAGGAAGGCGTGGTCGCCGCAGAACATCAGGGCGTTCCACGGATTGTCGAACGGAAGCGGAATCGTATCGACCGCATAGGGGCGACCGGTCCCCAGGCTGCCGCGGACGCTGATCGTCTCGGACCATTGCGGTTGCCCGCCATGGAGCATCGCCCGCCATGGATTTTTTAATGATACGGCGACCACCGAGACGAATGCGCCGTTC
>CAYRVS010000297.1:0-2312 GCA_964427725.1 uncultured Planctomycetaceae bacterium | reverse complement strand
TGATCGTCTCGGACCATTGCGGTTGCCCGCCATGGAGCATCGCCCGCCATGGATGTTCCTCGACTGGCGCGACCACCGAGACGAATGCGCCGTTCTGTACGGTCGGCGCGTCGAGGTACTCGACAGCACCGATCCGATACCGAAACGCGACCCGCGGCCCGTCGCGATACATCCCTAGATACCGATACGGTTCCGACGGCTTGCTCCGCTCCGGTTTCGTCAGCAACGTCCCCGTCTGCTGCAGACCATGCATGAACCCATGGCGTACCGAAGAGAAGCTGACGAAGCCGTCGCGCCAGACGGCGTCGTAGGTCAGCGTCTCCGGGTTGAAACAGACCGCCAGTTCTTGTTGGTCGCCGATCCGCACACAAACGCCGCGCGGCACCGTCACCTTGTCGGCTCGGAAGATCCCCGCCTGCACCGTCCCCAGCTTCGTTTGATTCCAGCGGTCGTCGTCCCAGGTCTGTTCGGTCTGGTTGCCCCAATGACCGAGCGTTCCGCCATCGAGCCCGGGATATTCGATCACCATCGCCGGGCGATGATGTTGCCCGCGGAAATGATCGGCCTGTTTCGCATAAAAGTCGTAGAGCCGATCGCGATTGACCGACGCTTGCCAACTCGGCCAATCGGCGGGATGGAGCGGATCACGGACATACGGAAAGCTTTCGGCGGCATGAATCTGCGAGCGGCGGATCGTCTGCTCGACCGACTCCAGCGACGGTCCGTCGGTCTGCCCCAGTTTGCCGAGAAACCGAATCACGTCGCGCCGCTGTTCCGCCGTCATCGCGACCGCCAGGCCATCGGGCATCAGACTGCCGGAGCGGACGACTTCGTCGATGTCTTCGGCCCCCAGTTCCACCTGCGTGCCGGTCGCGGGATCGCGCAAGACCAACCCCGCCGTGTCGTGTCGTTGCTTGTACCCCTTATGAACCCGGCCGTCGGTATCGATCACCTGCCAGGCTTCGTACTCCGGCTTCACCTCGCGCTGCGGCCACCACAGCGATTCCGCCAGTTGCGCCGGCGTCCGTTGCGTTCCGATCTTCGTGAGTTCCGGCCCGACCGCTCCGCCGACCGCCCCGATCTTGTGGCACGACAGGCAGGCGAACTTCGCCGACGCGAACGCCAGAATTCCCGCGCCGAGATCGCCTTGTTGCTCGGCGGCGGCAACCAGTTCGGTGACGCGTGCCGGGTCATACGGCGGCGCGGCGGACAAGTCGGGTTCATCCCAGGTGCGCCAAGTCGGCCGCGGCGAAACCGCCCCCGCGGAGCGAGAGAGTAGCCACGCCAACCCGTCGAGATTGTCCTGCAGTCGCAATTCGGCGTCGTGATCGGTGTGGTTGAGGATTCCGATCGGCCCTTGGTAGCCACTTTCCCGCAGCGTCTTGAGCCAGAACTCGTCCTGATCCCCCAGCCCGATCGGCATGATCTTTCGGCCGATCTGATCCCCCCGCGTCGCCATGCCGTTGAGATTGAACGCCAGCAGATGGGATTTCATCTTCGCGAGGAGGTCGGGGAGCCGTTCGAGTTGATCATGGCCGTGATGGAGGTTGTAGACGATCCCGACGTTGGGGAGGTTCAGCTCCTGGATGATCGCGAGCTGATTGACCGGATCGCCGAACCAGCCTCCGTGGTTGTAGAGGGCGACTTGACAGCCGATTTCGGCGGCGGCGACGGCGATCGGACGAATCCGCGCCGCCTCAGCGCGCACCTGTGCGGCTTGTTCCTCCGCCGACTTGGTCGGTGCCCCCACACCCATCACCCAGAGCTGCGTTTGGAGGTTGTGCCGTTTGAGGACGTCGAGGATCAACTTCGCTTCGTCATTCAGCGCGCCTGGGAACCACCACGCGGTCAGCTTGATGTTGTGCCGCTTCAGGGCGTCGAGTTCGGCGTCGAACGTGGGGATGTGCTCGGCGCGGTAGTCGTAGGCGAGTTGGGTGATGCCGAGTTTCGCGAGCATCGCCGCGCGCGCTTCCGGTCCGCGCTTCTGACTATCGAACGGGACGATGCACCACGCGACGAGATTTTCGCGGCGGAAAAGGTCGCCGGCCGGTTCCGCCGCCGGGGCGGAGGGGCTCGAGACTCCCGCGAGGAGCACCGGAACGAGGATGGTAACGACCCAAATAACCCAACCAGACGGGGGGCGCGACATCACGAGGGATCCTGGGAGTCGATCATGGATGGATGGGAGCGGACCGATGCGATTATCGCGTCGGTGGGGCGGAACCGCTACAGATCGAAAATTGGTAACCGGGGCGGAGGCCCGCTCCAGCCACGTAACGGCAAATGCTGTCTACGCTTACATGGTGATGCCG
>CAYRVS010000296.1:0-2332 GCA_964427725.1 uncultured Planctomycetaceae bacterium | reverse complement strand
GTCGAGGGGCTGGGCGGCATCCAGCGCCGGTCCCGACTCCCCCCCCCGTTGAGCGAACGCCTCCGTGGTGAGACTCAAGCCCCCCGCCGGCGACTCGCCCGCATGACACGAGAGACACCGCTTCGCCAACAGTGGGGCGATCTCACTCCGGAAATCGGGCCCCGCTCCCCACACTCCCGACCACGGGAGCAGGCCACATCCCAACAGCACCAAGGGCGAGCACACCCCGCGCATTCACCGTCCCTACGAACACGTGAGCGAATCTTGATCCGACCCGCCAGCCTAACCTCCGAATCGAACGGGAACAATCGCCCGCACCCACAATCAGCCGAGAGCGGACCAATCCGATCACCGCAAGCCAATCGCCGACAGGAAGATGATCAAGTGGACCGGCTCAGCTCGACGGATCACCTTTCCCAGATCGGTCTACTGCAGCCGCCCCCGCGCCGAGATCGGCCACAACGCCTCCAGCCGTGATCCGCGAAAGACGTGGAACTCGTCATGCAGCGGCGTGGTCAGGTCGACATACCCGACCACCAACTCGACCTGATCGCCGATCTTCAGCGACTGCGACCCCGGCCCGAGCTCCAGCGTGCAGTGCTCCGCTGACAGCGATTGCACCACCGCGTCGGGATAGCCCTTCACAAACGGCGGACACAAATCGGGGTTCACCGTTTTCCGGCCCGCATCCAGGATCGCCCGGTTCAAGGCCGGACGACTGGTCACCGTCGTCAAGATCGTGACCGCCGGGGCGCAGCCTTCCAGTCCCATCGCATCGACATACAACGGATCGCCGAACACGCCCCCTCCCGCCTGCAGCTCCGTCACGGCGGCACATTGCGACGTGATGTGGAGCGAACCGGTCCCCCCGGCGCTGACGATGTCGCAGCACAACCCGCGTTTCACGAACGTATCGCGTGCATGTTCCAGGATGCTGATCGCTTCGACGATCTCCCGTCGTTTGGCCTCGGGATCGGCGAGCTTCAGCAAATGCCCTTCATAACCCATGACCCCCGCAAGCTTCAGGCCCGGGAGTTGATCGATCCCCTGTGCCAACTCGACGGCGTCTTTGCCTGGGCGGATCCCCGTCCGGTTCATCCCGATGTTGATGTCGACCAGGACCCGACAGATGACCCCCGCACGCTGGCACGCCTCGGAAAGCATTTCGGCCTGGACGTAATGATCACACGCGACGATCAGCTCGCTGACCCGACACAACGCCGCCGCGCGGACCGCTTTCAGCGGAGTGGCCAACACATTGGCCACCAGGATGTTACGGACGCCAGAGGTGGCGAAAATCTCCGCCTCGCCCAATTTGGCGCAGGTCACCCCGATCGCCCCCGCCTCGATCTCGCGCCACGCCACGGGGGGCGTCTTATGCCCCTTGGCGTGCGGCCGCCATTGCTTCCCGCCGGCGGCGGTCACCCGCGCCATCTGCTGGAGATTGCGCTCGAACTGCTCGATGTCAACGCAAAGCAGCGGCGTGTCGAACTCGCGCTTGGCCGACCCAATCAATGTCTGCGGCATACTCACGATTCCCAGTGGGGGACAGTCGCAACCTCGTGGTGATTCAGGCCAGTCATGGTAAGCATGTCGTCAGGATCCGGCTTCCCAGAATGGCAACGGGCTCGAAAGGTCCAGCCTTTCGAGCCCGTACATCTCTTAGTCGTAGCCACGAGGGCTCGATTTATTCCGGCTTGGCCGCTTCGGCGGGCGCGGCGGCTTCCGCAGGAGCGGCTTCGGCGGGCGCCGCCTCGGCCGGGGCGGCAGCTTCCGCAGGGGCAGCGGCTTCGGCGGGTGCGGCGGCTTCCGCCGGAGCGGCGGGCTCGCCGGGTTGAGCCGGAGCCCCCATCATCGCGGCATGGTCGGCGTGAGCCCCCATCGCTTGAGGAGCCGGGGTCGGAGCAGGGGTGGTCGGAGCACTGGGAGCCCCGCAACCCACGGCCATCGCACACAGCAGCGACAAGGCGGCAAATTTCTTCATCGTTCGCTCTCATTCTCGATTGGGTGTTCGTCCCGACTGTGGCGAACCCTTGTTCGCCCGTCTTCCGTCAGATTGAGTCCAGCGAATGACGGTTTATTCCCCATTTTGGCCGCGGCTTCGATCTCTCCCCGAGAGTTGAATCCGATCCCCATGCCTTTCATGCACTTACGGAGAACGCCGGGATTGTTCAGAAAAAATGAGGACCGGACGGTTGATCTTCGCGGTCGTCCGGCTATCATTCGCCTTGCCGACACACGGTATCGCCGCGAACGCAATTCCTGCCGGGTGCAAGCCTGGATGGGGTTGGCTGCGTGAGACGCAGGTTCGCGGCGACGTTCTTTGGTCGGC
>CAYRVS010000295.1:0-2395 GCA_964427725.1 uncultured Planctomycetaceae bacterium | reverse complement strand
CGCGACAGGGTCGCCCCCAGCCACAGATGCATCACCAGACTGAGGACCAGTCCGACGGTCCCCAATAACCAGCGCCGATCCCAGCCGGGAATGTCCGCGGGATCGAGCCGAATGACATAATCATCCCAGCGCGGTTCCACAGCGCCGGGCGCGTCGGCGAGCGACTGCCCCACCTGAGACTGCGGTTCCGCGTCGACCATCATCCCGTCGATTCCGCCGAGAGCGGGTGCCCCGAACGGGCGACCCGAGAAGTCTCTCTGCAAGATATCGACCAAACCACCGTCGCGATATGCAAATCGACCGCGGGTTGCCACGGAAATCGTTCGGTCACCACGAACCGTTAAGCCGCGAGCCGCAGGCGAACGCGTGCCGCGCTACGCGCCGCGTCGGCGGGCCAGTTCCACCAGCGTCTTCACGAAGACGCCCGTCGCCCCGGCGTCGCGATACGCCTTACTCGACGAGGCGAACGCCGGGCCCGCGATGTCGAGGTGCGCCCATGGCGTCTTCCCCACGAATTTCTGCAGGAATTTCGCGGCGGTGATCGCCCCGCCCCACCGGCCCCCGGTGTTCTTGATATCGCCGACATCCCCCTTGATGAGGTCGTCGTACAAGTCGAACATCGGCAACGGCCAGAGGTCTTCGCCGACCCCCTTCGCCGCCCCCTGCACCTCGCCCGACCAACCATCGTCGTTGGCCATGATCCCCGCGACTTCCTCCCCCAAGGCGACCACGCACGCCCCGGTGAGTGTCGCCAGATCGACGATCCGATCGACCTGCATCTCGACGGCGTAACTGAGCACATCCGCGAGGACCAACCGCCCTTCCGCGTCGGTGTTCAAGACTTCGATCGTCACGCCGTTGCGGGCCGTCAACACGTCCCCCAGCTTGAAGGCGTTGTCTCCCGGCATGTTCTCGACGAGCCCCACCAGTCCCATGACATTCACGGGGAGCTTCAACCGGGCAATCGCCGTCATCGCCCCCAGAACGGTCGCCGCGCCGGCCATGTCACACTTCATGGTGAGCATGCCGTCGGTCGGCTTCAGCGACAGGCCGCCGCTGTCGAAGGTGACCCCTTTCCCGACGAGACACAGCGGGGGTTGCCCCGCCGGTCCGCCGGCATAATCGAGCCGGACCATCCGGGGCGGCTGCCGACTCCCCTGCGCGACCGCCAGCAAGGCCCGCATTCGTTCCTGCACCAGCCGCGTCTGATCCCACACTTCACAGCGGAGCGCGAGCGAATCCGCCAGATTCTGCGCGCGCAGCGCGAAGCTGACCGGGGTCATCTCCGCCGGCGGCAGGTTGACCAGCTCCCGCGTTAGATTGGTCGCTTCCCCAAGGATCTTTCCCGCTTCGAACCCGCGCCGCTCGGCGTCTGTCGGCGACTCCGCGCACACGATCTCGACCGCGCGAAACGGATGCCGCGTCCGTTCGGTGCGGCGCAAGTCCTGCCCCTGGGACCCGACAAGGCACCCCAGCATCGCCGATCGGACCAAAGTCGCGACGTCCGCCGCGCCGGCAATCCGCGGCGGGATCAACACGGCGACCCGCTGCGGAGCTTTGTCGGAGATCGCCCGAGCCGCGGTGGTGAACGCGCGGTCGAGACTGCCCGTCGTCTGCGAGGAGGGGGTTCCGATCCCCACCAACAACAGCCGCGAGCAACCGATCCCGGTCAAACCGCGGAGGGCCAACGTCGCGCCGGGTTTGGTCGGAAGCTCCTGAGACGTTTCGAGCCGGGCCAGAATGCCCCCCAGCGCCTGATCCAACTGCTTCAGCGGCGTTGACCAGACGACGGGCTCGGCGAGGGGGAGCACCAACCAGTCCGCGGCCACCTGCGACCACGACCCCGAACCCAACGACCCATCCATGCGCGACACCGTTCGCCGAGAACCCCCGAACCACGACGACCGGCCCACGCCGAGCCGATCCGCGTGTGCATTTCAGCGATCGACACCCAAGACCACAAGGGCGCGCCGATCGGTGTTTCGTCTTCGCCCCGGGTCTGCGAGCGACCCGGGGTCGTCCCCAGCCCACAGCGATCCCGCACCAAAAAAAAGAACCGGCGGATGCCGTGTGACATCCGCCGGTCGGGAGTTGAGACGAGAGTGCGGGTCCCGTCGCCAACAAGTTCAAGGGAGACCGACGAATCGACGGTGCGGTTTGCCGAGCCGTCAATCACCCTTCGAGCTTAAGTTTAGCCAACCCCGGGGCGGATCCAACCCCTTCATCGCCATTTGTTGGGTGACGGAAGAACGGTTATTCCGCCCAGCGACGTGAACTCCATGTCTCATAGGGAGTTCAATCCATCGGGATTATCAATGTGATTGCCGGAGATCGATCGCCTCGGCGCCGGACGAGGGCTCCGCGGGGGACGAGAGCGCGTAGCCCTCGAGGGGAG
>CAYRVS010000294.1:1558-2692 GCA_964427725.1 uncultured Planctomycetaceae bacterium | reverse complement strand
GCTCCCGACGGTGCCCGCTCATGCGACACGCTATGATGCGGACAGTATGAACCGATAGAGCGCATCAATCCCTCACGACGACCATGGACCGCCCGCGTGCTCCCCGCCGACGAATTCTCGCTGCAACCCCATGATCGTTGGATGCGGTTCGCGCTCGATTTGGCGCGACAGGCGTATGACGAAGGGGAAGTCCCCGTCGGCGCGGTCATCGTGCATGGGGACGCGATCATCGGGACCGGCTACAACCAGCGGGAAACGCTGCGTGATCCGACCGCGCATGCCGAGATGATCGCCATCACGCAGGCGGCGGAATCGCTCGGGTCGTGGCGGCTGCTCGATTGCACGCTCTATTGCACCTTGGAACCGTGTCCCATGTGCGCGGGGGCGATCCTGCAGGCGCGGCTGCCCCGCGTGGTGTATGGCACCACCGACCCTAAGGCGGGGGCGTGCCATACGCTCTATCAGATCACGTCCGATCCGCGGCTCAATCATCGGGCGGCCGTGTTGGGCGGGGTGTTGCCGGGGGAATGCCGAGAGCTTCTGCAGGAGTTTTTCGCGGCGCAACGCGCGCTGGGGAAGAAGTAACGCGGAGGCCCAGGGAAGGCCTTCCCCGGGCCTCTTCATCGATCACTCCAGCGCCGGTTCCCAGATCACGATTTCCCGTTTCCACGTCGGTTCATGAATCGCCCACCCGTAGACGCGGCCCTGTTCCGTGTCGTGCGACGCGGCGTCCCCCGCCTCGTGGATGGCGCGCCAGGTTTCCTGTTCGCCTAACGTGATCGCCGGCAGTCGCCCCGGCAGATTGCTCCGCCTGCGGGTGAGGGTTCCTTGATCCCAAACGCTGATGACGCGCGGCGTGGGCAACGACAGCACCCGCCAAGCAATCAACTCGTGGCTCGCCGTGGGGAAGTGGTCTTTCATCCGCGGCAACTCCCCGGCGACATTGCGCCAAGCCGCTTGAAACCAGTCGGTAGGGAGCAGGAGTCGTTGGGCGAACTCGTTGGCAAGTTGTTCCCGTTGCGGGGGACTCAGGTCATCCCCCGCCCCGGGCAACTCCCGACAGATCTGCCAGGCGACCGCCTCTCCCAATTCATGCGCGGCGGCCCATTGCACCCGCTCCGGGCGGTCCTCGGG
>CAYRVS010000294.1:0-1548 GCA_964427725.1 uncultured Planctomycetaceae bacterium | reverse complement strand
CAGTCGACCCCGGCCTGCCTGCGCGGCATCCCACGCCAAGGTCATTTGAAGTCGGCGTCCGACTTCGAGCGCATCCACCGGCGGGAAAAAGACTTGAGCGACATCGAGCACCTCGCGGACGACGTGGTCGCAGGCGTTGGCCCAATCGTCGGAAGTCCACATCGCGGTCACCGGTTCCTTGTTCTTGAATTCTATTCGTACGTACACCGCTTGCAAGCCGGCGTCGTCGTCGAGGCCCATCCGACTTTGACGACGACGTAAAGCCTGTCGGCGGTACCGAGCGGATCGATTCTGCCAACAAAGAATGGCTGCGGGCGACCCCATTCCGCCGACCGATTTTCCCGAGACGGAGTCTTCCTGGTTCCGATCCGCGCCGCCTTGCCGGGGTCGCTTCGCATGCCGTCCGCCGCACCTGCACCACTGCTGCCTCAATTCGGTCGGTTGTTCATTTTCGGGGGAGCCGCCCTCTGCCTGGGCGTGGCGACCGCCGGTTGGCTCGATCGTCAGGGGGGGGAACCAACGGTCGCCGTGCTGGAGGCGAAGACGACCGGGATCGCCGCGGGCCGCGATTGCCGACTCGCCGAATGCTTTGTCGCGGCCGGGTCTGTCGTCACCCCGGGAACCCCATTGCTGCGGTTTCAGGACGAGCGGTTGGAAGCGCGGCTCGCCGCGAAGAGTCGTGAACAGACCGAAGCGACCGCGGAACTGGCCCGTTGCGAGGCGGCCGCCGATGTCGAGCTGGCCTGGCGACGGCGCGAGCTGCAAGGGGAGATCCACCAGACGCAAACCGAGCTGACGAAGTTGACCCAGGAGCAGCTCACCCGACAGGTGGAACAGCTTGCCTGGCAGGAACACCTTCGCGGTTTGGGAGAATGGAGCGGTGATGCGGTGACGGCGGGGCTGCTGCAGCCGGTCACCTTGACGACGCCGCGGCCCGATACGGGGCGGTTGCAAGCGCTGCTGAAAGAGGATGCCGCGGCGCTCGCCGCCGAAGCGGTTCGCGCGCAGGTCGCCTTGTCGGAGACGCGACTGAAGGACCTGCGGGCGCTGCTGGGGGAACTCGATCGCAAAGTTCGCATCTCGGTGGGGGTCGATGTCGCGCGGACGCGGCTGGACCGAGTCGTCGCGGAACGTGCGACCGTCGAGGCGCAACTCGCCGAGTTGACGATCCACAGCCCGGTCCATGGCGTGGTGGGGGTCTGGCGGCATCAGCCGGGAGAGCTGGTCTCCGCGGGGGCGCTTGTGGTGGAACTGCTGGATGAGGCCCAGCGTTCATTGACGGCGCGGATCCCGTCGCAAGACATCTCGGTGATCACGCCGGGGCGGGAGCTCACGCTCCATTTCCCCGGCGATCAGCGTCGCCGCGGCCGCATCGCCCCTTTGCCGCCCCAAGCCACGTCAAACGACGGTGCGAGCGAGGGGCTGCTGCCGGTGCGCATCGAGCCGATGGGCAAGTTGTGGCCGGAACTGCCGGTCGGGTCGCGAGTCGTCGTCGAATTGCCGAAGGCGACGGCGCGGAATTGATCGGCTCCTCACGCGGCCGGGGCG
>CAYRVS010000293.1:0-2771 GCA_964427725.1 uncultured Planctomycetaceae bacterium | reverse complement strand
TGCACCTCGCCGCGTCCCTCGTCATGCTCGGAGTGACTGTCAACACAGCCTAGTGCAAGTCACGATGTGGGTCAATTTGCCACACATTCTGGTGATTGTGAAGCCCGACCACTCGGCGACGCCCCCCGTTTTTTTCCCGCCTGCATGGAATTCCGCGACACGCTTTCGCTATACTCTTCGATTCCCGTGAGGGGACCGTCGGCGGTGGCGATCCGTCTGAAGACCGCCCGGCGCTGTTTCGATTGGGGGAACACCTTCCTCCGCAAGGATTTACGGCGATGCCGAAGCTGAAGACCCACAAGGGGATGAAGAAACGCTTCAAGGTCACCGGGACCGGGAAGATCAAATACAAGTCGGTGAATCGCGGCCATAAGCTCAGTCACAAGACGAGCAAGCGGAAGCGCCGACTGCGGGCGGATACGGTCGAAGGGGGCGTCATCGCCGCCATGGTCGCCGAGGGTCTGGCCCCGGGGATGTAATCTCCACGAAGGGCGTCCCGACCAACGTGGTCGGTGGATCGCCCGCATGTCCGTCACGACCGGTCAGCCAGCCGGTCGGTTGAACTCCCTCAGCAGAAACACCTTACAGCGGCAAGTACGCCCGGGAACTTGTTCCAGGGGGCGTCGGGTGGCGAGAGTCTCATGCGTATTCACTTCAGTGTCCCGCGTCATCGGTCCCACAAGCGGCTTTATCGCGAGTCGAAAGGTCGGTGGGGTGCCCGCAAGAACCTGATCCGGACCGTCAAGGAACAGGTCGTCCGCGCCCGCTGCTTTGCCTACCGCGATCGCCGCAATCGCAAGCGCGACTTCCGCGCCCTCTGGATCATCCGGCTTAAGGCGGCCGCCGCCATTCATGGCCTGCGCTACTCGCAACTGATCCACGGACTCAAGCTCGCGAACATCGAGCTGAACCGCAAGACCTTGAGCGAGCTCGCGATCCACAGCCCCGAGGTCTTTGCCGAGGTCGTCGGTCTCGCGAAGACCGCCCTCGCGGCATAGTCGAACCCGTGATCATCTTCCGCGCTCCACAACCCGGTTCCCGACTTTCGGGGGATCGGGTTGTTGTGTTGACGCCCTGCCGATTTTCGGGACGATGATGCCACCGCCCCAGATCTGTCGGGAATCCTCAAGCCCAGGGATGGCCATCCCTGGGTCTGTTCTTGATAAGGCACGCCATGGACCCGGTCACGGCCCTGACAACCTTCGAAGCCGAAGCCTTGGCGGCCATCGCAAACGCGTCGCAAGCCGACCAACTCGAACAGGTCCGCATCGAGTTCCTTGGCAAGAAACAAGGGCGTCTGAAAGACCTCCAGGCGCTCCTGGGTCAGGCCGCTCCCGAGCAACGGCCGATCGTCGGCAAGCGATTTAATGATGTCAAAAACGCCGTCACCGCCGCGCTCGAAGCGAAGCTCGAACTGGTCGCCCAGCCGGCGGTCGTCGCCACCGCGATCGATCTCACCCTTCCCGGCACGCCGCGCGAACTAGGCCGGCTCCATCCCCTCAGTCAGACGATCCGCGAGTTCCGCGAAATCATGGCCCGCTTCGGCTTCGAGGTGGTCGACGGTCCCGAGCTCGAGGACGAACGACACAACTTTGACGCCCTAAACATCCCGCTCGACCATCCCGCCCGCGACCCGCTCGACAACTTCTATCTCGCCGCCGCCTGCACCGCGCACGGCAAGCCGGTCTTGCTGCGGAGTCAGACGAGCACCGTGCAGATTCGGACGATGGAACGCCGTCCGCCGCCGATCCGCGTGATCTCGATCGGCCGCGTCTATCGCCCCGACGATATCGACGCGACCCACCACGTCATGTTCCATCAGATGGAGGGGCTGATGATCGGCCCCGACGTGACGATGGCGTCGCTAAAAAGCGTCCTGCGAATGTTCGCGGCGGCGTACCTGGGGGGCGACACCGAAGTCCGGTTCCGCCCATCCTTCTTCCCGTTCACCGAGCCGTCGGTCGAGGTCGATGTCCGGTGGAAGGGGGGCTGGCTGGAGCTGGGCGGTGCGGGAGTCGTCGACCCGAACGTGCTGCGCGCGGTCGGCTACGACCCCGAACAAGTCGGCGGTTTCGCCTTCGGCCTGGGCATCGCCCGCTTCTGCATGCTCCGCCACGGCATCGACGACATCCGCTTGTTCTACCAAAACGATCTGCGTTTCCTGCGGCAGTTTTGAGCGGGGAAGGGTTGGGAATCGTGTGCTTGGGGGCTGATCGAATCCCGGCCATGTGAACCGCAGATGGCGGCTCGGTGTCGATCGTCCTTGACGACGGCCCCGGAGCGGAAGGCGTGATCGAAGGCCGAGGCGAAGCCGCCGCATGGGACCGGACCAGGCCGTCGGCGGCGCCACGGGCGTCGATTCCGAACATGCCCGGCAAGCTCGAAATTCAAGTCGCGCCCCGTGACGATCTTGATGTCGCCGTCCGCGAGCAGATCAACCCGTTCCTCGGTAGCCATACGACGCTCCGCGGCCTTGGCCGCCCACATGAACCGCCCAAAATTTGGCGCGGTTTGCCGCCAAGCTTGCGATCAAGACATCGCCCGGGACGTTGATGGCGCGGGGCGGCGGCGCGGTCCGAGCCTCGGACCGAACCGCGAACGGAGCGCCGCCAGGACGCGCGAGGTCGTTCCGGGAACGCAGGGGCTTTGCTTGTTTCATTCTGAGAGAGCAACTCGACCGGTCTAGTGTCGAGTGCCTGGAGTCTAGAGCAAGAAATGCCGTCGGAATCAGGGGTTTTCTCTGGCACTAGACGCTTGGCTCTCGTCACGAG
>CAYRVS010000292.1:0-2897 GCA_964427725.1 uncultured Planctomycetaceae bacterium | reverse complement strand
ACTTTTCGGCCAATCCACGCAACCCCCGTTTCCAGTCGTGACGCAGCACTAGTCTCGAGGCGTTTTCGGCATGACATGGCTGGTGTGGATCATGGTCGCTCAATCACTTGACCGGCCTGCCGCTCCCTCCTGCGGTTGCGCGGCCTTGGCGGTGTGTGGGCAACTGCTCGACAAACCCGCGTCGGTCGGGTATCTGCAATCGAAATTTCCGCGATTGAAGGCCCGGACGCAGACCTTGGGGGAGCTGGAGTCGATCGCCCAAGCCTTGAGCTTTCGCACCCGGGTCGTGCGGCTGAACCCGCGGTCGCCGGTGCTGCCGCGGGTGCCGATCATCATTCCCTGGCGCGATCCCGCTCAGACGGAAGCCGTAGCCCATTTCGTCGTGCTGTACGGCGCGCGGGACGGGCGGATTCAAATGATCGACGCGCCGAAGTCGCCGCGGTTTCTCGCGCCGGAAGAGCTGGCCGCGCACTGGCAGGGGGAAGGGTTGGTGTTGGCCCATACCGACGAGGCGCTCCGACAGTTTCCCCAGGACATCTGGTGGGAGTCGGCCTTCAAGGCGGGGGGGGCGTTGCTGGTCGGACTTGTGGCCTGGCTCGCCTTGGGCTGGAAGCGTCGCGCGCCCCCCGATGTCCCGGCCGCGTGAAGGAGGAAGGGCATGATCCCGAGCATCACGCGCCGCTGGTGGTTCTGGGGCGTGGTCGTGACGTTGCTGGTTGGGCTCGGATGGTTGATTCCGACGGCGGGTGATCGCCGGCAGAGCCAAGTCGACGCCCATTTGGTGCTCGACGTCGAGCAACTCGCCCCCCGCGAACCCGTGCCGCCGTATCTCCAGACGTTGTGCCGATATCGGGTGCGGCATGCGGGGACGATGCCATTGCGTGGGTTGCAGGTGGGTGCGGCATGTGCCTGCCAAGTCGAGGCCGGGTTTCCCCCAGTGTTGGAGCCGGGCGATCGAGTCGAAGTGACCTTGCGGCTGCCTGCTCCGGCGGCCGGGAGGATCCGGCGGGTCATCCCGATCATGGACCCCGCGACGCAACATCCCGCGGGTTGGATTCCGGTGGAACTCGAGACGAATTTCACCGGCCCCGCGATCCTGCACGGGGAGTCCCTGATCGACCGGACGTTGATCGCGGGTGAGCCGGTGAACATCGAATCCACTTGGGAAACCGTGGAACGGCGGGACGCGCCGGCTTGGTTTACGGGAATGGAAGTTGAGCTTGAGTCGGGCTTGATCCCCGTTGAATTGATCATGACCGAGCGCGCCGCGGAGGACGCCGAGCTGGCGTATCGGCGATATCAAGCGAAGGCGAGGTTCCCACCGCTCGACGCGGGGGTCCATCGTGGTGTCTGGCGGATGGCGGTGACCGGAGGAGAAGTCGCCCCTACGCCGTGTCGGGTCGACGTGAAGCCCGTGATTTCCGTGATCCCGCAGCGGCTTGTCCTGCCGACCGGCACGGCACGCCTCCTCACGGTCATCGACCGACGGGGAGCTTCAAAGATTGCGGCGATTTGGGATCCGGCGCGGTTGACGGTGAAAGTCGTCGCGGGGGAAGGGGGCGGGACGAGCCGCTACGAAATCGCCTGGAAGGACGAAGCGCCGAAGTCTTCCGCCGCGGAGATCCGGTTTACGACCACCGATGGGCCAAGCCAAACGGTGCTGGTGACCCATGCGGATGATGAACATTCACCATGAGCACAGGCTTCTACCGGCGACGTTTTCCGGACCGACGCCGCGGCATTTCGATCGCCGAGGTGCTGACGACCATCGGAATCGTCGGGTTATTGACCTCCTTGATCGTACCGGGGGTTCAACAGGTGCGCGAACAGTCGCGCCGCATCGCCTGTCGCGACCGGCTGCGGCAACTCAGTTTGGCGTGCCAGACACACGAATCGATCGCCCGGGTCTTTCCGCCGACGTCCACTTTCTGGGGGGAAACCGTCGGTGGGCGACCGGTCTTGCATCCGGCGGTCTCCGCGCATCGGCACCTGCTGGCCACGCTGGATTCGGCGATGTTCATGAAGATCGACTTGGAAGACCCGACACCGCCGATCGTCGATTCCGGGGGACCGCCCCACATGCAAAGCGCGCGGAATCGGGCGTTGCTGGAACACCGTGTGCCGCTGTTTCTTTGCCCTTCGGATCTGGGTCTGCCCGGCGCGACGAATTATCGCTGCAACCTGGGCGTCAGCGTTCAGGTCATGAGCCCGAAGGCCATGCCGGGGATGGAGTCGACTTCCCAGAGCGGGGCGTTCGTCAATGGACGCGGTGTCCACGCGGATGATTTCATCGATGGACTCTCCCAGACGGCGATGTGGAGCGAACGCGTTCTGGGAGATGGAAATCCGGCCGTCTACAGCCCGTTTCAGGATCGCTACGCCCCGATGACGATTCCCATCACGACCTCCGAAGGGGCGCTGGAGACTTGCCGCCGCTACGCGATCGCGGCCCCCGTGAGCCACGACTCCTTCATGGGATTCAACTGGATGCTGGGCGGTTGGGTGCATACGTGGTATCAGCATCTCGCGACGCCGAATTCCAAGATTCCCGACTGCAGTCATGGCGACAATGTCTTTCAGATGGATGGCGGACGCGGGCTGTACTCGGCGCGAAGCTGGCATGACGGCGGAATCAACGTCGCGTTCGCGGACGGCAGCGCACGATTCACGGCGGATTCGATTGATCCGAGAGTCTGGCGGGCCTGGGGGACCCGAAACGGGGGGGAAATCACCGAGTCGGAGATCCATCCGCCGTAAATCGCGTGACATTGTGCGACGGTGTTGAGGGTTTCATGAAAATCGCTCCGTCGTCTGGCCTTCCGTGGGGTACCGGAATGCACTTACGTCACGGGGCCCCAGGTCCAGGGGCAGAATTCCTCATCCCCGATGCCTTGGGC
>CAYRVS010000291.1:0-2898 GCA_964427725.1 uncultured Planctomycetaceae bacterium | reverse complement strand
CGAGTTCGCACCAGATCGCGCCCTCGGGGAGCGCCGCCGCGTGGTCGGCGAGCCACGTCAGTTCCGACCGCATCATCCAGCCGGGGACCCGCTCGGCCCGGGCCACGATGTCGTCACGTCGCATGGTCGTCCTCCTGGCGCGCGCTGAAGTACTCCAACATCCGCTGATGGAGGCGGGGCTTGGGCGAGGCCCATTCGAGCAGCCCGTTCGTGGCGAGCCGCACGTCGGCGAGCGGATCGAAGCGTTCGTCGGTGAGCATCGCGGCGCGGGCGGTGTATTGCCGATTCGTGAAGGTGCCGTGGTACAGGTGGACGATGTCACCGGGGGTGTAGGTCACGCGGGCCCGCACGTCGCGGTAGAACGCCCGCGCCCACCAGCGGAAGTGCTCATTGAGCGCGGGTGGCGAAAGTTTCGTAATGTGACCATCAAGCTTTCCCAGGCAGGCGTCGGACCAGTTGCTGTCGTTCCCGCCGACGACGTTGTGCGCGTAGAGGCCGTGCTTCTCCAGCAGCCAGCGCTGGGCGGCCCACGCGCCTCCCGGCTGCCGCTGCCCCGGGGTGTTGTTCACGACGTGCGACCCCAGCGATTCGATCGTCCGGTCGACCTCGCCGCGCGGGTCGAGGTAATGGATCGCGTGATAGGGTTGGCAGACGGGCCAGTCGCGCAGCCGGCGCTCGGTCTCGCGGGCCCAATCGGGATTGAGGAACAAGAGGTCGGCGTCGACCCAGGCGACCTGGTCGAACTCGCGCGGCAGTCGGGGGACCAGCGCGTTGAGCAGGGCTTCCTTCTGCCAGAGGCGTTGGGCGTTCGTCGCGGCGATCCGCCAGGTCGTGTCGAGGTGATAGACGCCGTCGAACGAGACTTCGCAGGTGAAGAGGGGGCAGCCGCCGAACGCGGCCGCGAACCTCGCGAAGTTGTCGCGGGCGGTCAGATAACCGCAGGGGTTGAAGTGGACGGCGAGCGCGGCGAGGGGCATGGTTCAGATCCCCGTCTCGGGGAGGAAGTCCCAACTGCGATCGCTCAGGACCGCGGGACCATGGCAGACCGCGACCGCGCCATCGAGCCCGACGCTGATCGCCTGGGGCATTGCATGGAAATGTTGCCAGGCCAAAGTCCCATCGCTGTTGAGCACCACCACTGTGGCGACGCGCGACTCGTTGCCGCCGGGGAATGTGCCATAGCCGCCGATCCGCGCCACGCCGATCCGCCCCGACGGGTTGACGTCCAGCGGACCGGGGTACTCCCCCGGGCGGGTCCACAACAGTGGCAGGCCGGGCGCGTCTTGATACTGTCCCAAATGGCGCAGCTGACCGACTGATGCTTCCCAGATGAACTGGCCGAGGAACACCACGCGGCCCTGGGCGTCTCCCGCTACCCCGTAAAAGAGTTCACCTTCAGTGATCGGGAATGGACCGCGCGGATTGACCATGCCGTGGGCCAGGTACGACGGGGGATCGCCCATAAAAGGTTGTCGCAACCACATTGGCCAACGTTCCCCGAGCACCGGATCCCAACCGGGGTTGATTCCGGCCACCGCCCACCGCCCGGAAGGCATGACGAAAATCTTGGTGATGATGTAAACGGGAAGGCCTCCCGTCGCGCCATCGGTCGGGGGGCTCCAAGTGGCGATGGACTGGGGCCCCGCCGTGCGGTTGACGGTGACTCCCAGTGACTCGAACGCGGGGTTCGGCGGCAAGGGGAGCGGGTCGAGCCAGACTCCGTCCTGGCTGCAGCGGATGATCGTCTGCCCCTCGTCATCCGAGATCGGCGTGTGCGAGTAGCGGTTCGTCAGAACATGAATCGTCCCCGCGGCGTCGATGTCGAAATCTCGCACCCCGACCGGAAACATCCCCAATCCGCCGTTCGCCGACGGCATGGGGATGCGCCACTTCGTCGTCCCGTCGGGCGCGTAGGCGCGGAGGTTGAACCGCTCGACGACCACTCCGTCTTCCACGACGGTGACGCCGGCGCCGCTCGCCACGATGACATCGCCTGTCGCCGGGCTGATCCGCGCGCGAAGCGGCACGGTCAACGTCTCCGACGGGGATGAGTAGTTGCGCACCCACCGCGTGGTTCCGTCGGGCGCGTAGAGCCGCACCGTGAACACGCCGGGATCGCAGCAGGGCCAGGCGTGGCACATCAGTCGGTCTCCGTGATTGAGTAGCACTCGCCGTGGACCCAGGTCAGACCTCGGACCGGGAACCAGGTGCAGTACCCAAAGGCCCCCGCAGCGGTCTTGCCGTCTTGCGGCAGCCCGCACCAGACGGTCTCGACGCGTGACGTCGGCATCCACCAATCCTGGAAAATGCGGACGTTGAGCCCCGGCCCCGCGAGGCCCAGCAGCTGCACGTCCTCGACCTCATCCGCGAAGATCACGTGCCACTGCCGCGGCTGATAGGTGTGCTCGTCTCCGAGCTCAAATCGATGGCCCACTACGCCGACGACGTCGCCCGAGAGTCCCGGGAGCGCGGCGATCGCAGCCTGCAGGTCGGCCGCCGGAATGTCGTCTCGCAAGGGCGCGGTCGACGCGCCGCGAAACGTCAACCGGAAGCTCGTGACGTACGGCCAGCCGGGATTACGGCGGCGGAGCGTCTGCACGCGCCGCGCCGTTGGCTGGCAGGCGATCGCCTCGGCCCGCCAAAACCGCCCCAGCGCTTCGCCCGGATCGACCGGAGTGAAGACCGTGTTGAGCAGCCACATGCTCCAGCCCGTCGACGGCTCCCGCGGCTCGACCGGCGGGGCCGCGGCGGTCCCCTGCTCGAACCACGTCACCACGCGGGCGATGCGGCCGATGTCGCTCAGCGGCAGCTTGGAAGCCTTTGTCATGTGAGGACCGAGCCTTCCACTTGTGTCCCCAAGAGCTTGAGCGTGCCGCCGGTCCGCTCGATGTCCCCGGC
>CAYRVS010000290.1:0-3045 GCA_964427725.1 uncultured Planctomycetaceae bacterium | reverse complement strand
GTCCATCACATTCCGCATGGCGGCCAAACCGCCGCGGACAACCGTCGCCAGTTCGTCCCGTTCCTCGAACAAGCCGCCGCCCAGTCGGCCGATTTGGTCGTCCTGCCCGAGGTCTTGACGCAACAAGGGACGCCGCTGTCCTACCTGGAGGCGGCGGAACCGATCCCCGGGCCTTCCACCATCGAGTTCGGCGAACAGGCTAGGCGGCTCAAGTTGCACATCGTCGCGGGGCTGATCGAGAAGGCCGACCATCTGATGTTCAACACGTCGGTGCTGATCGGTCCGGATGGCGCGTTGATCGGCAAGTATCGGAAGGTCTGCCTGCCGCGCCCCGAGATCGAGGCGGGCTTTCAGCCGGGGACCGAGTACCCGGTCTTCGAGACCCGGTTCGGCAAGGTGGGGATGATGATCTGCTACGACGGGTTCTTTCCCGAAGTGGCTCGCGAACTGAGCCATCGCGGCGCGGAGGTCATCGCCTGGCCGGTGGCGGGCTGCAATCCCCTGTTGGCCCAGGCGCGGGCCTGCGAAAACCACGTCTATCTCGTCAGCAGCACCTACACCGACCCGAGTTACGATTGGATGGTCTCGGCGATCTACGATCACGACGGTGAGATCCTCGCTCAGGCGAAGACCTGGGGGACCATCGCGCTCACCGAGGTCGATCTCAACCGGCCGCTCCATTGGTCGAGCCTGGGGGACTTCAAGGCGGAGCTCCATCGGCATCGCCCCGCCCCGCCGGCAGATGGCGAACCGCCGTACCAAGCCGAACGGGCCAATAACGCCTCGAACGGTATCACCACACAGCGCGAGCCGTAGCGTGACGTCTTGCGAGGGGATGGCAGATGTGACGCCAATCTTCCGGGTCCACCGCGACCTCGATTCCTGTAGAGACGATCCTGAACCGATGAAGCACGCGGCCTCAATCCTATTGTGCAGACTGATCGGAGTGGGCCTGCTCGCGGTCTGGGTCACGCCGGCCGCTGCGGAAGCCGAGCCGGCCGCTCTCCCCCGAGTCGCCCCAACGGAACCGACCGCCGTCGGAAAGACCTTCCGGCTCAAGGATGGCTTCACCCTCGAACTGGTCGCCGCCGAGCCGTTGGTCACCGATCCGGTGGCCGCCGCGTTCGACGAAGCGGGGCGGTTGTACGTCGTCGAAATGAACGACTATCCCTACACCGACAAATCGACCGACAAACCGAACGTCGAACGGACGGCCGATCTGCCGATCGGCAAAGTCCGTCTGCTGGAAGACCGCGACGACGACGGCGTGTTCGAGCATTCGGTGATCTTCGCCCGCGAGCTTTCCTGGCCGACCGGCATCGCGGTCTACGACGGGGGGGTGTTCGTCGCCGCCACGCCCGATCTGTGGTACCTCAAGGACACCGATGGCGACGGGCAGGCCGATGTCCGTCGCAAGGTCTTTGCGGGGTTTCGCAAGCTCAACGTGCAGGCCGTCGTCAACAACCTCATCTGGGGGCTCGATCACCGCATCTACGGCGCGGGCGGCACCAACGGCGGCCAGATCACCCAGCTCGCTCAACCCGATCGCGCGCCAATCACCATCACTCGACACGATTTCCGCTTCGATCCGCGTGAACCACGGTTGGAGCTCCAATCGGGCGGCGCGCGCTTCGGAAACACGTTCGACGATTGGGGCCACCGCTTCATCTGCAACATCCGCAATCCGATCCAGCAGATCGTCTTGCCGCTGGAAGCCCTCGCGCGGAATCCTCAGTTGCCGATCCCCGGCGTGCTGCACGACGTCGCGGTCTTCGGCGATCAGATTCGCGTCTTTCGCGACAGTCCCCCGGAACCATGGCGGGTGGTGAACGCGGCGCGGCTGATGTCGCAGGGCGATCCGCGGATGCCCCGCAGCGAGAAAAACGCGGCGGGCTACATGACGTCGGCCTGCGCGGTCACGATCTATCGGGGCGATGCCTATCCGCCGGAGTGTCGCGAGCAGGTCTTCCTGTGCGAACCGTCCGGCAATCTGGTCCATCGCCAACGGCTGACTCCGCATGGCGTCACATTCTCCGCCGAACGGATCGATGTCGAGTCGGAGTTTCTCACCTCCACCGACAACTGGTTCCGCCCGGTCAACCTGATCCCCGCCCCCGACGGCACGCTCTATCTGCTCGACATGTATCGCGAGACGATCGAACATCCGTGGTCGATGCCCGACGATCTGAAGGCGCTCCTCGATTTGGAACATGGCCGCGATCGCGGTCGCATCTACCGGATCACGCCCCCCGACTTCGATCGGCGGGCCACCCCCCGTCTCGACCAGGCCACCACGCCCGAACTCCTCGCGCTGCTCGAACATCCGAACGTTTGGCATCGCGAGACGGCCCATCGACTGCTGTTCGAGCGGCAGGATCCCACAGCGGTTTCTCCCCTACGACAACTCGTCTCGACCGCCCCCGCCCCGTTGACGCGGCTGCATGCGATGTGGTCGCTGGTGGGGCTCGACCAACTCGGCGAACCCGAACTACGGCAGGCGTTGCGTGATGCCGAACCGATGATCCGCGTGCATGCCATCCGGCTCGCCGAAGCGGCTTGGCTAAGCCAGCCGAGTTCGGCGCTGGGTGACCTACTGGGCGAACTGGTGGACGACCCCGACCCGCGCGTGCGGCTGCAGCTGGCGTTGACGTTCGGGGCGATCGACGCGCCACGCCGGGCCGAGTGGCTGGAAGCGATCGCCCGCCGCGACGCCGCCGATCCATGGATCACCATCGCGGTGCTGAGCGCCGCCGTCGATTCCGCCCCCGCGCTGTCGCTCAAACTCCTTGACGACCTCCCGTTCGCGACCGAGCCCCGTCACGTGCCCCTCTTGCGACAATTGCTCCAATTGATCGGCGTGCGGAATCGGACCGAGGAACTCCGGCAGGTCGGCCACGCCCTCGCGCGATTTCCCATGGCGTCCTTCAACCTTCAAGGCGGCTTGATCCTGTCGCTCGACGACGGCTTACGGCGCGCGGGTTCGCGGGTCGATTTGGCTTGGCGGGATGATCCGGCGCTGGTCGAAGTCTTCGCGCGTCACTGGGA
>CAYRVS010000289.1:0-3279 GCA_964427725.1 uncultured Planctomycetaceae bacterium | reverse complement strand
CGACCCCGAACCCGCCGTGCAAGACTACGCGGCGGCGACCTTGGTCCGCTGCGATCCCCAAGAGTGCGGCCCCCTGTTGAGCGAGTGGCTTCAGGCGGAGGATCCGACGCTGAAGCCGCGGATTCTGACCATCTTCGCCGGTTGGGGGCCCGCCGCCCAACCGTGGTTGGCGGCGATTCGTCACGCGCAAACCGATGCTGACCCGCTGGTCCGCCTGGAGGCGCGACGCGCGGAATGGCGGATCACGCGGGTCGCCGAGCCACTGCTTGAAGGAGTGGTCGCGGAGTTCGGGGACGACTCACGCGAGGTGCGGCGCGCGGCGTACCTGCTGTGGCGCGATTTCGGTCCCGCCCGTGTCTTGGCCGTGCCGCGCCTCAATCAACTCGCGGTCGATCCGAGACCGGACGTGCGTCGGTTGGCGGCTCACGCGCTTCGGGAGCTCCAGCCGACGGACTCCATATCCCCTTGAGCGTCACCCGCGGAAGCCGATGGAGACTCCCGCAGGTTACTCTTCATCCGAATCTTCCGGATGCTGAGCCTTAAGCCGGGCCAAGTCCTCGTCGCTCAACTCGTCATCCTCGTCTCCCGGCAAGTCGAGGTCATGCCGCGAGAGGGGCTTCCGGCCCGGGCGCTGTGTCGCTTTCGGAATCACGAGCGGCGAGAAGACGAGATACGGTGTCTTCCGCAGCAACCAAAGTGTGCCGCAATGGGGACAACTGATGGTGGTTCCCATCAAGCCGGCTTGGAGTTCCGATTGCAGGGTGATCCGCACGTCGCGTTGGCAATCAGGACAGGGAAGGACCTGAGCTTCGGGCATGAACATGATGGAAAGTCTCGGTCGGT
The DNA here is from genome assembly GCA_964427725.1 of uncultured Planctomycetaceae bacterium. Classification (GTDB taxonomy): domain Bacteria; phylum Planctomycetota; class Planctomycetia; order Planctomycetales; family Planctomycetaceae; genus DSVQ01. The sequence goes on along the minus strand of CAYRVS010000289.1, from coordinate 2,436 downwards.
CCCCATGAACAGCGAGGTTTGCGGCTCGTACCGTAGGGGCATTGGCGGCGGGGGCGACATCCTCGCAAGCCCAACGGTACATCATAGCCATGTGTGCCCGGTTCCCGCGGACGGGGGGGCTGCCGCGAACATTCGGAACCGACCTGTCTGTACACCACAAAACGACGGGAATTTTCCGGAGCATTTCCAGTTATTTCATTTTCAGCATTATTCGTCCGGGACTCGATTCGCGAAAGAATCACGCCGGGATAATTCGACCATGTGAGGGAAAACTGATGGCAGTTGTCGGCTCGTTCACGCGAGACACCAGTGATCCGTGGGAGGCGTACAACTCGCCAAAAATCCCGAACGCCGGTCGTACAGCGACAAGACGAACTGTCTGGATTCCGTGGAACCACGACCAGTCAGCACGAACCGCTGTTGTCACTTCGTTTCGTGCCCCATTAGGATTACGGACGTTGACTGGTTGGTTCTGAGCAGGGAGGCTCGATCCCCGTGACCCGGCACGCCACCGCCGCGTGGTTTCGCGAACTTGATCCACGGCGAATCGCCGTGATCAAGCCCAGCGCTTTGGGGGATGTCGTGCAGACCCTCCCGCTGGTTTCCGTGCTGCGGTCCCGTTTCCCCCACGCGGCGATCACCTGGGTGATTCAGCGCGAACTGCGCGAGCTGGTGGAGGGGCATCCCGGGCTCGCCGAAGTAATCCCCGTGCCCCGTCGTCCGGGATGGTCGGAAATCCCCGGCCTGCTTGGTGCGCTGCGACGCCGAAAATTCGATCTCGTCTTTGATCTCCAGGGCCTCCTACGCTCGGCGATCATGACCTACGCCACCGGGGCGCGGCATCGCGTCGGCTTGGAGACCGCCCGCGAAGGGGCGACGCTGGCCTGTCATGCGGTGATCCCCGATTCCGGACGTAACCTGCCGGCCTACGCCCGCTACTGGCGCGTCGCGGAGTTGCTGGGCTTGGAGTCGCATCCCCGGCGGATCGAGATCATGGTCCCCGAGCCTGATCGACAATGGGCGGTCGAAACCTTGTCGGCATTGCCCCGTCCGTGGTTCGCGCTGCAATGGGGGGCACAGTGGGTCACCAAGCGTTGGCCCCTGGAACATTTCGAGGAACTGTTCGACCGCGCGCTCGCGACTTGGGGCGGGAGTTTGCTGGTCATCGGTGGTCGGGGCGAGCAAGCCACCTGCGCAGCCTTCGCGACCCGGTTACGACACCGACTTCCTCGTCATTCCATCGTCAACCTGGCGGGCCGGACCAGCCTCAAACAACTGACGGCGCTGTTGACCGAGATCGACTGCCTGGTCAGCAATGACTCGGGTCCGCTGCATCTCGCCGCCGAACTCGGCCGCCCCACGTTGGGCCTCTTCACCTGCACCAGCGCCGTCCGGTCGGGACCGCCCCCGTCGGGCCGCCATGTTTCGGTCAGCACGCAAGTCCCCTGCGCGGCGAGCTACTGTAAGACTTGTCCCCATCCCGGCCAATCGGCGCTCGCCTGCTTCCGCGAGCTCACCGTGGATCGCGCGTGGTTCGGACTGAAGCGATTGATCGAGCAAACCGCGTTGACGCGATTACCGGCGACGCCACGAACCCTAGACGAAACCTATCGCCGTGCGGGATGATTGTCCCGGGTGCTCACTCTAAATTCATGGCTTCCTGGAAGGTGACGCATGTCTTGCCGAGCCGGTGTTTCCGTGGCGTGGGGGAATCGTATGCGGGCTTTTGGGCTGGTCCTGCTCGCCGCGTCCCATGACGCGACTTGGGCCGCCGAAACGGTCCCCGCAACGGCGGCCCAAGCGGCCAAAGTTTTGGATCTCGGCCGACTGCCTCGCCTCCCCGACGCCGAGCCACCCGCATCAGCGACGGTCGCCGGCTTGACCTACACGGCGGGCGGCAAGGTCCCCGCCGCGTTCGAGTTCCACCACAAGCAACTCCTCAAGCAAGGCTGGAAGGAGCTGCCCGGCGGTTACAGCAGCCCGGAGTACGCCGGCGCGACTCTACACAAGGCGGGATACAAACTCTCGTTGATGATCTTCCCGCTGGGCGAGCGGGTGCAGATCACGCTGCTGCAGCATGGGAACGTAGTCTTAAAGGAACTGCCGGTCCCGGCCGACGCCCAGGTCTTCGTCGAGTCCCCCGTCAGTCTGATGTATCTCACCTCCTCGTCGAAAGAATCGACCGCGGAAGCCTGCCGCAAGCTGCTTGTGGCGCAGGGTTGGACCCCCTACGGCGAAGCGGGCGATACGCGCCATTACCTGAAACATGCGATTCGCCTGGGAGTCACGGTCTCGGTCGCACCGGCGCAAGACAACAAGACGGTGATCGATCTCCAGTCGTAACTCCTCTCGGTGGCGCTCCCCGCCCCTCCCGACGTACAAAACCTGCAATACGATGACGGCCAACTCACGCTGCGGTTTGACGCGAAGCAGTCT
>CAYRVS010000288.1:0-3299 GCA_964427725.1 uncultured Planctomycetaceae bacterium | reverse complement strand
ATGTAGGGTTTGCGCGGCAGCGTGACGTAGGGAGGCATCATCGTCGCGCCGAAGCCCCGAACGCGGCTGGCGATCATTCCCAGATCGGGGTGCTCGCTTTTGGATTGCGAGGTCGGATCGAGCTGCGTGGGACGCTTGCCGGTGAGGACGACGATCCCGCCGTCGCTATGGATGCCGACATCGTGATGCAGCGAGCGAATGAGCGCGAATTTGTCGGCGATTTGGGCTTGTCGCGGGAAGAGCTCGCACAGTTCGATCCCCGGGACGTTGGTGGGGATCGCTCCAAAGACACTGCGATAACTCGACGGAGCGTCGGGCTTCAGATCGTAGGTTTCCAGTTGGGACGGCCCGCCGTGCAGATAGAGGAGAATGACCGATGTCTCGGCATCCAGCGTCTGACTCGCCGCGCGGGCTTGGAGTACCTGGGGCAACGTCAGCCCGCCGAGCGCCAGCGCGCCCGCCCGCAGAAATTCTCGGCGACGAATGGGACCGGGGCATCGGACGGCAGGGGTCATCATGAGGCTCCCTGAGACGAACAGGCGGGTGACGTCGCCAGAAATCGCGTCACCACATTGCTGGTGATCCGCGAGATGGCGTCATCGACCAATAGGCACGGGACATAGGTGATCGAGCCGACGGAGAAGACCGCGCCGCCCGAGGGGGTCTCGTAATGGACGATTTCGGCTCCGCCGTCGTCGCAATTGAGCCCTTTGGCGAGCCGCACGGTTCCCGGGGGGGAATGAGGCGACATCTTGTCGGTCTCATGGCCGGACGCCCCGCCAGAAACTCGTTCCTGCAGGCTCCGTTCGCCGAAGACGTCACCGGCGCGCAGCCCGGTTCCCGCGAACGCCCAGTGGTTGGGCTCGAGGCAACGATACGGCGCGGCGGTCATGATGCCGGTGTCGGTGCAGACGACCCCCAGCAGGTTCGCTTCCGATTCCAAGGTGCGGGCCATGCGGCTGTCGAGGTAAACATCGGGATGCTCCGGATGAACCATCCCCAATTCGCCCCCGCGGCTCGCCAGATGGGTCTTGAACCGCAGGCGGGTCTCGTCGAGGAATTCGACTTCGCAGTTGAGCCCGTTGCCGCCGAGATAGATCAACCGTCCGCCGCGGTTCCAGACCCAATCCTTGACCCGGAGATACATCTCCCGCGACCAGTATTCGGGATGGACGCTGAGGATCAGGATGCGGTACTGGTCGAGATCGAGTCCGCCGTCGTGCAGTTGCGACTCGGCGTAGTAGTCGTAGGCGAAGCCTTCCCGTTCGAGCCAGCCCAACAGTCGCCACTCCGCGGGAGCCATGCCGCAGGTCAACCGCCCGGCGATGGGATCGGTGACTTCCTCGTCCTCGCGGACCACGTTCCCCAGCTCGGGGCGTTCAAACGACAGCGGTTGATATTCGTCGTCCTGGAAGCCCCAGACGTTGAACGACCCGGCGTGAGTGTAACGGATCAGATCCTGCCGGGCGTTGACCACGGGGACGTCGGGCAGCTTGTGCGCGTTGATGTAGTTGCTGCGGCCGCCGAAGTTGTTGTAGGCGAGCCAGGTGTTGGTGCTGGCGAGGACGGCGATGGGGGCCGTGGGCCGCGCGGGGGCGACCACCCAAGGGAACGAGAAAAACGTCCCGGTTTGCTCCCCTTTCGCATGGAGGTAATAGAGTCCCGAGCGTTCCGGGCCGACGACGAAATTGGTGTGGTGGGGGTTGTTGCCGTACCCCACGCGGTTCCAGCCGACGCCGGTCTGCGTGAAATCGGCGTCGGGAGTGATTTGCATCACCGCGCGCGGGCCATGTTCGTCGAACCAGCCGAGCAGCTTGACGAAATCCCGCTTCCAACCGTAACGCCATAGGCTCAGCCGATACGGCTCGGTGGCATGGACGCAGAACTCCGACCGCTCGCCGGTTTTGACCCACCGGGGCCAGACATAGCCCAATAGCCCATCGGTAAGGAGCCGGAAATGCCACGGCTTCGCCGGGTCGACGGTGATCCGCGAATGCTTCGAGCCATAGCCCGACTTCACCAGCGTGACCACGTAATCGCCCGGTTCGAGGTCGGCTTCCACCGCGCCGCGCGGCGTGGAACGGACGATCGCCCGCGTCCGGCCGGCCTGCCGGAACTCCAGCAGGACATCGGCCACCGCGACATACCGTTCGTCACTCACGTAACCGATCAGCACAACGACACCTTCCGAGAGACATTCACGAGCCACGGACACACAACCGGTCGGTTCAACCCGCTTCGTTCAGCCGCAACAGTTCGAGCGCCGCGGCGCGAATCGCGGGATGCTCGGACTCGGCGACCGGCGACCAGAACGGCGTGATCGGCCCCGTCTCGGCGATCCCCGCAAGCCGCACCGCCGCATGTAGAACCCGCACCGGGCTGATCGTGTCGCGGAGCTTCTCCAGCGGGGCGAACTGCTGCCGAATCCGCTCGGCCGCGACATAGTCTTTCGCCGTGAGCGCGGCGAGCATCCGCATCGAGTGCCGCGGCGCGACGCAGACGCAGCCCGACGTGAAGCCGACGAGGCCGAAGTCGCGCAGATGCGTGATCGTCGGTTGCTCCCCCATCCCGCTGACGATCGTCGACGGGCCGATCGCCTGGATCAGGTTTTTGAGGAACGGATCATTCGCGGCGTCGGGCCGCACCACGGCGTACTTGATCCACGACAGCAGCCCGTCGTTCGTGAGTTTCTGCACCGTCTCGACGTCGACCATGCCGTCCTGCTTGATGTAGAGCACGATCGGTTTGCCGAGCTTCTCGACGAACCGCTTGATGCCTCCGGCGAGGCCCGCGGGAGTGATCGCATCGCGGCTCGGCAAGAGCATGACCGTAGGGAAGGCGTAATCCCTGAGGATCTCCGCCTGATCCAGCATCTGTCCGAACGACGGCCCGACCGAGGGGACGACGACGGTGGTCGGCCCGGCCGAATGGGTCAGCATCGTCAGGAGCGCGGGGTACTCCTTGAGCGAGACATGCGCGAGGGCCGCGTTCCCGCCGTACAGCAGCGTCGTGACGCCGCCGGCCTCCAGGTGCTGGATGATGCGGCGATTGGCGTCGACGTTCCACGTGAGGTCGGCGTGCCGCGCCACGGGAGGAACGGCGATCACGGAACCGGCCAGGATCGCGGGGGTCATCGGATGGGTGTTCATGGTTTTCGTGTTCTTTGAGGGGCGAACGTGAAATGCAGCCCACCCATCGCGATGGGCGGGCTCCCTGTGCGATGGTTATTGTTTCTTGAGCTTCCAGACATCGGGTTCCATGTTGTTGCCGGCGATCATCCACAGATGGTCGCCGTGGAC
>CAYRVS010000287.1:0-3435 GCA_964427725.1 uncultured Planctomycetaceae bacterium | reverse complement strand
CGGGGAACATCATGTCCGCCCCCGCCGGTATCCGAAACTCCTGGGCTATCGCACTCAAGCGTTTGGGGTATGTCCTTGGCGGCTTCGGGAAGTGGGGGCTGGGACCGGTCGGCAGCACCGGCGACCCGAATCAGCAGGGGTTCGATCGCTTCTTCGGCTACAACTGTCAGGCGGTGGCTCACAACTTTTATCCGACCTATCTCTGGGACAATCAAACCAAGGTTCCGCTCGACAACCCGGAGTTCTCGGCCCATCAGAAGTTCCCGGCCGACGGCGATCCGGACGATCGGTCCCAATATCGGCGTTATCAGGGGACGACCTATGCCCCCGATCGGATTCACGCCGAGGCGCTCAACTTCCTCGCCGAGCAGCGCGAACGGCCCTTTTTCCTGTACTACCCGACGACCATTCCTCATTTGGCGTTGCAAGTGCCGGAGGAGTCGCTGGCGGAATACGTCGGCAAGTTCCCGGAAACGCCGTATCTCGGCGGGCAAGGGTATGTGCCGCACATGACGCCCCGCGCGGCGTATGCGGCGATGGTGACCCATCTCGATCGGCAGATCGGGGAGCTGCTCGACGCCGTGCACGCTTATGGGCTCGATGAGGAGACGATCGTCGTCCTCACCAGCGACAACGGCCCCGCGCCCCAAGGGATCGGCGGGACCGACAGCGCATTCTTCGAGAGCGCGCTCGGATCGCGCGGCCTCAAGGGGTCGAACTATGAAGGCGGGATCCGTGTGCCGGGGCTGGTGCGGTGGACGGGTCACCTTGCGGCCGGACAAGTGATTGATCGCGTCACCGGGTTCGAGGATTGGTTCCCGACGCTGCTGGATCTGGCGGGACAGACTGCGGCGGTCCCCACCGGGCTCGATGGCATCAGCTTCGCGCCGACGTTACGGGGTGAACCGCAGGCCGAGCGGCCGTTCTTGTATCGCGAGATCCCCGGGAATGGTGGGCAGCAGTCGATCCGGGTCGGTTCGTGGAAAGCCATCCGGTCCAACCTGAATCGCCCCGCGAAGAACACGCCGCCGGGGAGCGGGGCGGTCGAGCTTTACGACCTTGCGGCGGACCCCGGTGAGACCCGCGATCTGGCCGCCGAGCACCCCGACAAGGTCGCGGAGTTGACCCGTTTGATGGCGACCCAGCACCGGCCGTCGACGTTATTTCCGATCCGGCTGCTCGATGCTCCGCCGACTCCATGACGACGAAAATCGTCGCATCTTGTTTCCTCAATATGAGATGCGATGTTTTGTCGGGCCGGAAAAATTCCCGAATCGCACACCGGTCGACCACGAAATCTTAACAATTGGCGGATAAAATTGCCGCCGCAAGTCGGTCGCGGCTCGTGGTTGGTGGATGTGGTCTCGGATGTCTCCGGGCTGACCCCCCGGGCCTGTCGGCGACGATCTCGAAGAAAGTGAGCACGCAGGTATGTCGACCCATGGTCTTGGTTCGCGCGGATTCTGGGCCTCCTTGGCGTTGGGGGTCGGGCTGTTGGGGTTGATTGGCTGCATCAAGTCGGTCCCCGCGCCGACCGCCGGCGGCAACGCCGCGACCACGGAGACCGCCGCTCATGACGCGCCGGCGGCTGAAACGACCGCCGAGGCCGTGATCACGATCGACGGGTCGAGCACCGTCTTCCCGATTTCGCAGGCGATGGCGGAGGCCTATCAGACCAAGCACGAAGGGGTGCGGATCTCGGTCGGTTCCTCGGGGACCGGCGGGGGGATTAAGAAGTTCATTCAAGGCGAGATCGAAATCTGCGACGCCTCGCGGGCGATCAAGGAGAGCGAAGTTGCCGAGTGCCAGGCGAAGGGGATCGAGTTCATCGAGCTTCAAATCGCGATCGACGGGCTGTCGGTGGTGGTCCATCCGGAAAACGATTGGGCGCAGTGCCTGACAATCGCCGACCTCAACAAAATGTGGGCGAAGGACAGCACGGTCGCCAAGTGGAATGAAGTGCGCCCCGAGTGGCCCGATCAGCCGATCGCCTTGTTCGGTGCCGACACCGATTCGGGAACGTTCGATTACTTCACCGAGGTGATCAACGGCAAAGCCAAGGAATCGCGGGCTGATTACACCGCGTCGTCGAACGACAACGTCCTGGTGAACGGCGTCGCGGACAACAAGTATGCCTTAGGCTACTTCGGCTACGGGTACTACGTCGCCAATCAGGATCGCCTGAAGGCGGTGCCGATCGAGAACGACAAGACGAAGGAATGCGTCGCGCCGACGCCGGAGACGATCGAAGGCGGCACCTACAGCCCGTTGTCGCGGCCGTTGTTCATCTACGTGACGAAGACCGCCCTGAAGCGGCCGGAAGTCGCGGACTTCGTGAAGTTTTATCTCACCGAGGAAGGCCAGGGGATGGTCGCGACGCGGGACTTCATCAAGTTGCCGCCTGCGGTGTTGACCACGATGCAAGCCCGGTTGGACGAGGCCTTGAAGTAACCGTGTGAGACCCGCTTGACCGGTGGTCCTTCGCACCGCCGGAACCCGAAACGACTCGCCGCGACCCGACGAGCCCCTGATGTCAGCCCCCGATACCTCGACGCGTTCCGCCGCGACCACTTCGCTGAAAAAGCGGGTCTCGTGGCTGCGCGTCAAGGAGGGCTGTATTCGGTTCACGCTCTTGGGGTGCGCGCTCCTGTCGGTGGTGACGACGGCGGCGATCATCTTCGTGCTGCTGTATGAAAGCGTCCTCTGGTTCCCGGGGCACAAGCCGTTCTTCGCGGAGGTGAGCGTCGGCGAGTTCCTGACCGAAACCCGCTGGACCCCGCAGTACGCCGACAAGCACTTCGGCATTCTGCCGCTGGTCTGCGGGACGATGTGGGTGACGGTCCTCGCGGGGCTGGTGGGCTTGCCGCTGGGCCTGATCAGCGCGATCTACCTGAGCGAGTACGCCGGGCCGCGCCGGCGGAGCGTGATCAAACCCGCGCTCGAGCTCCTCGCGGGGATTCCGACGGTCGTCTACGGCTACTTCGGCCTGTTCTTCATCACCCCTTACATCCTGCGGCCGGTGTTTCAGGGCTGGCTGGGGTTGCCCGTAGGGCTGTTCAACGCCTTGTCGGGGGGGATCGTCGTCGGGCTGATGATCATGCCGCTGGTGGCGTCGCTCAGCGAAGACGTGCTGCGGGCGGTGCCGCAACGCCTGCGTGAGGCGGGGTACGCGCTGGGTTCGACGAAGCTCGACGTCTCGGTGAAGATCGTCGTGCCCGCGGCGCTGTCGGGGATTTTCGCGTCGTTCCTGCTCGCGTTGTCGCGGGCGATCGGCGAAACGATGGCGGTCGCGATGACCACCGGGTCGCAGCCCAACCTCACCGCCAATCCCCTCGCTCCCGTCCAGACGATGACCAGCTTGATCGTCAACGTGATGAAGGGGGACGCGGTCGTCGGCAGCATCGAGTACAAGAGCCTCTACGCGGTCGCGCTGGT
>CAYRVS010000286.1:0-3489 GCA_964427725.1 uncultured Planctomycetaceae bacterium | reverse complement strand
CGCCTGGGTCGACCGCAGATTGCCTCGTCTCACTGCCGGCGGCCATCACCGCCATCTGCTGACCAAGGGACCTGTGCCACACCGCCTCGATCCCCCCTGGCCAATCATCGAACGACTCCCCAAGAAAGTGGCTGCCCGGGGCGTCGTCGTGGGCTCCTTGAGACGCCACGCCCCATGGTCATCGTCCGCCGCTGGTCCGGCAGGACCGACCAGCATGATTGGCCCAAGCTACCGGCGGATCACTTCGGGCATCTCAGGTCTTGTCGAGGGGTTTCGTCGGTCTACGATCATCTCGGTAAGTGCGTTTGCTGCGGAAGACGACTCTCTGATCGTCTTCGCCTGGATGGCGTTAGACACCTCCGACTGAATGGCGGAACGCAGGCGAACTGGCCTCGACTTCGTCACGCGAGGGGCGCATGAAATCGAAACGATGGATGATCATCCTGGGAGGCCTCGCGACGGCGGCGATCCTGTTCATCGGGGCGCATGCCGTGATTCCCGACGAGCGGCGTGTCTCGATTCACAATCCCGTGGATTCGGCCTCCCCGTGGCTTCGTGGCGAACCGCTCGACGGCGAGCCGGTCGCGGTCTTCAACGGCTCGGGGATCATCAGCGACCCGTGGGTGCTGCGCGACGGCGATGTGTATCGGATGTGGTTCACGCTGGTCCCCAACCCCCAGGACCCGACGCCGACACTGGGGATCGCGACCGCCGAGAGTCGTGACGGTCAATCGTGGCGAACAACCGGTGAGCATGTTCTCGCCCCGGATCCGAAGGGTTGGGACGCCGCCGGTGTGGAGACGGCGTGTGTGGTCCCGCGGCGCGGCGGCGGCTGGTTGATGTATTACACGGGTGATCGTCCACCGATGGGGGGGCATCACATGAGCATCGGGCTGGCCACCAGCGACGACGGTCGAACTTGGACCCGCCGGCCCAATGGACCGATCCTCGAAGGTCTCCACCCGTGGGAACTCCCCTTCGAGGACGGTCCGGGCGGCCCGAAAATCGGCGGCGTTCTGGAACCCAGCGTGTTGTATGACGAGACCATGGGACGGTATCGCATGTGGTACACCGGCTTGGGTCGCGTGGGCGAGGTGATTCAGTTTTGCGTCGGTTACGCCGAATCGGAGGACGGCGTGACGTGGCATCGCGATCCCGAGCCGGTCTTTCGGCCCGCCGAGCAAGGGTGGGACGACGCGCTGGTCAGCCATTGCCATGTCGCGGCGGGTCCCGATGGACAACTCCACCTGTTCTATTTCGGGAGTTCCAAACCCCAACAAACCGAGTGCGACGAACTCGGCGGTTGCGCGATGACCCCCGGTGCGATCGGGCATGCGGTCAGCGATGACGGACGTGTCTGGCGGCGGACTTCGGCTCTGCCGGCCATCTCGCCGCGTTCAGAAGAATGGGACTCCTGGACGATCGGCGGTCCGTGCGGGTTGTTCGATCACGGACGTTGGCGATTGTGGTACTTCGGCAACGGCACCCACAAGACCTACCAAGCCCGCTTCGGTACGGCAACCCGCGCGCGATGACCGGCGTTGGCTCGTTCCGTGCCTCGACCCGTGACTTTCCCTCCGCAACTTCCCTTGCAGCCTCCGCCCCCCCTTCCCACAATCAGGGCGCCTGATGCCCAGAGGCCGGCCGTCATACTCCGGCCGGGTCCGCGGTTCCGTACGTGTCTTCCCGGATTCCTCCGTGCTGGAATTCCTGCAGTTTCTGATGCCTTGGAAGCTGCTCGGGTTGATCCTCAAGCCCATCGTCCGCATCATTCTGGGGATCATCGCGGTCCCGTTCGGCAAGCTCTTTCTCCATCGCGTCGTCCGACTCAAGCGGCTCAACGCCGAACTCGAACGCGATCTCACGATGTGGCTCCGCGGCTCGCTGATCCTCCTCATCGCCAGCTCGAACATGGAGGCCTTCTTCTTCCACTGGGTGCCGCTGGAGATTCGCGAAGAGAAGTTCTGGATTCTCGCCACGCGGTTGATGCTCGCAATCGGCGTGATCGAAGGGATGCCCGATCAGGCGTTGTTCGCGATCATTCATCCCGGCCCGCCCAAATTCGAGCTCGATTGGCGGGAGCCCTCCGCTTCATTCAAGGCGTTTCTGCCGAAGCTGCTGAAGGGGCTCCTCTGCCAGCACCTCAATCGATCATCGCCGGTCCTCGCGATCCTCACCGTGATTCTCCCACCCGGCCCACTCGGCTGGGTCTGTTACGGCCTCGGGATCTTTCAGTACCTGATCATCGGACTCGTCTCCTCGCGCGATCGGGCCATCGATGTCCTCCGGCAGTTCGACCAAGTCGTCGCCCAGCGACGCGAGGAACTCGCCGAGGAGTCCCCCCCGGAGGACCCCAAAATCCCCACCGAGCCCGCGATCAATCCAGAATCCCAGCTCCCCTCCGAGCAGGAGTTGGAAGCTTGGCGAATTCTCCAGACCACACCCCCCGCCGAGGCCACCAAGAGCTGATGCCTTGCGGCTTGCATCGAGTCCCGCACGACGAGCTGTCGAATCAGTCCCCCACGCGTCCCGATCGCATAGGGTGGGATTTGTCTCAAGTTCTTTTCAGAATTGAGTTACCGTGCGTCGCGTCAGCGATCTTATGCGGGATGAGTCGGGCTGATGTGGCGAGGTGTTGGTCAGTTGGAGGGGGTCCGCGCCAAGCCATGGGTCCGTGCCGGAGCCGGGATCTCCCGGGATGAACCCGGTCGTCTCCCGAGAACCTTCGAGAAACAACCCCCGTTTGATTGACAAATTGGACGACACACGACTACCATCTCCGTTTCCCCATTGGGGCGGCGATGAAGTTGTCTTCGTAGACTTGCCGTAAGTCCTTAGCTGAAGGATGGTTGGAGTGGCCGGGAATCGCCAGGAACGAATTCGCATCCGGATGGAGGCTTACGACCACTCCGTCTTGGATCAGTCGGCGTCGGAAATCGTCGACACCGCGAAGCGAACCGGGGCGGTGGTGCATGGCCCGATCCCCCTTCCGACGCGGATTGAACGGTATACGGTGTTGCGGAGTCCGCACATCGACAAGGCTTCGCGGGAACAATTCGAGATCCGCACCCATAAGCGGGTGATCGACATCATTCAGCCGACCGGTAAGACGATTGATGCTCTTAACAAGCTCAGTCTCCCGGCCGGGGTGGATGTTAAGATCAAGGCTTCCGCCGGTTAAGGCGCGAGGTGGTTGGTCGGAGAGTGGCCGGCGCTCGGTCCGGTGTGCGGGGGGATGCCTCTCGCGGATAGGTTGAGTGGGATCAAGTTTCGCGGGGCCTTGGCTTCGCGTTCTGTGTCCGCGACCTTGGGTCGCCGCCTCGCGGTCGCGTGAGGCGTGGGTGGCCCAAAGCATCGTGCCTGTGGTTGGCGTCGGTCGACCGTGCGGCGCGGATGTCGCGGCCTCAAGCAAGTTCGGTTCGTGGGAGTCGGTGGCGTCATGGCGAAGGGTTTGCTCGGACGCAAGGTCGGAATGACTCAGGTGTACGA
>CAYRVS010000285.1:0-3672 GCA_964427725.1 uncultured Planctomycetaceae bacterium | reverse complement strand
CTAGGGCCGCGGCGTCACCGGTGGTGGCGGTGGCGCGGGCGTCGCGGAAGGTCAGCAGCGAGTTCCCTTCCACCGAGGCCCGTTGCGTGAAGCCGGCCCGGGCGTTGCGGGTGATGTTGATCTGACCGGCGGTGGTCAACGTCGCCGAACCCGCTGTGGTGTTCCCGACGAAGCGGCTGCCGGCGGTCGCGTTCGAGACCGTCAGACTGCCGGGCGCGGCGCTGATCACCGAGGCCTGCACGCCGGTGACGTCGCTGACGCCGTTGATCGCGTCCTTCACGTTGTTGACGCTGCTGCCGTTCCCGAGGAAGAGGACTTGGCTCCCCTTCGACCCGGCGACCTGCAGCGTAGTGGCGCCGGTGAGCGCGCCGCCGGAATAACGCAGCTCGCCCTTCTGGGCGACCGAGGTGACCTGGGCGTCGATGGCGATCGACGAGCTCGAACCGAACAGCGCTTCATTGATCTGGAAGTCGCTGAGCTTGGCGGCGTTCGCGGCGGTCTGCGTCGTGATGAACGACTTGCTGCCGTCGATCAGCTTGTCGCCGGCGAACGTGGTGTTGGCGGAGATGCGGTTGATCGCCGACAACGCGGCGTCGATCTGCAGTTGATTCGCCTCGATTTCGGACTCGGACAAGGCTCCGGTGTTGATCCCTTCCTGGACCAGCCCGCGGACCTGATTGAGCAGTCCGCCGATTTCGCCCAGCGCCGAGTCGGCGGTCGAAATCACGTTGTTGGCGCGATTGCTGTTTTTGACCGATTGTTCGATCGTGGTCACCTGCAACCGCAGGGTTTCGCTGGCGATCAAGCCCGAGGGATTGTCCTTCCCCGAGTTGATTTTGAGACCGGTCGACAGCCGTTGGAGCGACGTGCTCAACAGACTGTTGGCCTTCTGGACGTTGCGCAGCCCGCGCAACGACTCGACGTTCGTGTTGATTCTCGTCATCGGATCAGCAGCCTTTCTCGCGTGCGGCGGTCGCGCCGGGGTGGGCGATGTGGGTCGGGGTGCCTGTCGTGCCGGAACTAAGGCCCGTGGCGGGGTAAGAACGCTCCTTCGTCGACGTTCTTCCCCAGCGTCCAGCGGGGCATGGCCCCGTTTCCCACTTTCGCGTCGCCTCGATGCGGTGCCGAGAACCCGGCACCGTATCCGCCGCCGTCCCGGTCCGATCCTTCTCAGGCGGATGATCGAAGCGCGAGAGTGTGAAACGGTCTGTCCGGGGAACTATCGGTCCACTTTGGACAACGGGTGAGATTCCGCCACGCCGTGGCGAAATTTCTTCACGGGCTCGGACGCGAAATCTTCATCTGCCAGCCTTAACCATGATGCCGGTTATCGAGAGCCTGACATCGGGGGATACTCTGACGGCTGGGGGATTTGATGGTCCGCTGACGATCATCACGACTCTGACGGCGGACCCCGTACGACCTTGACGACCAGGCCGACGGGCGACTCCCTCCGAGCATCGCGGGAGGGAACATTGGCAGAGCATTCCCGGAAACGATCCTCCGGCGCGGCGCGCTCGAGCCCGCCGTCCGACGGCTCCGGCGACCGTCGGACGGCGACCGCGGCGGTGCGCCCCCGTAACTCACGTCGCCCGGTCCCCAGGGTTCACCGGGGTCCGGGGGTGCTTACTTCCGAGCGTCGGCGACCACGCCCGTGCGCTGCTGTTCGCGCTGAATCGCCTCGTAAACCTCTTGGCGATGCACGGGGATTTCGGACGGGGCTTCGATCCCCAGTCGCACCTTGTCCCCCCGGATGTCCACCACGGTGATCTTGATGTTGTCACCGATGAAAATCGATTCGTCGCGTTGACGGGACAAAACGAGCATTGCGAGATCTCCTATCTCCGCCTGCCCGTGGCCTGAACGGCGCGAGCGAGCGATGTCACGAGGTGTCGGTCGGGGGGTTACGTCTCCGCCGCGGCTCAGCTCCTGATGCTGACTGGGCCCGGCTGACAGGACTATGTGATCGTCAACCGGCAAAGATTTCTGATTGCGGCAAGTTCGATTTCCCCGCAGACCGGCGAATCTGCGTCGCCTCGTCCGGTCGTGACGACTTTGCGGCCCGTCCCGCTTTCCTTCATCCCTCAGGCCGGCTCCTCGACTCGTTCATCACACCCAACAGCCGAAATCGGCCACAGTTTTCTCTCTTCGGAAACTCAGCTCGGTGCGAGAGACATCACGCCGACCGACCGTTGGGCGATGGATGCCACGGCCCGCGTCGTTCGCCGCGAATCCGGCGCGAGCTGAACGACATCCGAACGCAAGGCGAAGCGACGTCATGACGGAGTGGCCGGTTGAACGTGACGACCTGACGCCCTGACGCAGGCGCGGGATGGTTGGTTGCGGTCGTGCGGGGGGGGTGGGTTAGAATCAACGATTCGGCCCCGACGGATTCGCAGGTGTTGACGGATGCGGGTTGGTCGGCCGGAATCCCTCATGATCGACCTTCACGGGAAAGCCGCACGTATGAAGTTGCATCTTGGACGAGCCGGTGAGCTCGGGCGTTGGGCCGGCGGGTTGTGGCTGATGCTGGTCGCGGCGGGACTGCTCCCCGCGGCGGAACCGTTGCTGAAGCTCGAGCCGAACGACCACATCTGCATCGTGGGGGGGACGTTCGCCGAGCGGATGCAGCATTACGGCTGGCTCGAGACGATGATCGTCTCGCGGTTTCCCGAGCACAATCTCGTCTTTCGCAATCTGGCCTACAGCGGCGACGAAGTGAACGGGTTCCGCGATCCGAACAAGCGGCTGCGATCGATGTCGTTCGGGTCGCAGGATGAATGGCTGAAGGGGGAGGCCCCGGTTCCGCAGCCGCAAAAGCTCTCGCCGCGCGATCAGGGGAAGGTGAGCGAGAACCGGTTCGCCTATACCAACACGCGAGCCGATGTGATCTTCGCCTTCTTCGGCTACAACGAATCGCAAGCCGGCGAGGCGGGGCTGCCGAAGTTCAAGGAGGATCTCGACGCGTTCATCAAGCACACGTTGGGGCAGCAATACAACGGCAAGAGCGCCCCGCGGCTGGTGCTCTTTTCGCCGGCCGCCCACGAGGAACTCGACGACCCGAACTTGCCGACGAAGGAGCAGGTGGCGGCGTCGAACGAGCGATTGAAGCTCTACACGACGGCGATGGGCGAAGTCGCCGCGGCCAACCAGGTGCCGTTCGTCGACCTCTTCACGACGTCGCTCGAGACGTTCGCGGGGAAGCCGCTGCCGATCAGCGGCGGTCATGGGGCGAAGATTGCGAAGCCAGCGACGATCAACGGGATTCACCAGAATTCGCAGGGAGACTGGATCGTTGCGACCCATATCGATCATGCCTTGTTCGGCGAGCGGACGGCGGCGACGGAAGACGTGACGGCCTTGCATGCCGCCATCAACGACAAGAACTGGTATTGGTTCCACCGGTATCGCGTGACGGATGGTTACTCGACCTATGGCGATCGGGCGTTCCTCAAGTTCTCGGAAGGCCCCGGTGGGTATGGGGACGGGCTGTCGAACTACTCGGTCGGTCAGCGGGAACTGGAAGTCCTCGACAAGTTGACCGCCCAGCGGGATGAAGTGGTCTGGAAGCGCGCTCGGGGCGAAGCCGCGGAGCCCGCCGACTCGGGTTTGCCCGAGTTTATCCCCGTCATCAGCAACAAGCCCGGTCCCCTCGAAGGCGGGAAGCATCTC
>CAYRVS010000284.1:0-3691 GCA_964427725.1 uncultured Planctomycetaceae bacterium | reverse complement strand
GACGAATTCCGCGTCGACCACGGTGTCTTTCTTCGCGCCGCCGTCACCAGCCCCCCCGCCGAGGTCATCAACTTCAGATCGCTCCCCGGCAATTTCTCCACCAGCGAGGAGCCGTAGTCGCATAGCACCGGGTTCAAATACGCGTCCATCACCGTCGTATCGCCGCGCGGCACGATCTTGATGAGGGGCGACAACCGGCTCGACACGCTGACATGCCGGAACCCCAGCTCGACGGCGATCTCGGCCACGAACTCCTCGTGCGCGGGGTTCGCGAAGGCATGCAGCAGGCAAATCGCGAGCGATTCGCAGCCCGCATCCCGCAGGCGGGTCAACTCCGTGACGACTTGTTCGCGGGACGTGGCGCGCAGCACGCCGCCATCCGCCGATAACCGCTCCTCGATCTCGGCGACCGCTGCGAACAACGGCGTCGGCTTGGTGATCACCAAGTCGAACAGCTTGGGACGATCTTGATTGGCGATCAGCAGGACATCGCGAAAGCCGCGCGTGGTGACCAACCCCGTGACGGCGCCACGGCGCGTCAACAGGGCGTTCGTCCCCCGCGTGGTGCCCAATCGTACGCTGACCGGGGGAATCGGCTCGTCGAGTCGCAAGCCGAGCGCTTGGCGGATTGCGACCAACGGGGCCCCTTCGCCCGAGTGGAGTTCACAACGCGTCCCGGCCACTAACGCGGCGTCGGCGGCTTGACCCGGCTCCAGCGCGAGAGACCCATCGGGATCCGAAGCGACCACGCGGTGCAAGGCGACGACTTGTCCCGCGGCATCGAGCCGATCGCAGGAATAGCCCCGAAAGAAGTTCGTTGGGAACCCGGCCAACGTCGTCCGGATCCGATCGGGTGTCGTACCAGGCGACCACGTCCCCTTGCAGCGACCGCTGCTGAGGACTTTGAGGAGTCGCGGCGCCGCGGCGGGCGGAACCACCACGCAGTCGGTGAAGGTCCCGCCGACGTCGATCCAGAATTCCCACGTTGCGTGCGTCATGATTTGCCGCGTCACTTCCAAGCCTGCGGTCGCGCTTCCGCGTCGGATTGTCACGCCGTGGCGGCTGGATGTCGAACCACCGGGCGGCGCCAGGCTTCGGCCTGAAACTCCGCGATCTTGACCGAGCGTTTCACGACGCAGCGACCTACAGCCGCTACAACCCGCCCGCGTGTCGCCGAAACGCCACCTATCGGCACAATCCCTTTGACACGTCTGCTCCCGACACTTCAGCATGCAGGCGTGATCGTCAGAATCGGAAAGGGACACACATGTGGATGACTTGGACGACCGTCGGCGGGGGGTGGATGCTGGGGATGGTCCTGTGGAACGTGGAGGGGGCCGCCGAACCCGTGGTGGATCCGTCGCGGGAAACGCTGGTCGAACAGGCGTATCACTTCGACGCGGGGACCGTGGTGGTGACCTCGCGATCCGCCGCCGTGTGGCAGCCGGCGGCCGAAACCGGAATTGAAGTGATCCCGGCGGTCTTCGTCCAGTCGGCGGTCCCCCCCGCCCCCGCGTCGCCGGAACCGCCGTCAACGCTCGAAGACGCGACGACGTCCGAGGAAGCTCCGGCTCCCCCCGCGATCCCGCCGGAACCACTCCCGATCGATCCCGAGCCAACGGCCACCGAGGGCCGCGCCGAGTCTGCGAGCTGTCCCCCCGGCAGCGCCGACTGGGGCCGCCGTTATCGCGCGATTTACGAGTCGCTCCCGTTCCGTCGGTCCGAGTACAACGCAAACCCGTCGTATCGGCACGAGGCGACGATGGAACTGCTGCTGGGCCAACTCCGGCCGACCGTGATTCACCGCGGCACCACGCAGGTTCAAGTCGACGTCGCGCGGCCGGACGCCCCGTATGCCCCGTGGTCCTATCCGGCGCGCGGTGGGTTCGGCCCGTACGGTCTTGGCGCCTACGGACCGTTTGCCTACGGCCCGACCTGGGTCGTCCCCCAACCCGCCCTCGCCCACCCCGGCCTGCGGATCCATCGCACCACGGGGTTGGGATTCACGCGGTGAGGCGTGGGGATCCGACACGGCGTGGGCTCGTGAGGCCCGACATACCGGACCGTGACCGGATCCTAGCCCCTGGAGAACGCGCTGAGGGCGTGTGTCCCAGGACATCGGGGCAAGCGGTCGCTTGATGGCGATGGACACTCGGTCACACGGACAGCTCGTGCTCTGTTTTTTCCGATGCCTCACGTGATGATGAAGGCGCGTGAGTCTCGTCGCCTCGGATCGTCCGATCGCCACGGCGGATTCCGTTTTCACCGGAGGGGGACATGTACGATCGCATCATCTCCGATCCCGCCATCTTGGGGGGTAAACCGATCATTCGCGGGACACGGCTGAGTGTCGAACTGATCCTGGAATGGATCGCTTCCGGTGCCACGCGGGACGAGATTCTCCTTCGTTATCCGCAACTGACTCCGACCGATCTCGAACAGGCGTTGGGGTACGCCGCACATTCGCTGCATCATGATGTCTGGCTGACGGCTCAGGTGCCCGGATGAAACTGCGCCAGTTCAGCCTGTTGACCGACGAGAACATCGACACGGAGGTCACGCAGTGGTTGACCGCCGAAGGGTTCGATGTGTTGACGATCAAGGCGGCGGGTTTGGAAGGGACGACCGACCTGGCCTTGGTGCGGTACGCGACTGCGGAGCGGCGGCTGATCGTCACCCATGATGCCGACTTCGGAAGATTGGCGATCCTCCAACGCGAGCCGCTTTTGGGCATCGTCGATTTGCGTCCGGGGCATATCGACGCCCGCTTCACGATCGAAACGTTGTCCACCTTGCTGAGTACCGATCCCGAGGTGACGCCCCCGTTTGTTATCGTGGCCCGCCGCTCGGGAATCGACGTGTCGATTCGCGTTCGACTCATTCTTCCCTGAATCATCGACGGAAGGATGATCAACAGCCGTGTCACCGTGTCTTGCAAGCTCCACCGTGCTTGACGTCTTGATCCCGATGTTGTGAGCCGCTGCAGCTCCCCTGCGATCCCTCGGATCGACAGATTTTCTCTGGTCATGACGAAGCCGACTCTGTGTGATGCCCTCATCCGGCCGTCCGATTGACGACCGCGCCACAACAATCAACACAACCCGAGCACTCCCATGCCCCGTCGCGCCATCTCCGGTGAGGTCCCCACCAGTCACCTGCCCTTCAGTCCGGCGGTCGCGGCGGGGCCGTTCGTCTTCGTCTCGGGGCAAGCCTCGGTCAGTGACACGGGGGAGCTCATCCTCGACACCTTCGCGGAGGAATTCCGCCGCTCGTTCGACCATGTCCGCCGGATCCTCGCCGCGGCGGGCTGCACGCTCGACGACGTCGTTCAGGTCCGTTCGTATCTCGCGTCCGAGGCCGACCTCGCCGAGTACAACCGGCTCTATCGCGAGCTCTTCCCCGACCCCCGCCCCGCCCGCACCACGCTTGTCGGCGTCCTCGGAACCGACTCGATCAAGTACGAGGTCGACGTCATCGCCTACAAAGAGTCGCCGACGGACAAGCCTCGTCAAGAATGAACCTAAGCCGCATGCATGCGCTGGGTGATGTTTCGCTCATTCGGTCGGAATGGACGTACGGTTCCTCGTCCAGGTCACAAACACCGGCCATCCAGGATCTCAAGCCCCGAAGGGGCGGCAGAGTGTAGCCCCACGCGTGAGCGTGGGGTGATCGATCCATGACCGATCGAAGC
>CAYRVS010000283.1:0-3714 GCA_964427725.1 uncultured Planctomycetaceae bacterium | reverse complement strand
TGCACCTCGCCGCGTCCCTCGTCATGCTCGGAGTGACTGTCAACACAGCCTAGTGTCGAGAGCCAAGAGTCTAGTGCCAAGGAAAACCCCTGATTCTCACCGCACTTCTTGCTCTAGACTCTAGATACTCGACACTAGACCGGTCGAGTTGCTCTCCCAAAATGAAATCAGCGAAGGCCCTGGGCATACCGTCCTGCCGGTAGTGCCCGACACGCGGGCGGTCGTATACTGACGGCATCACCCACGGAAGGATTCCCCGATGTCCGCCACGCTGCCGCTGCATGTCCATGCCGATGACGGGGACGAGGCGGCGACCATTCCCCGGTCGCTGCCGCTGGAACTCGTCGTCCATGACGCCGACGTCATCACCGAACTGCTCGGATTGCCGGAGGGGCCGCCGCGCGAGGAGTTCGCGCTCAAGGCGCTGCGGATCGGGGTCATGGCGCTGCGGCAGGCGCGCGGGCAGATCGATGTCGACGCCATCCGCCGCGAAGGGGATCGGCTCCTGACGGCCCTGAACGGCCGGCTCGAGGAACACTCCCGCCTGGTCCACGACCGCACGACGAATACCCTGCGCGAATACTTCGATCCGCAATCGGGCCGGTTCCAGGAACGGGTCGAACGGTTGATCCGCCGCGATGGGGAACTCGAACAGACGCTGCGGCGGCAACTCGGTGCGGGTGATTCGGAGCTCGCCAAGACGTTGTCGCAGCACTTCGGGCAGGACAGCCAACTGCTGCAATGGCTCAATCCCGATCAGACCCGCGGGCTGCTGGCCGCGCTACGCGGGGCGATGGACGAGCAACTCCGGACACAGCGCGATCATGTCCTCAAGCAGTTTTCGCTCGATAACAAGGAGGGGGCCCTCGCGCGGTTCATCGACGAGTTGACCGAACGGCAAGGTGAGCTCACCGGGCAGTTGCAGGATCGACTCGACGCCGTGGTCAAGGAGTTTTCGCTTGACGAAGAGAACTCGGCCCTCAGCCGGTTGGTCCATAACGTCGAACGGGCCCAGCGGACCATCACCCGCGAGTTCTCGCTCGACGAGGACGCTTCCGCGTTGTCGCGGCTGAAGCGGATGCTCGAACAGACCAACTCCGCGATTCACGAGCACCTCTCCCTCGACGAGGAAACGTCGGCGCTGGCCCGGCTCAAACGCGAGCTCCTCGGCTTGCTCGTCGAGCATCGCGAGCAGAACGTCAAGTTCCAAGAGGAGGTCCGCGGCACGCTGCAGACGATGGCCGCGCGGAAGGAGGAGGCCCAACGGTCGACGCGGCACGGCCTCGAATTCGAGGCGGCGGTGATCGACTTCGTGCATGGCGAGACGCAGCGGACGGGCGACATCTTCGAGGCGACCGGCGCCCGCGTCGGCCGGATCAAGAACTGCAAGGTGGGGGACGCCGTCATCGAGCTGGGCCCGGAGAGCACCGCGCCGGGGGCGAAGATCGTCGTCGAAGCGAAAGAGGTCGCGGGGTACCAGGAGAAGGAGGCCCGCGAGGAGCTCGAGACCGCGCGGCAGAACCGCGACGCCGTCGTCGGCCTGTTCGTCTTCAGCCGGCGGACCGCCCCCGGGTCGATCGAGCCCCTGCGGCGGATCGGCAACGACGTCTTCCTTGTTTGGGATCCCGAAGATCCGCAGACCGAGTTGACGTTGAAGCTGGGGGTCAGCCTCGCCCGGGCCCTCGCGGTGCGGCAAGAGTTGAAAGATCAATCGCAAACGGCCGATTGGCAGGCGCTCGAGACGGCGATCCTGCACGTCGAAAAGGCGGTCGGCGGATTCGACGAGCTGCAGACCTCGGCGACACAGGTCTCGTCGCACGCCGACAAGATGCTGAAGCGCATCGGCCTGATGCGCAAGGAACTCGAAAAGCAGTTGGAGACGCTGCGCGAGAAAACCACGGCGCTGAAGACCGCCGAATGACAACCGGATGAACGGGCGAGTCGGTCAGCTCGGCTCCCAGGCCCACATCAGGGGATGCCCGCCATCACTCGCGAAGACCTACCAGCAGCGGTCGTTGATCCCCGCGCGTTGCGTTCTCACACCGTCACCGGCTGCTTCTCGACGACGCGGTCCTTATCCAGCGTGTCGGCGGCGATCCAGCCCGACATCATCACCATCGGCATCCCCGGACCCGGATGGACCGAGCCCCCCGAGAAGTACAGGCCGCCGATCTCGCGATGCCGGTTCGCGGGCTTGAACGCCCCCAGGTACTTCCCGTGGCTGGCGAGCCCGTAGATCGCCCCCTTGAGCGCCCGATACCGTCGCTCGATGTCCGCCGGGGTCAACGAGCGTTCCACGACGATGTTCGCCTCGAGATCGGTCATCCCCGCCGTCCGTGCCAGCTTGTCGAGAATCACCCGGCGATACTCCGGCAGCAGCTTCGTCCAATCCTGCCCCGGATGGAGATACGGCGTGTGGACCAGAATGTAGAGGGCTTCGCCCCCTTCCGGCGCCACGCCCGGTTCGGTCGCCGCCGGCGCGCAGACGTAACATGTCGGATCGGGCGCGGGGATTCCTTGTCGGTAAATCGCCTCGAACTCCTCGTGCGGATCGCGCGAGAAGATGAAGTTGTGATGCAGCAGTTGCTCGTACCGTTTCTTCAGCCCGAGATACAGCACCACCCCCGAGCACGCCGGCTCGTAGGTCCGCTTACGCAGGAATCGCTCCTTCGCGCGGTCGTCGAGGAGTTCATCATGCGTGCGGACACAGTCGGAGTTCGACACCACCGCCGCGAGGCGGACCGTTTCCCCTGATTCGGTCTCGACCCCGACCGCCCGGCCCCCTTCGGTGATGATCCGCCGGATCGGCGTTTGGTCCCGAATCTCGACTTCGAGCTCGACCGCCAGCTTACGGAGCGCCGCGGGGACCGCCCCGGTTCCCCCCATCGGATACCAGACCCCCTCTTCGGTCTGCATATGGGCGATGCTGCACAACACCGCCGGAGAAGCGTCGGGGGCCGAGCCGACATACTGCGTGAAGTGATCGACCATCTGCGCGACGCGGTCGTCGGGGATGTAGCGGCGGACTTCGCCGGCGACGCTCCGCCCCATCCGCAGATCGAGGAACCGCTGCAGCGCCTTGAGGTCGAACATCCGCCCCGGCTCGAAGGTGTCCATCACGCCGCCGACGTTCTTCCAAAAGAAGACCTCGTCGGAAATCTCATGGAGTCGCTCGGAGACCTTCAAAAACTTTTCATACCCCGCGCCGACCGCCGGTTGGCCGGTGTAGTCATCGAGGATCGACTTCATCTTGGCGACGTCGGCGAAGAGATCGAGCCGCGTCTGATCCTCGAAGAAACAGCGCCACTGCGGATCGAGCGGGACGAGCTCGAGGTAGTCCTCCAGCCGCTTCCCCGCTTCGGTGAAGATCCGTTTGAGGACGGAGGGGACGGTGAGGATCGTCGGCCCCATGTCGAAGCGGAAGCCTTGCTCGTTGAGGATCGCCGCCTTCCCTCCCAGCCAGGCGTTCTGCTCGAACAAGGTGACGGGATAGCCGCGCGCCGCCAGCGTGCACGCGGCGGCCAGCCCCCCGAGGCCCGCCCCCACCACCCCAATCCGTTGCGTCTGAAAACTGATCATGCCCGGCTTTCCGTCTGGGAAATGTCGTCGTGTGCTCGTCGCTGATTCTAGATGCCGCGAGGCCGCCGACCAGCCATCGCGATGTGCCGTCAACGGTCTGGGGCTTCGTCACCGCATGATTTCCGTGATGTAGGG
>CAYRVS010000282.1:0-3732 GCA_964427725.1 uncultured Planctomycetaceae bacterium | reverse complement strand
GGCCTATGTAGGGGGTTGAATACCGGCGCGATGGCATCCCCTCCTTGGCGAGCGATGTCTTGGTCTGGCGTTCCGCGCGGGCGTCACCTGGGGACTGACGCCCCGTCGCTCGATGGTTTAGACCTCCTCGATGA
Source organism: uncultured Planctomycetaceae bacterium (assembly GCA_964427725.1). GTDB lineage: Bacteria > Planctomycetota > Planctomycetia > Planctomycetales > Planctomycetaceae > DSVQ01. The sequence goes on along the minus strand of CAYRVS010000282.1, from coordinate 3,598 downwards.
AGCCATAGCGAGGAGCACCCGCCCCTCGCGCGTCCGCAAGACCAAACTGGTCCAAGATCAAACTGGTTGGTGAACGCGGCCGGGGCGGGTGCCCCGGCCTATGTTGGGGGTTGAATACCGGTGCGATGGCATCCGGTCGTTGGCGACGAATGTCGGGGATTCCGCGCGTGGGTCACCTGGGGACTGACGCCCCGTCGCTCTTGGGGATTACCGCGATACTGTCTTTGGCGGGACGAGCTCCTCCAGCAGGATGTCGCTGAATCGCGCGGTTCGATCCGGCGACGCGCTTTCGGCGACCAACCGAAATTCGGTGGGGACGTACCGGCTCGCCGATGACGTGTGGAGCAGTTCGCCGTCGAGCCAGACGAGCCATTCCCGGTCTTGCCGCTCGATCCGCAGTTCATGAAGACTGTCGCGGGTGATCGTTGGATTCGGAGAGCGGATGGTCGAGGTCCAGCCGCGTCCGGAGCCCTGGATGGTCCCCCAGGTCACTTCGCCCGCCTGGACGCGCAACGTCTCGACATCGCGACCATCGCTAGGCGCTTCGGGGGTGGGGGCGAATTGGACGTCGATCAGGTCGGCCTGCTGGAGCGACACGAGCATCGTCAGCCGCAGGCCCCGCAGCGTGACGACCGTCTCCCCCGCGAGTTTGGTCAGCGGAAAGCCAAGCCCGCCGCGTCCCGCCAAGACCAAGCCCCCTTCTCCATCCTCGGCTCCCGGCGTCCACTGGCCGCTGATGGTTCGCCAGCCATCGAGGGACCGTCCATCGAAGCAGAGCCGCGACCAGCCACTCGGACCCCAGTTGCGAGCCCCGGCTTTCGCCCGCCACAGGGCGGGGAGATAGACCGCGATCGCGAGCAGGAATCCCGTTGCCGCCATGCCTCCCAGCAGCAGAAACAGTCGCCGCCGCGTGAGGGACGGTCGCGGAAAGGTCCGTAGCGCCGGCGAGATCGACACCGAGCGCGGGACGTTCGGCACCGTCGCCGCCACCAGTCCCGGGCGCGATTCGGTCCCCACCAAATCGTCGATCCGCGCGAGGAGGGCGGCGTAATCGGAGGGTCGCCGCGCGGGATCGATCGCCATCATCCCGTTGACGCAATCGACCGACGCGGGGGTGAGGTCGGGCCGCAACTCGGCGAGGAGTCGCGGCTTGCCGTTCAGTTTGACGGCGAAGGTCTGCGCCAGCGACATTCCTTGAAAGGGGGGCTGCCCCGCGAGCAGATGATACGCCGTCGCCCCCAAAGCATAGATGTCGGCCCGATGGTCGACGACGGCTCCGGAGAGTTGCTCGGGGGCCATGTACTGCGGGCTGCCGACCGCCGCGTTCTCCTGGGTCAGCCGGGTCTTGTCGTCGACGCTTTCATGCAGGAAGGCGAGACCAAAGTCGGCGATTTTGACGAACGGCACCCCGGCGGGATGGGCGTAGCCTTTCGGGGGATCGACCAGCAGGAGATTCGCCGGTTTGATGTCGCGATGGATCACGTTCAGGTCGGCGGCGTAACTCAAGCCCGCGGCGGCCTGGCGGATGAGTTGCCAGACAACCCGCTCGGCGAGGGGATGCTGCGTCATCACATAACGCTCGGCGTCCTGGCCATCGAGGAATTCCATCGCCAGGTAAAGCCGACCGCCATGCCGACCGAAGTCGAACGCGGTCACGATGTGGGGATGCGCGAACCGCCCGATCGTTTTCGCTTCCTGCTCGAACCGGGCGAGCATGCTGGGATTGGTCGGTCCCATACGGACCATCTTCAAGGCGACGACCCGGTCGAAGGCGAGTTGCCGCGCGCGATAGACGACCCCCATCCCCCCTTGACCGAGAAGCGACTCGAGTTCGTAGCCGGGGACCAGATCGCGCGGCCGGGCGAGGGACTCGACGACATCCACCTGTTCCATCGTCAGGTAGCCGGCGTCGAGGGCGGCGCGTGACGGCGCGACCCCCAGGCGCTGGACTTCGGTCGCCAAATGATCGACCGACGCGGCATCCAGGAGGCCGCTGCGGAGCGCGACTTTCAGAAAGTCGACTTCGACCGTGGACATGGGGCGTCAGCCCTCGCCGGACGGGGGCTTGAGGGTGGCGAGCTGCTCGAGCAACGCTTTGATCGACGGGCGATCGGCCAGCGATTCGCCGACGTAGGCGAAGCGGACGGCTCCCGTCGGATCAAGGATGTAAGTCGCCGGTTTCGACAGGTTCTTACGAATGCCGAGCGAATCGACGAGTTTCAGCCCGACATCGACCAGGAAGGGAAACGGGGGCTGCCGCCCCGGATTCTGCTTGAGAATGATGTTCGCCCGCGCCAGAAAATCCTGGGTCCGCGGTCGGTCGGCATCCTCGGCGAGGGGATAGATCACGACCACCTCGGCCCCGAGCGCTTTGATCTTGTCGTAATTGGCGATCAGTCGCGAGGTCTGCGTCGAGCAGTAGGGACAGATCGAGCCCCCCCAGCCGCCCGTCACGACCACAACGAGATTTCCCTTGGCGAGAAAATCCCCCAGCGAAGCAGGCGCGCCGTCGGGAGTCGTCAGGCTGAGTTCGGTCAGTTTGGTCTCGGGGGCGGCCTGGCCGTGGACGTCATCGCGAAACTTGATCAGTTCGGGATCGATGAAATCGTCATAGCCTTGGGAGGTCGGTCCTTTGAGCGGGTCTTTCGGCATGACGGCGATGATCTCGTCGTCTTGGGCACACCCCGTCACGAGTCCCGCGAGCAAGATGACGAGCATCCTCCCGAGATGGTTCCGCCGCCGACACGTCATCCGAAGTCCTTGCGCTGGAACGGCCCCGCGATAAAATCCTAACACCTGACTCCAACCATCGCCAGACGACCGGAATTCCGATCCAACTTGGGACCGTTCAACCGTGCGAAGCGAGCGGTGTTCACGGCCGATCGCCGTGTGGGCCGCGGAATCGCCAAAGCTCAGGTCCCCAAGTCTCCGCGTCGAGACTTCGATTTCCGGAGAAGCCGGCGTAAACCGCCATGACACCCCTCGACGATGGTTTCGGGCGGATCGAGCGGTGCGAGGCGCAAGACCGAGCTATCGGGGTTTGACGATCTCGAGCGTTGCGCCTGACAGGCTGGCCGAGACTTGGGCGGGGATGAAGCCGGGGTCGATGTAGTCGATCGAAAGTCGCAGGTCCCCTTGTTCGAGCACCAGGGCCCCTGCCTCGTTGGCGAACTCCTCGACCGTGGCTTTCCAACCCGCCTTCACATGTTCGTCGCGCCAAGCCTTCACAACTTTGCCGGCCTTGCCCGAGCCGAGCTTGAACTCGACGTCGGTGTCTTCCGTCGACACGTCCTTGGCGTCGACGGGGAGCGTCAGCTTGACGGTTTTCTTCGTCGGCGACGGTTTGGGATTGTTCACCGCCGCCAGCGCCGCCTTGGCCCGTGCCTCCCGCTCCGCGAACATCGCGGCCGTCTGGTACGAGACTTTGACCTGATTGGCCTCTGCGTAGAGCAGAACCTCCAGCTCGACGTACTCCTTGGCCGTGTTGCGAAAGATCAACGTACGACGGTTGTCGTCACTGATCAGAGAGTCGGTGGTCGCGTTCCACCCGGCGGCCCCCAAGCGATCGCGGTAAAACGCCGCGAGATCTTCCGGAGAC
>CAYRVS010000281.1:0-3801 GCA_964427725.1 uncultured Planctomycetaceae bacterium | reverse complement strand
TCGCAGCGCGAATGGTGTCATTGGGCGCGCGAATCGTGGATGATCCCTTGGGCGATGCTCGCGCTCGGTCTACGGCTGCGCCGCTGTCTCGATGAGCAAGCCGAGCCGCAACGCGCCAAAGGGGCGTGGTGGCTGTCGTGTTGCGAAGGCTTGCTCTGGGGGGCGGCGGTCTGGTTGAAACCGTATGTCTTGTTTGCCGCCGCGGGCGTCTGGGTCGCGGCGGGGGCGTGGATGCCGTTCCGTCGCTGGTGCCGCGATGCCGTTTGGTGCGCGGCGGGAGGCGGTCTGATGGGGGCCGTCGGCATCGGGCTGATGCACGCCACCGGGTGTTGGCACGATTTCCTGCTGACGATGCGGGAGTGGAACCCGGGTTACTTCGCCGCGGGACAGGCCCATCGGACCTGGGGACGAGCCATCGCCACGGCATATCGGTTGTCGCCGTGGGACCTCCTGCCGATCGTCGCGGTCGGGTGTGGATTGATCAGTTGGCTCAGGGACCGAACGTCCGCGGCGAACCGTCCGGTGGTGATCGGTCGCGGCTTGATCTTGGGAGGGCTGTGGGGTTGGGCGTTCCAAGCCCTCCTGTTGCAACATCCGTTCGATTATGTCTTCGCGCCGCTCATCTGGTGGGGGGGGCTCTGGCTGGCGGCCGGTTCGATCGACGCGATGACGACTCGCGGCCGCATCGTCTGGGGGCTCTTCGCGGCCGTTGTCTTGATGAGTTCTCCCTTCACCGAACCGACGCGGCTGCGGCATTGGCCGGCCTGCGTCTCCGGTGACGTCACGCCCGCGATCCGGCAAGACTTGATGCAGCTCCGCAACCCGTCACAGGTCGATCTCGCCGCCGTCGCCGAGTATTTGCGCGCTCAGGGAGTTCGCGGCCGCGAAGTCATCGTCTACAACAGCGATCTCATCTCGCTGTATCGACGACTCGGGCTGGTCCCGCCGATCCGGTACGGTTACCTCTTCGAGACGTTGCAGTTCTTCCCGGAACGACGGGCACGAATCCTCGCCGAGGTGGAAGCGGCCGCGCCACGGTTTCTGGTGACCGATCTGCAGAGCAGCGGCATGCCCGCGCGGTTGGCGTCGGAAGTCGGACCGGCGGGGCCGCATGGTCTGCCACCCGCTTATGCGGACCTGCCGACCGACGTCTTGCCGTGGAGTTGGCCGGTCGTCTACCGTGCCGGAAGTTATTTGGTGCACGTCCACCCGGCTGGGGCCGATGATCCACCACGTGGAGACTGACGTTACAACGGGCAGCCGAGACGCCGCCTCGTCGACCTTCTCGGCGCGTGTTCGCGACACCAATTCCGGAAAAGCCTGACGATGCAGCTCGGACCACCGTATGGAACGGGAACGGGACCGGAACCGTTACAGCTCTTCGTGGCCGGACTCTCGGGCTTGGCCCCGGAGGAAGCTCGTCAAGCGAAGCGGTTGTATCTGCGGAATCAGCTCAGTCAGTTGCGGGTGCTGCAGACCCAGATGGGCGAATTTCGCGTCGTGCAAGGCTGTCTTGCGGTCTTCCCCCCCGCTTGGCTTTATTTGTGGACCCAGCGGTCGCGGATGCGCGCGGCGAAGACGATGATCATCGAGCAGGTTCAGAATGCACTGAGCGTCTGGAAAGACGAGTTGGGGAGCGACGCCGCCGAACTCGAACGGGAGTTGCGGAACCTGACGGCCTCACCGCCGTGACACGGTGTTCCAGCCCGTTGTTCCAGCGGGAATTCGCCGACGTCAACCACCCACGCAACAAGGTCCACCGCCGGCGACTCGCCGTCACTCGGTCGCCCTCATGCAAAGGTCGAACCATGCCGTCCGGACAGCCTTTCGGGGCGAGCCCCGAGCAGTTGCAGATGTTCGTCGCGGGACTTTCGGGCTTGGCCCCGGAGGAAGTCCGCAAGGCGAAGCTCCTCTACCTGCGGAACCAGTTGAGTCAACTGCGCGCCTTGCAGACGCAACTGCGCGGGTTCGGGGTCGTGCAGGGGTGTTTCGCGATCATTCCGGTCTTCTGGCCGATCTTGTGGTTGCAGCGCAAGAGCATGCACGCGGGGCTGACGATGATGATTGAACAGGTACGCAACGCGCTAAGCGTCTGGAAAGACGACTTGGGGAGCGACGCCGCCGATCTCGAACGAGAACTGCGTGATCTCACGCCCTGAGGGGTGATCATCCCGCGCGACGGGACCATGCCCCCAACACCGCTTCCAACACCTCCGCGCCGATCACCTCGATCGGGCGCGGTTCGTCCCCCGCCACGCAGGTGATCCGTCGCCAGGTCGGATCGCTCGCGGCGAGTTCGCCGTACATCGCATGGACCCGTTCCAGGTACGCGGTGTCGGTCTCCTGCAGATCGGCGGCCCGTGCGGTGTAGTCGCGCGGGGCTTTCCGCTGGATCAACCGTGACGCCACCGCGACGGGAACTTCGAGCCACAACGTGAAATCGGCCCGCGGCAACCGGTGCTGGTGATACTCGACGAACTCGATCCATCGCCGAAGCTCGTCCCGTTCCGCCACCGCCGCCTTCGCCCCTTGATGGGCGATGTTCGAGGCGATGTAGCGGTCACAGACGAGAATCTGATTCGTCTCGGCGAGCTCCAGCAGCCAGTCGCGACTTTCGAATCGATCGCCGGCAAACAGCAGGGCGACCAACAGCGGATGGACCTGTTCGAGCGCTCCGAACCGACCATTCAGAAAATCGCCGATTTTTCGGCCATACTCGGTCGCCTGATAGCGCGGAAAGCTGACGAGCTCCGCGCGAAGTCCCCGCTCGCGCAGCGCCGCGACCAGCCGCGCCGCCTGCGTTCCCTTTCCGGAACCGTCGATCCCCTCCACCGCGACCAGCAGCGCCACGCCGTTATCCTTCCCCGGCCGACGTCGCCGTCGCGTTGAGTACCGAGACCGCGGCCGCATCATCCGCGGCGATGCGGAAATACTCGTCCAGCCGGCTGGCATGCAGCACTTCGGCGACGGTCCCATGAACCGCGCAGACCACCATGCGGCCTCCCTCTCGGCGCAGCCGGCGGTGAACCATGATCACCTTACCAAGGGCGGCGCTGGTGACGAACTCGACGGCCGCGAAGCTGAGGACCAATTGGCGACAACCATACTGGTCGATCAACATCACGAGTTCCCGCGCCATCTGCTCGATGTTGTCTTCTTCGGACAGATGTGTCCGGGTGAGTCGCGCGACGACCACCTCGCCGCGCGTTTCGAGCGCGAGAAAGACCGGCTGAAAGTCGGCGAGCGACATCGGACTGGCAACCAACCTGTGACCCGCCGGGCGGGCATGCCGAGGGGGGCCCACGATCGACACCGTCGTGGTGACCCTTGTCCCTGATATCCTACCGCGTCGAAAGTGCGCCTTCGAGGGGACGTTTTCGGCGTCTCGAAAGTGTCCGACGCGTTGGGTTCGGCGGTGCGCGGCATGCTCGATGTCGCGCGGGAACACATCCGGCATTCCGTCCAAGGAACGGCGCGGCGTCAGCCCGCCGTGGGATCGCACGATGTCCGCGAATCGCTCGGGCATGCTCGCGGCATCTCCTGCTCTTGGTGAGGGCTGTTGGGTGCCTGACCGGCGTCAGGCCATCAATACGGCTCGCACGGCGGGCTGACGCCGCGCCGCTGTTTGTGTGGGCGCGGCAACGGCTACGGCTGCAACGTGTTCGTGCTCGACATCGTCAGCGACAGTTTTCCCGGCAGTTCCTGGCCCCCCGCGACGAACGTCAGGTCGCCGCCGATCACCACGCGGCTCGACTCGCGGACCATCCGACCTTGTTCGTTGTCGAAGAAGAACTCCCCTTT
>CAYRVS010000280.1:0-3802 GCA_964427725.1 uncultured Planctomycetaceae bacterium | reverse complement strand
GGAACAGATTCAACTGCAATTGCTGAAGACCCGCGGCCAGCTCACCGAAGGCCACGTCGAGACCGATCGTCAGACGCAGGAAGTCCGGCGTCAACATGGCGACCGCGAAGCGGTCCGGCTCGAACGCAACAACGTCGTCGCCCGCGAACAACAACTCCGGCGGGAACGCCGCGAACTGCAGGAACGTCAACACGCCGAGGAGCTCCGGCTTCGCGAATTGCGGCAGAATCTCGCCACGCTGGCCGAACGGATCCACGAGGAATACCAACTCCCGCTCGCGGACCTCGCGACGGCGGGGCACTCCGCCTGGGACCTTTGGCGGGATGGTCGCCCGACCGCCGCGGGTCGCGCGCCTGAGGACGCCGACGACGACGCTCCGCCCGCCAGACCCACGCCGACCCTGACGCTGCACGATGAACGGGAGTATCCGGAAGTCCGTCCGGAGATCGAAGCCCATGTCGCCCGGTTACGAAGGAAGCTGAAGCTCCTCGGCAGCGTCAACACCGAAAGCCTGAACGATCTCGAACAGCTCGAGCAACGGTTCCTGCATCTCAGCACCCAATTGCAGGATCTCGTCGAAGCCAAGGCGACCCTCGAAGACATCATCCGCCGGATGAACCTCGAAAGCCGGCGACTTTTCGCCGAGACGTTTCAAACCATCCGCAAGAATTTTCAGCACCTCTTCCGGAAAGTCTTCGGCGGCGGGGAAGGGGATATCGTCCTCGAAGATCCCGAAGACATCCTGGAATGCGGCATCGAGATCACCGCCCGTCCGCCGGGCAAGGAGCTGCGCAGTCTCTCGCTCCTCAGCGGCGGCGAAAAGACCATGACCGCGATCGCCCTGATCATGGCGATCTTTCAGGCCAAACCGAGCCCGTTCTGCATTCTGGACGAAGTCGACGCCGCCCTCGACGAAGCCAATGTCGACCGCTTCGCCAACGTCCTGCGCGAGTTCCAGAACACCACGCAGTTCATCATGATCACCCACCATAAGCGGTCGATGCTGGTGGCCGACGTCCTGTATGGCGTGACGATGGAGGAGTCGGGCGTCTCGAAACGGATGTCGGTCCGCTTCGACGACATCACCGAAGACGGCCACTTCCGTCAAACCGCCGCGGCGTGATGGGTTGCCGATTTGTCGGCGCAAAAAAACAGCCCAGGGAACGCGTTCCCCGGGCTTCCATGATGCCTTCACGCATCACGACTTCGGCGGGTTGGGCAGCTCGTAGTCGGTCTCGATGATCGCCTCGCGATACAATTGCTCGAGGAACTGCTGCGGCAGCCCCTGCAGCGCGGCCTCTTCGAGCTTCTTCTCGATCGCCTTCTGGACTTCCTCGAACGGCGTGTAGCCGGCGGGTTGCCGTTCGAGCACCTGGACGACGTGGTACGCCCCCCGGCCGGCGTACACGGCGCTGAGTTCGTTCACCGGCAGCTTGAACAGCATCGCCTCCAGCTCGCGGTCGGCAAGACTGCCGGAGTTCGTCCAGTCCCATGCGCCTCCGTCCCGCGCGGTCGGTCCATCGGAATACTCGGCGACGACCGCGGCGAACGGCTTGCCCGAGACCAAGGCCTCGCGGGCTTGTTCGATCTTGGCTTCGGCCTGCGACTTGGTCAGTTTCCGGCTGACCGTCACCTTCACCTCCCGCCACTTCACCCGCGCGGGAATCTTATAGTCTTCGCGATGTTCCTGATAGTAGGCGACGATCTGCGGCCGCGTCGGCGGATCGGGACGTTCGATGCTGCTGAAGAGGAATTCCATCGCCATCCGTTCGTTGGCGTAGTCGGCCTTGACCACGTCCAGGCTGGTCCCCCGCTTGTTGAGCTCGAGTTCCAATTCCGTGCGGGTCGAAACCTTGAGCTGATGCTTGAGTTCCTCGATGCGTCCCTCGAACAGCTTGTCGATATGGGCCTCGACCTGCTTCTGCTGTTCCGGCTTCAGCTTGGACCGCATCCGCTCCACCAGCAGGACCCGCTCGATATGCCGCCGCAGATGGGTCCGCACGATGTCTTCGCGGAGCGCCTTGTACTGCGCTTCGGTGAGTTTCCCTTCGGCGACCTGCTTCTCGACCGCCAACAGTTGCTCGCGGAACCGATCGAGCACATCGGCGGCGAAGATCGGCGCGCCATTCACCCGCGCCACGATCCGCGCGTCGTCGATGTTCGTGGTCCCGACCTGGTCCCCGGCGGCGGTCTGCAGAATCTCGCTCGCGCCGGTTTCACCTTCGGCCGCGGCGATCCGTTGTTCGACTTCGGTGTCGTCCAGCGTCACCCGGCGGGGGGGCGGTTGGAGCACGGGGTTGTCGTGCTTGGCCATCGACTTGCAGCCGACGAACTGGCTCCCGGCGAGCGCCAGTCCCAACAGCCAACCGGCCGGCTTCGACGGATGTGTCTCGCGCTTCCTGCGTCGCATATCGCCGGCTCTGTGCGGGGAGCGCCGCTCCCGCGCGGATTCATCGGTTCGCCACACCCCCCGTGACCAACGGCGTGTTGTACTGATCGTCCGCTCCGACCTGCAAGACGGACTTCAGCAGCGGCAACAACTCGGTTTCGGCCTTCAGTCGCAGCGGCAAGACCAAAAATGCGTGACGCTCGTCCACCACCCGCAGCGTGATCGGCGACACCTTGGCGAGCTTCTGGATCTTCCGCGGAATGCGGTAACCAAAGACGGCGTAACCAGCTTCGAGCCGAATCTCGTCAATCTGCCACGCCAGCGCGAGCAGCTGAAGTTGCCGAAGCTCGAGCAACTGCTCGACCGGCGCGGGGATCGGCCCGAACCGATCGCGAATCTCCCCGCGCAAAGATTCCAACTGCTCGGCGGTCTGGACCAGCGAAATTTTCCGATAGAGCTCGATCTTTTGCCTGCCCGGGGGGACGTAGCTCTCCGGCAGGTAAGCGGCGAGTGGCAGATCGACCGCGACATGTCGATGCTGCCGCAGCGGCTCCCGTTTCAGCGCCCGGACCGCATTTTCCAAAAGATGACAGTAAAGCTCGTACCCGACGGCGGCGATGTGCCCACTCTGCTCGGTCCCCAGAATGTTCCCCGCCCCCCGAATCTCCAGATCGCGCATGGCGATTTTGAACCCCGCGCCGAGCTCGCTGTACTCTTCGATCGCCTTCAGCCGCCGCGCCGCGGTACTCGTCAGGCTTTTCCCTTCCTCCAGCAGCAGGTAGCAGTACGCCCGATGTTTGTACCGTCCGACGCGGCCCCGGAGTTGATGGAGGTCCGACAGCCCATATCCGTCGGCCTGATGGATGAAGATCGTGTTGGCGTTGGGGATGTCGAGCCCGCTCTCGATGATCGTCGTCGCGAGCAGGATATCGGTCTCCCCCCGGACAAATCGCAGCATCGACTCCTCCAGTTCATGCTGCGGCATCTGCCCATGCACGATCCCCAGTTTCGCTTCGGGGACGATCGCGGCCAGTCGATCGGCGATGGTCTCGATGTTGTAGACCCGGTTGTGGACGAAATAGATCTGCCCGCCGCGATTCAGCTCGCGGACGATGGCGTGCCGAATCAGTTCGCCGTCCCACCGGCAAACGCGGGTCTCGATCGCCACCCGGTCGCGGGGCGGCGTTTCCAGATTCGAGATGTCGCGCACGCCCAGCAGCGAAAGATGCAGCGTTCGGGGGATCGGCGTCGCCGACAACGTCAGCACGTCGACCTCCAGCCGCAGATGCTTGAGCAGCTCTTTCGTTTCGACGCCGAACCGCTGCTCCTCGTCGATCACCAACAGGCCGAGATCCTTGAAACGGACGTCCTGCGAGACGAGGCGGTGTGTGCCGATCACGATGTCGATCGAGC
>CAYRVS010000279.1:0-3898 GCA_964427725.1 uncultured Planctomycetaceae bacterium | reverse complement strand
GACGGACGGGATCTTGATGCCCCCCGAAGCCCAGGGAACGCGTTCCCTGGGCTTCTTTGTTACGGCGACCGCGCGCCCCGTTCAAGTTCCACGGCGACATTCGCCCCGTGCGAGCCGCGCCTGAGCGATCAGGAAACTTCCGGCAAATCGACTGATTTTGACTTGTGATGGCCCATGGCCCATTGTAGGATTCGCCAGTGTTTTGACTGATCAAAATCATCTTCTCCGGCGACAGAATCATGCATCGTCATTGCAATCACCCAGCGACCGCGTCGTGCCGCCCCGGGTTCACTTTGATTGAGCTGCTGGTCGTCATCGCGATCATCGCCATCCTGATCGCCCTGCTCCTGCCGGCGGTCCAGCAGGCGCGCGAAGCCGCCCGCCGGACCCAGTGCCGTAACAACCTGAAGCAGCTTGGGCTGGCGATTCATAACTACGAAGCGGCCCATGCCGTCATGCCGCCCGGGTTCGTCTCCTACGGAAACTATGGCAACATCACGACGCTCCCCGCCGAGGATTTCGATCCGGTCACCTGGGACGCGACGCCCGGGTGGGGTTGGGGGACGATGCTGCTTCCGTATCTCGATCAGGCCCCCCTCGCACAGGCCATGAATTCGAGCTTGCCGGTCTGGCATCTCAATCATGTCAATCCGGTCGCGACCAAACTGACGGTCTTCCTGTGTCCCTCGGTCAGCGGGGGCCACGACCCGTTCACGCTGGTCGATGCCGGCAACGCTCCGCTCCTCAAGGGGGGGCGGCAAATCCGGCTCGGGCGGTCCCATTACGTCGCCAGCCATGGCCAAGAGGAATGCTGGGACAACTGCGGCGGGCCAACGGGCGGGCTGAACGGTGACGCCTCACGCTTGGCGGATGGCCCCTTCTTCCGCAATTCGCGGATTCGGTTCGCCGATGTCACCGACGGTCTCTCGAACACCGTGTTGCTCGGCGAGCACACCTCGCGGCTGAGCGACAAGACCTGGGTGGGCGTGGTCCCCGGTGCCGAAGTCTTTCCGCGGATCATGTCCCCCGACAACGCGCCCGAATCGGCGGCGACGTTGATGCTGGTGCACAGCGGGCCGACGATCAGCGAAGCCGACGCCTTCGGCAATCCGATCATCCACCCGCCGAATTTTCCGACGCTGCACGTCGGTCAGATGCAGTCCGAGCACGTCGGGGGGGCGCATGTCGTCATGGGAGACGGCGCGGTGCGCTTCATCTCGGAAAACATTCACCGTCCCACCTTCGCCGCGATGACCAGCATCCGCGAAGGGGAAGTCGTCGGCGAGTATTAGGTGGTCGCGCGTTCGACGCGTCACCTTCACGCCATCGCGCGTTTCGCCGGTTTCGTGCGAATGTAGTGTTCGTTGCCGCATCCGGCCGAGGTCGGCAGCAGCTTCCCCGGGCTGCAGCGCTGGTCGGGATTGAAGCAGTCGTGAATCGACTGCATCACCGCGAGGTCGTCGGGAGTGAAGAGGCGATTCATGAAGCTGATCTTCTCGACGCCGATGCCGTGCTCGCCCGTCACGCTCCCTCCGAGGTTGATGCACTCGTTCAAGATCTCGTCGCTCGCGGCGAGAACCCGTTGCACCTGATCGGCGTCCCGTTCGTCGAACAGCAGAATCGGGTGGATGTTGCCGTCCCCCGCGTGGAAGACGTTGACGATGCGGATTTGGTGCCGCGCGCCGCAGGCGATGATGAACCGGAGAATCTCGGGAAGCTTCGTCCGCGGCACGACGCCGTCCTGCGTGCAGTAGCTGGGGCTGAGCCGGCCGATCGCGCCGAACGCCTGCTTGCGGCATTTCCACAAAAGCTGGCGTTCTTTCGGGTTGTTCGCCTGCCGCACTTCGCGCGCTCCCGATTCCTGACAGAGGCCGATGATCTGCCGGGCTTCCTCATCGACCGCGACGTCGAGTCCGTCGACTTCGATCAGCAGCACCGCGCCGGCGTCGAGCGGGAAGCCGAAATGGAAGGCCCCCTCGATCGCCTGAACGATCCCTTGATCCATCATCTCGAGCGCCGCCGGGACGATTCCCGCGCCGATGATCCGGCTGATGGCCTGCGTCGCGTCGTCGACGGTCTCGAAGACGCCAAGCATCGTGCGGAACGCCGCCGGATCGCGCGTCAACCGCACGGTCAACTTGGTGCAAATCCCCAGCGTCCCCTCGCTGCCGACGAACAATCCGGTGAGGTCGTAACCCGGGATGTCTTCCGTCCGCCCGCCCAGTTCGATGACGGACCCATCCGGGAGGACGACTTCCGCCCCCAACACATGATTCACCGTCACGCCGTATTTCAGCGTGTGGGGCCCGCCGGAGTTGGTGGCGAAGTTGCCGCCGATCGTACAGGCCCCCTGACTGGAGGGGTCGGGAGCGTAGTGATACCCCGAGCCTTTCAGATGCTGTGTCAGATGAACGTTGACCAGTCCCGGCTCGACCACCGCGTACCGATCACGGACCGAGACCTCGAGAATCCGCCGCATCTTCGTCAGCGCGATCATCACCCCGCCGCCGACCGGCAAACACCCGCCGGCGAGACTGGTTCCCGCGCCGCGCGGTACGAACGGGACGTTCAGCTCGTTGCAGAGCCGCACAATCGCCTGCACCTGGGCGGTCGTCGTGGGAAAGACGACCACTTCGGGGACGGCCTTTTCGACAACGTACCCGTCGCACTCATAGACGAGAAGCTCGTCCGGCGACGAAAGGACGCCGTCATCACCGACGATCGAGCGCAGTCTTGGAAGCAGCATGGGGAGGGTCGATGGTCTAAGGTTGAGGGTTGATGGTCCGATGCCGGGAACGAGTTGACCTTGGCGAGCGCGCGAGATTCTTGGAACCATCGCCCCTCAACCATCGACCATCAACCCCTGCGCCTTGTCCGAAATGTCCTTGCGGCACCACGCGCCGTCCCAGCGGATGCATTTGACCGCCTGGTAGGCGTGGAGTTTCGCTTGCGCGAGGTTGTCACCCAGCGCGGTGACCCCGAGCACGCGGCCGCCGTCGGTCACCACCTGATCGTGTTTCAGTTGGGTTCCCGCGTGGAAGACCTTGGCGTCGGGAACCTCCGCCGCTTCGGCCAGCCCGCGGATCACCTCCCCTTTCCGGTAACTCGCGGGGTAGCCCTCGGCGGCCATCACCACCGTCACAGACGGCCGCGGATCCCACTCGAGCGGCTCGCATTCATCGAGTTTCCCTTCCGCCGTCGCATACAGCACCGTGGCGAGGTCGGACTTCAACCGCATCAGGACCGCCTGCGTTTCGGGGTCGCCGAAGCGGACGTTGAACTCGAGCACCTTCGGGCCTTGATTCGTCAGCATCAGCCCCGCGTACAGGCAGCCGCGAAACTGACGATGGTCCTTGCGCAGTTCGTGGACGGTCGGAATCAGGATCTTTTCGACCGCGAGATCGACCACGTCCGACGTGATGACCGGCGTCGGGCAGTAGGCCCCCATGCCCCCCGTGTTGGGACCGGTGTCGCCGTCGTACGCCGCCTTGTGATCCTGCGCGGCTTCGAGCGGCACGATCGTCTGGCCGTCGACGAGCGCCAGCAGACTCGCTTCCTGCCCTTCGAGCCGGTCTTCAATGACGATCCGTTCGCCCGCCGCGCCAAACTCCTTGTGGATCAGCATCTGCTTGACCGCCGTCGCGGCTTCTTCGCGGGTCGAACAGACGATGACTCCCTTCCCCGACGCGAGTCCGTCCGCCTTGACCACCACCCGCTGGACTTCGCGCTCCTCCAGATAGCTGAGGGCCTCGGCGGCGTTCGTGAAGACGCGGAAGTCGGCGGTCGGCACGGCGGCCCGTCGCATCAGCTCTTTGGCGAACTTCTTGCTCCCCTCGAGCTCGGCCGCCTTCTTGGTCGGCCCGAAAATCCGCAAGCCCGCCTTCAGGAACTCGTCGAC
>CAYRVS010000278.1:0-3927 GCA_964427725.1 uncultured Planctomycetaceae bacterium | reverse complement strand
GGTCTCTCCTCGCATTTGTTGATGCGTTGTGCCTAAAATTCAAAAACCTGCCTGAACTCTGCCGATGCCGCCAAGGCCCGCCTGCTTGCCCGCCGGAGAAATCGACGATGTCTCGCTTCGCCAGCCGCCGCGAATTCCTGCGTGACCTGGGCCTGAGCGCCGCCGCCTTGCCCTTCGTCCTCAATTTGCCCAGTCTGGGCTTCGCGAATCAGCAGGCCCGGAAGCAGCGGTTGGTCGTCGTCTTCAGCCCGAACGGCGTGATCCCCAAGAATTTCTGGCCCGACGAAGCCGGTCCGCTGGCGGCGTTCAAGTCGATCCTCGCCCCGCTGGAACCCTTCCGCGACCGCACCCTGGTCCTGAAAGGGGTCAACGACCGCATCCAAGGGGACGGCGACAACCACATGCGCGGCATGGGCTGCCTACTCACCGGCTGCGAACTCTTCCCCGGCAACATCCAAGGGGGCTCGCACACTCCCGCCGGTTGGGCCAGCGGCCTGTCGATCGATCAGGAACTCAAAAACTTTCTTCAGGCCAACCCCGCGACGCAAACCCGGTTCGGTTCCCTGGAATTCGGTGTGATGGTCCCCGACCGGGCCGACACTTGGACCCGCATGTCTTACGCCGGCCCGAACAAGCCGCTGGCTCCCATCGACGATCCATACCAGATGCTCGGCAAGCTCTATGGACGGCTGCGCGATCAAGCGACGCTACGCAGCATTCTCGATGACGTCCAGGCCGACCTCAAGAAGGTGCAATCGCTCGTCAGCAGCGAGGATCGCAAACTGTTGGAGGAACACGCCGGCTTCGTGCGGGAACTCGAAAGCGAACTCCAATCGACGGGGCAGCTCACACTCCCTCATCCGATTCCGGAACTCGACCCCGGCGTGAAATCGGAAAACGACAACCTGCCGACGATCGCCCGGATGCAGACGGAGCTGCTCGTCAACAGCTTCGCCAACGACTTCGCCCGCGTCGCGACCTACCAGATCACCAATTCGGTCGGCGGGGCGAAGATGCGGTGGATCGGCATCGACGAAGGGCATCACGAACTGTCGCACGAGCCAGATTCCAACGACTCGGCGGTCGACAAGCTGACCCGCATCAACACCTGGTACTGCGAGCAGGTCGCGTACATGGCGAAACGGCTCGCCGAGACGCCGGAACCGGGGGGCAACGGCAGCCTGCTCGACAACACGACCATCGTTTGGACGAACGAACTGGGCCAGGGGAATTCGCACACCCTCGACAACATCCCCTTCGTGATGGTCGGGAACGGCCTCGACTTCAAGATGGGCCGCGGCCTGCAATACGGCGGCGTGGCTCACAACCGATTACTGATGTCGTTCGCGCACGCCTTCGGCCATCGCCTCGAACGGTTCGGCAATCCCGACTACTGCGGCGACGGCCCCCTCCACGACCTGACGTAATCCCCCCATCGCGCCCCACCCCCATCGCACCCACACGGTTTAGCCGCGAGCCACCGGCGAGCGCGTCTTCGACACTCGATTGACGCCTCGCCCATGCCCCTCCATCATCCCTCCAGTCGGGCGACGTCCCGACGCGGGGGATCATCAATGACCACGGAGGGGAATGTCTGGACGCTGCGGCAACGACGAGGCTTCCTCGCCGCGCTGCTCCGTTGGGCCGAGCAACATGGACGGCATCTTCCCTGGCGGGCGTGTGGTGATCCCTACCGCGTCTGGCTGAGCGAGATCATGCTGCAACAGACGACGGTCGCCGCCGTCGTGCCGTATTTCGAGCGGTTCTTGCGGCGGTTTCCCACGCTCGAGTCATTGGCCGAAGCGGACGAGTCTGAAGTCCTGCGGCTATGGGAAGGGCTCGGTTACTATCGGCGTGCGCGCCATCTGCACGCCGCGGCGCGAAAGATCATGACCGACCATGCGGGGACGTTTCCGCGAGCGCTTGCGACACTCCGCGAATTGCCGGGAGTTGGCCGCTATACCGCCGGGGCGATCGTGTCGTTCGCGTTTCAACAACCCGCTCCGATTGTCGAGGCCAACACTCAACGGCTCTATGCGCGATTGTTGGGAGAGGATCGGGAACTCGCCGGATCGGCGGCACAGCGTGCCCTGTGGGATTTCGCGACCAACTTGGTGGAAACGACGCCCACGACACCGATGCCAAGTTGGCATCCCGGAGAGATCAACCAATCGCTGATGGATTTGGGAGCGCTCGTCTGCACCCCGACACAACCCGCTTGCCCTCAATGCCCGGTTCAGCGCTGGTGCGCGGCGTTCGCCCAAGGGACGCAACATGTGATTCCCCGGCCGGCGAAGCGGCCGGAGCTAACGGACGTCGTCGATGCGACGGTGGCGATCGAAGCCGACGGAAAATATCTCCTGCGCAGACGGACGCCCGCCGAACGCTGGGCGGGCCTTTGGGATTTTCCTCGGTACACGATCCCAGCCGAGAACTCACTCGTCGCGGTCTTGGTGGAGGGGGTCCGCGGGGAGACTGGTCTGGAAATCATGCTCGGCCCCGAAGTGACCAGTCTCAAACATGGCGTGACCCGCTACCGCATCCTGCTCCGCTGCTTCCAAGCGGAGGTGGCTGCCGGGACGCTGCGCCGCGATGCCGAGTTGGCCTGGGTCGCACCGACCGAATTCGCGTCCTATCCGTTGTCGATGACCGGGCGAAAGTTCGCCAACTGGCTGATCGCGGCCCGCGAACGGCTGTTCTGATGGATCGGACGCTTGGCCGGGACGAATGCCATCCTGTTCGTGGGAAGGAGTCTCGTAGGCTGGGTTAGTCCCGAAGTCCCGTAGGCTGGGTTAGCCGCAGGCGTAACCCAGCGATCGTCGGTTGGCTTTCCGGGAGACCACGGGGTACGAGCCTCATTTCGCGGAGACAAAATACAAGGTCTTTCCATCCGGCGACCAACCGTTGCCGCCGTTGTGTCGATCGGTCGGTTGGCCGGGAAAAGGTTGACGTCCGGCGAGGGTCACCTCCCACAATTGGCCCGGTTTGTCGGGCGCGGCGCGTGACGGGACGATCAGCGTGGAACCATCACTCGACCAGCCGATATCAGGGAGCAGGTCGGTTGCATCGCCCACCAACTGCAAGTCGGGCGTGCCTTTCGCGGCGGAGACCGTGGCGAGCTTCGACGTTCGCAACAGTCCCCGCATGATCCCCTGAACGGCGACGCGGCGCGAATCGGGAGACCACTTCGGATTGTGATAGAGGTGGACGAAGGGGGAGGCGTTCGCCCCAAAGACCGGGTAACGCTCGTTCGTCGCCACATCCACGATGATCAAGTCGCCATTCAGGACATAGGCCAGACGCCGTCCATCGGGCGACCAGGCGATGGCCCAGCCTTCCCGGTCGATGAGGGCTTCCTTCGTCCCATCGACGCTGCCGACGAAGACGCCGCGCGGTTCGCCATGCTGTCCATAACGTGAATAGGCGATCCACTTCCCATCGGCGGACCACGATGGCATCGCCCCCAAGCCGCGATCGACGATCGCCCCGGTTTTGATGTGGATGAGGATCAGGTGCGCTTCGGTCAAGGTCTCGCCGTGCTTCCAGCCATCGACTCCGACCCATTCGCCATCCGGGGAGACTTCGGGGGAATTGATGATCGGATAGTCGGGCACGATCGCCACTTGTCGAGGATTCGCGCCGTCCGCGTCGATGGCGTAGAGCGCGATGTGCGGTCCCGGTGGTCCCGGAATGGCGCGTAAGTTCGGGATCGACAACGCGGTCGAGCCGCCATCCACATACGTCTCGCCGACGAGGCCGGAGACCGTCTGCGGATCCGTCGGCCGCTCGTCGGCGATCGCCGGTCCGGGCAGAGTCAGGATTCCCCACAAGAGGATGAGTCCGAGCGAGATGCGCGTGGTCATGGTCTGGTCCTGATAACAAGCGAGCCGGCTCGACGACAGAACTTTAGACAATACACCTATAACG
>CAYRVS010000277.1:0-4132 GCA_964427725.1 uncultured Planctomycetaceae bacterium | reverse complement strand
CGCGCTCGCCGCCCTGGAGTGCGGCAAACGGGGCGCCTTGGCGAAAAAAGAGACTTGGGTGGTCGGCGGGCCGGTGGTCACCGCGAGCGCCAACCGCACCCATGCGGAACTGCTCCCCGTCGACAGCGAACATTCGGCGATCTTTCAATGCCTCGCGGCGGGCCGACGCGAAGACCTCGCCAAGATCACCTTGACCGCCAGCGGCGGTCCCTTTCGCGGCTGGTCATCGGCGCGACTCAACGATGTCACCATCGACCAGGCGCTCGCGCATCCCACGTGGAAGATGGGGAAGAAAATCACCATCGATTCCGCGACGATGATGAACAAGGCCTTGGAAATCATCGAAGCCCGGTGGTTGTTCGGGCTGGCTGCCGATGAGATCGAGGTCGTCGTCCATCCGCAGTCGATCGTCCATTCGATGGTCGAGTTCCGGGATGGTTCGACGGTCGCGCAGCTCTCGCCGCCGGATATGAAGCTGCCGATCCAGTACGCGCTCAGCTATCCGGAACGTTGGCCGGGGGTGAGTCCGCGGATGGACTGGCGGACCGCCAAGAATCTGACCTTTGAACGGCCCGACTTCGAGGCGTTCCCCGCGCTCGAGTTGGGCTTCGAAGTCGCCCGTCGCGGGGGAACCTGCGGCGCGGTCCTCAACGCGGCGAACGAAGTCGCCGTCGAACGGTTTTTGCAGGGCCGGCTGCGGTTTCCGGAAATCGCGGCGGGTTGCCGCGCGATCTTGATGCATCATGAGTATGAGGCGAGCCCGACGCTGTCGGACCTGTGGCGCCAGGACGCCTGGGCTCGCCGGGAGATGTTGCGGTGGAAATCCTCGCTGCCTTGAGTTGGGATCTGGCCTCGTGGACCTCGCAGGCCGTCGGCGTGCTCGGCGCGCTGCTCGGGCTGGGGCTGGTCATTTTCCTGCATGAACTGGGCCATTTCGCGGTCGCGAAGTGGTGCGACGTCAACGTCGAACGGTTCTGCATCGGCTTCGGTCCCGACCTATGGAGCTTCAAGTGGGGCGAGACCACCTACGCCCTGTCGGCGTTCCCGTTCGGCGGGTACGTCAAGATGCTGGGCCAGGACGACGCCGATCCTTCGCAGATGACCAACGAAGAGATCGCCGCCGATCCCCGTTCGTACATCTCGAAGACCGTCTGGCAACGCATGGCGATCATCTCGGCCGGCGTGATCATGAACAGCATCACCGCGATCCTGTTCTATGCCGCCGCGTTCGGCTTCGGCTCGGAGTCGCTCGCTCCGGTGATCGGCGACGTCCGCCCCGGGAAACCCGCCTGGGAGGCGGGCATCCGCCGCGGCGACCTGGTCACCCACTTCAACGGTCGCGAAGTGACCAACTTCCGCGATCTCGGGCTCAACATCGCAGTCTCGACGGGGGACATCGAACTGCGCGGCGTGCATGACGACGGCACCCCGTTCAAGGCGAAGATCACCCCCGACCTCTCCGGCACGCGCCCGCAAATCGGCATCGCGCCATCGGCGGGGCTGGAGCTCATCGACTCCGATCCCGAGAAGCAGCCGGCGTTCGCCGATTCCGCCGCCGCCGCCGCAACCCCGCCGTTCGCCTTCGGCGATCAGGTGCTCAAGGTCGGCGGGACGGAGGTCCGTTCGTTCGCTCATTTCCAGGATCTTCTTGCCGCACGCGGGGTTGACCCCGTGACGGTGACGGTGAAACGCGCCGGGGAAGCCGCCCCCATCGACATCACGGTGGGGACCGTGCCGTTCCGGACGCTCGGGATCAAACTCGACGCGGGGCCGATCGCGTCGGTCCAGGCGGGCAGTCCCGCCGAACGCGCGGGACTCCTGCCGTCCGACAAACTGGCGAAAATCAACGGCCGCAGCGTGGGGTTGGAAATCGATCCCCTTAAGGTGCCGCACGAACTCGCGGCCTTGCATGGGCAAGAGGTCGAATTGGTGATCACGCGGCAGAATCCGACCGGGCCGCGGGAAGAGGTCACGCTGAAGGTCGTCCCCGAGAACCGTCCCGGCTGGGTCGACCCCGTCGAGCTGCAAGGGGAACCCCTGGCGGTCCCGGCGATCGGGATTGCGATGCACGTCGTGCGGTTCATTCTGGATGTCGATCCGAGCGGGCCGGCCGCCACCGCCGGGATTCAACCGAACTCACACATCCAGAAGGTCGAGTTGCTGCTTCCCGCCAGCGTCAAAAAGGATGCGCTGGGAGACAAACCGATCACGATCGATTTCGCGGACGATGACGACGCGAAAGCCGAGTACAACTGGGTCTACGTCTTTTACAGCCTGCAGCTTGCCCCGCAACGCGAAGTGCGGCTGACCTTGAAGGAGAAGGATGTCGCCGCGCCCAAGGTGGTGACGGTCGTCCCGCAAGCCGATGACACGTGGCCGATTCCGCGGATCGGCTTGCGGCTGAAGCCCCGCACGGTCATCGAGCAGGCTCGCAGCGTCCCCGAAGCCTTCACGATGGCTTGGACCAATACGCAGAACACCATCGGCAGCATCTATCAGACGCTCCGCAGCCTGCTGACCTTCCGGTTGTCGGTCAAGGAGTTGCATGGTCCGATGGGAATCGCGCAGGCGGCGTTCGTCTCGGCCCAAAGCGGCATCGTCCCCTTGCTGCTGTTCCTGGGCTTCCTCAGCCTGAACCTGGCGGTCCTCAATTTCCTGCCGATTCCGGTGCTCGACGGAGGGCACATGGTCTTTCTGCTGTGGGAAGCGATCACGCGGAAACGCCCCAGCGAAAAGGTCTTGATCGGGGCGACCTACCTCGGTCTCTTCTTCCTCCTCAGCCTGATGGCCCTCGTCTTCTACCTCGATCTGTTCGTCCACGGGATGCTGTTCGGGAAGTAAGCCGGCCAGCGCTGACCCCGAAAAGGGTGGCTGGGGTCGGACGTCTTCGTCCGCCCCCAACGAGGGCGCTCGAAGCCTGTTTGACACCCAGAACCGGGGGCGGCCTGACGGCCGAGCCCAGCCACCCTTTGAGGTTGTCTTTGGACTCCAACGGGGCGGAGCCGCCGCCATGCCCGCCAATCTGACGCCGCAGTATCAACGGGCCGAACTCGCTTTTCGCCGCGCGGGAACCACTCCGGAACGGCTCGCCGCGCTCGAAGCGATGCTGCAACTCGTCCCCAAACACAAAGGGACCGAGAAGCTGCAGGCCGATTTGAAAACGCGGCTGAAAGCGCTGCGGCGACAACTGACGGCCGAACAGACCAGCCCCGTCGGCGGCGGCCGTCCTTATCGGCTCGCGCGACAAGGGGCGGCCACGCTGGTGATCCTCGGTCCGCCGAACGTCGGCAAAAGTCGACTGCTCCGCGCGTTGACCTCCGCCGAGCCCGAGGTCGCCGATTATCCCTTCACGACGCGCGAGCCCCTCCCGGGCATGCTGCCTTGGGAAGACCTCGCCTTCCAACTCGTCGATACGCCCCCCCTCACAACGGCGGGGATCGAGCCGGGACTCTTGAACCTGATCCGCGCCGCCGACGGCGTGATCCTGGTCTGTGATGGCCGCGACGAGACGGCGACTATCGAACTCGAGTCGCTGCGTGACGAATTGGCTCGTCGACATACCCGCTTGAGCGCCCGAACCGGGCTCGCCGACGACGATCTCGCGGTGGTGGAACTGCGGACGTTGCTCGTCGGCACGCACGGCGACATGCATCCGGCGGTCAACAGATGGGCCGCGGAACTCGTCGCCCGGGGCGACCTCGGCGCGTGGCTTACGGTCGACCTCGCGGAAGCCGATCAACACGAACCATTACGGCGGGCGATCGCGAAGACCGCGAACGTGCTACGGATCTACACGAAGACACCCGGTCAACCCGTGAACCGAACCGCGCCCCTCACGTTTTCGCCGGGGACGACCATCGCCGACGTCGCCGCGAAATTGCACAAGGAGTTGGAACGCCGGCTGAAGACCGCGAAGGTATGGAGCGCGGATTCGACAACGCCGAAGACGGTCGGCCGCGACCACGTGCTTACCGAGGGGGATCTGGTCGAACTGCAAACGTGACAGCGAGGGGAGAATTCGAAGAAAATCCGAAATTCGAAGCTCGAAATCCGAAGGAAATCCCAAGCACGAAATCCGAAACATGTTCGTCGGTGATCGAATTCATGAATCGGATTCAGGATGGGCTTCGGA
>CAYRVS010000276.1:0-4173 GCA_964427725.1 uncultured Planctomycetaceae bacterium | reverse complement strand
CCCGCATCAAACTCAAGTCCGTCTACCCCCGTTCCTTGATGTGACAGTGCACTAGCGTCCTGACCCGTGAATATAGACTACGCGGGTGGGTGGGCGGTCGACTCAGGGAACTTCGATCGATTTTGATCTGGCTTGGGGGTTTGGTCCGGTTGTAGCGATTGTGAGGTCGACCAGCACCGGTCGATGGTCGCTCGACCAACTCCACCCGGTCCGACCCGTCACCGGAGTCCATTCCGCCGAGACCCAAATCTGGTCGAGCGTCAGGACCGGAACCGGGACCGGCCACGTCGGTCGATAACCCGCTCGCTGTATGGACGACGTCGGCCGCAGCCAGCCATCGAACACGTCGAACGCCGTCGACTCCGGCGGCGTGTTGAAGTCTCCCAGCACGATGAGCGGCTCATCACGCCACGCCTCCCGTTGGGCCGCGAGTTTCGCGAACGACGGATGCCTCGGCACATCGACCCGCGCGGCGATGTCGACCAGCACCGCTCGGCAAGGCCGCCCGGCGTGCGTGAACTCGAGCGGCACCGCGTCGCTGGTGATCCCGAGATCAATCGGTTCGCCGATCTTAGCTGGTCGTCGACTGAGCCAGAGCATCCCCGGCCGCGTCGAGGCGACCTCGTAATCGAGCCCCCGGGCTTCAAGCGCGTCGCGCCAGCGCGCCAAGTCGGCGGGAGTCGTCTCGCCCGCCTCGACCAGTCCGATCAGATCGGCATCGAACCGGGTGATATTCGCCACCGCCCCTTCGATGCCGCGCGGCAGATGACACGTATTCCACAACGCGACCCGCAACGTCGTGGCCTCGCGCCCAGAGGACGACCCCGCGAATTGCCAACCGACATCGCCCCACGCCACCCATCCGAACATCGCGAGGAAGACAGCCCAAGCCATGCGGCGCGGCCGGCCTTGTCGCTCACTCCGCACGATGGCGATCAACCCGATCCCGCTGATCCCGCACAACACCGGCCGGGGCAATCCGTAATACATCAGACACCACGGCATCGGCCAGCGATCCTGGACGCACAGATGCAGCAGCACCCCTACCGCGACGATCAACCACGCGGCCCCCGCCATCACCCACCCACCGATCCGTGTCGGTGTCAGCCGAGTGGTCATCGTGCGGTCCGGTCGGGCACACCCCGTCGCAACGTCAACTTCACGATCTCCGGCCGGCAACCATACCGGATCGGCTCGCGGCCCGAGATCCCTCTCGTGACGCTCATCAGAGTCTCCCCGACCTGAAAGACCCCCGCCGAATAACGGCAGCCGTACAAACTGGGAGCATAGATCGGCCCCAGAATCGGCAGCCTGATTTGCCCCCCATGCGTGTGCCCCGCGAGGAGCAAATCGATCCCCACGGTACGGGCCCAATCGATCTGGTCGGGACTATGGCACAGGGCGAGACGAAAGCGCTCCGCCGGCACATCGGCAAGATTAGGAAACCGACCCAACCACGGCCGTTCGTTGCCGCAAATCGAGAGCACCTCCCCTCCGCGCGTCAGATCGAGCGTTCGGCTGCCGACATCGGTCCAGCCGCACGCCGTGAGCGACTCGCGGATTTGCGGTTCACAACCGACGTACCAATCGTGATTTCCCAGGATGAACAGGCAGCCCAACGGCGCCGACAACCGACCGAACGTCCGCGGGATCCAGCTCAGGCAATCGCGACGGTCGAGGAGATCGCCGGTGAAGAGAATTCCCTCGGGTTCGAGCCGCGCCACCTCTTCCATCACGCGTTGAAAGTAGCGTTCGCTGATCACGCCGCGAAAATGGACGTCGGAGAAATGGACCAGCGTCACGCCGTCCCAGCCGGCGGGAAGTCGCGGCAAGGTGTAGGTCCGCTCATGAACTTCGAGGCTGAATTGTTCGTTACCGGGGAGCCTGGCCAAGTGACCGCCGCGTCCCGCGCCAAGGAACTGTTCGCGTTCGGCGGTCAGGTCGACCAGCCGCGATCGTTCATCGGTCTGCGCGGCGGGGGGGCGATAGCGCCAATGTTCGATCGTCGTGACGATCAGACAGATCGTCCCCGCGAGCCCGATCCCCAGCGCGAGTCCACCCGCGACGCTGAGCCGCGACCAGTCCTCCGTCCAGAGCAGCCGCGGCCCCGTGAGTCCCAGCGACCACCCGCACAGCACGGGATAGCCGACGAGGAGCAGACTGTGCACGGCATTGGCCCGCTTGAGATGCACCCGCCGCCACCCGAAGGCGTGCAGGCGATTGCTCGCCATGGAGAGCCATTTGGCCATCCCGGCGGATGCCGCGAACCAGACAAGCAAAAACCACCCAGGCATGATGGGGGGCGTTGTACAGAATCCCGACGGCGGCCGCCAACGGCGGGATGCGTGCCATCGATCACGCCACCGTCGCGAGGATTTCGCGCAGGATCGCCTGGATGCGGTCGGTTTCGTGGATCGAGGAGACTTGGCGGTCGACTTCGTCGGTCAGCCGGGCGACCAGATGCCGGTCGATGCGGCGTTGATTCTGATAGAGCGCCAGCGACCGCGTGCCGGGGACCTGATGGCGTTGACGCTGGATCGACGACAGGGCGTGCTGGGCGTCCTCGTCACTTTCGATCACCACGATCAGCCACGGGGGATTCGTCGGGCAGCGGATCGGCGCGAAGCCCCCTAAATCATCGCCGGGGTGCCGGGCGTGTGCGAGGACCCGCTCGGCGTGCGGACCGGCGAGGTCTTTCAGCAGCCGCAACACTTCGTCGCGGGTCGTCACCCTGGGGAACGACCCGGTGTCCGAACGGAGCAGGACGTCGCAGCGGCTGAGGAACTGAAACAACGCCGAGATCCCCAGCCCCGCGTCGTCGAGGGTGAATTCGATCTGCCATTTGCGGCTCTTGGCGCGAACGCCGAACTGCGCGGCGGCGGCGACCACCTGCTGCAACAAATGTCGCGACTGCTCGGCGGAGGGACAGGCTTCGAGCCGCTCGGCGATTTGGCCGTCATCGCTGAGGAGATACGGCCGCGGATGATCGGTGTGCAGCAGCCGCAGCGGAGCCGGTCCCGCTTTGAGGCAGGGAAATTCGACGCGCCAACCGCCGTCGACCACGGGGGTCAGCGTGACGCAATCGCAGACGCTGCGTTGGAACTGGCGGAGCAGGGAATCACGTTCGACGTCGGACATTGGGTAGGGAAACGTCTGCGAGGGAGCGGTGTGGCGCGTGGAGATTGTGTGAAGCGTTCGTGAGGATTCGGCCCGCAAACCGCGAAGATTCGGTGAATTTTTTCGCGGGGAATTGATGGTGTTCCGCGGAAAGCCTTCCCTGGGCTTCTGAATGGGAGATGAACATTTGTCGGGAACAGCGTGTCAACAGATCGCGCGGCGGTCCCTTGTGATTGGCTCCGCAACCCGGACAATCGGAGTGGGGACGCCGTGGACGGCAGGTCGTCGTTGGTCAGCGTTCCGGAAATTCAGGTGCCATGAGCTGGTTTCGTCCCAACATCGAACGGATCGCCGGGTATGTCCCCGGGGAGCAACCACAAGACGCGGGCTGGATCAAGCTCAATACGAACGAGAACCCGTACCCGCCGTCGCCGCGCGTGGTCGAAGCGCTCCAACGGACTGCGACCAGCCGGTTGAACCTGTACCCCGATCCGTTGGGGACGGCGTTTCGTCAAGCCGCCGCCGAACTCTTCGGGCTCGATCCCGAATGGATCCTGCCGGGAAACGGCAGCGACGAAAACCTGACGATCCTGACGCGGTCGTTCGCCGATGCCGCCGATGAAATCGTCTACCCATACCCTTCGTACATTCTTTACGAGACCCTCGCCGACTTGCAGGGGACGCGGCACGCGCGGATTGGGCTGAACGCCGATTGGTCCTGGGATTTGGCGGCCGCCACGCCGATCCTTGCCAAGGCCAAGCTCGCCTTTGTCCCGAATCCGAACTCTCCTTCGGGCAATCGCTGGGACGACGCGACGATCGAGGCGCTCGTTCCTCAAAAGGGCGTGCTGGTGCTGGATGAGGCGTATGGGGATTTCGCCGATCGACCACACCGCGCGGAACTGCTGCGCGGCCCGGTCGGTGACCGAATCGTCATCACGCGGACCTTCAGCAAGTCGTACAGCCTCGCGGGGATTCGGTTCGGCTTCGCGATGGCCCATCCCGATCTGATCGCCGGGATGCGGAAGGTGAAGGACAGCTACAACTGCGACGCGC
>CAYRVS010000275.1:264-4184 GCA_964427725.1 uncultured Planctomycetaceae bacterium | reverse complement strand
GTTGTGGAGGCTCGGCTTTCGATTGTCCGCGACCCGCCGCGACCAGCGCGTCGACGAGCGCGACATCGGCGACCACCGCCTTCAGTTCCGCGTCGAACTCGAGCAGCCCCTCGTCCCCGAGTTTCGACAGCCCTTGCCCCAGGACGTTGAGGAGGTCATCGGCCCGCTTCATCCGCCGCAGGACGCCCGCGAGCCCGATGTACCCCACACCGTCGCCGCCCGATTCCAACGCGGCTTCATAAACCTGCTTGGCGCGGTCGAGTTCCCCCGCGTTCATCAGCGCATCGGCATAGAAGTACTGCAACTGCTTGTTGCGCGGATCCTTGGCGGCCAGTTCCTCGAGCCGCCCGACCAGTTCGTCCCCCTTATCGAGCTTGGTGAGGATCTCCTTGAGGAGCAGGTAGGCGTCGCGGCCTTTCGATTGCCGTTGCTCCGAGAGATACTTTTCGAGTTCGGCGAGGGCTTCGGCCGGCTTATCCGACAGGAGCTGAATCTTCGCGCGGTAGTAAATCAGGTTGCCGGCGGAGACCCGGTTCGACTTTGACGCCAACTCGAACGCCTCGGCGGCGAGTTCCAGTCGCTTGCCGTCCATCAGCACCTGCCCCAGCCGTTCGTAACTGGTGCGCGGATCGGCGAGCAACGCGGAACGGGCCCGGAATTCGAGGTCGTATTTGCCGGGGTTCTTGATCGCGTCGAACACCAGGGCGTAACTGTCGGCCGCCTTCTCGAGCTGGCCGGTCACCTGATAAAGAACCCCCAGTTCGATTTGCAGCATGACCGTCGTCGGCGATTCCCGATCGAGTTTCTTCGAGGCGAGGGCCTGTTCGAGGTACTTGATTCCGGCGGCGAAGTCATTCCGCTGGGCGAACTGCACGCCGATCTGCAGTTGGAGCTCATAGTCGTCGGGATCGAGTTCGACCGCCTTGAGGGCCAGCCGCATCGCCTCGTCGTCCTGTTGCAACTGCATCGCGAGGGGAACCATCGAGCGATAGACCTCGATGGCGGTCGGATCGAGTTCGAGCGCCTTGCGGTAGGCGTCGAGGGCCGGCTTCCCCTTGCCGCGGCTTTCCAGCATCCGCCCCGTGGTGTACCACGAGACCGCTTCGAGCTTGTTCTGCACTTCGGGGGTGCGCGGCTTCACCGGCGTCAGCGGGGCGACGACGTCATCCCCCGGTTGCAACGGAACGTTCACGGGAGCCGACCACGCGGCGGCGGTCCAACCCCAGATCAAGCCCCAACACAGCACTCCATAGCCGAGCCCGATACGGCACATGCGATCTCCCTCTCTGCGACGGCTTCGTGATCCGGGGCCTTGCCGAGCACGCCGGTCACGAATTCACGGGTCGGTCATCGATCCCAACGACGATTCTAGGCGGCGGACGGCGTTTCAGCCAAGCAG
Source organism: uncultured Planctomycetaceae bacterium (assembly GCA_964427725.1). Classification (GTDB taxonomy): domain Bacteria; phylum Planctomycetota; class Planctomycetia; order Planctomycetales; family Planctomycetaceae; genus DSVQ01. The sequence goes on along the minus strand of CAYRVS010000275.1, from coordinate 2,785 downwards.
AACCGCGGGAGGTGTCCGTGGTCCGTCGCTTATCGTCCGTCGCCGGATGTCACGGATCATCAACGAGCGGTCGGGTCGACATCACCAAGGTGTTCGACGAAGCTGACGGCGTCGACGATCACATACCCCTTCGTGCCGCTGTTGGAGATCGTCAATCGGTAGGCCAGCGGGTCGCTGAAGGCGTGGACTCCCAACGACAGATAGCCTCCCATCGACGGCCCGCGTTGATCCATCGTGAATCGCCGGACCACTTGGTTCCCCTTTTCGAGGGTCACGCGGACCTTGGCGGCCCGGTTGGCGTTGGGGGTGTAGTAGACGCGGATTTCATACAACCCCGCCCGGGGGAGCTTGGGGGCGAACGTCACCGACTTGTCCCCCTTCCCTTCATCGTTATCGTGCAAATAGTCCGAGCCGACATAGCCATCGATCGACTCGCTGCTGACCCAATCGCCGGTCACCTGAGCGACCGAGTTGTCGACGACGATCCCCGGAAGCCGCTGGGGATCGAGGGTTTTCGGGATCCGTTTCATGGGCCCGGTCCATTCAAGGACCTGTTCGTCGTCGAGCAGGCGCCTCTTGAGCGTGGCGTAGTCGACCCGCTGGACCGAGACCTTGCCGTCGATCGCCAGCGAAGCCGCCGTCGCCGCCGATTGTCCCAACACCATGAAGACCGGCTCCATGCGGATCGACCCGTAGGCGATATGGGACGCGGCGAGGCAGACCGGCACGAGCAAATTCGTGCATTCCTCGGCCCGCGGCCGCAGGCTGCGATAGCTGATCCGATACGGCGACACGGGAACCTGAATATCCCCCTCATTGCGGACGTAGCCTTCCGGCGTGACGTACCGCTGACAGTTGTGGCTGTCCATGTTGTAGGCCCCCAGGCCGACGGGGTCTTCGGGGACGATCTGCTGCTGGCAATGCCCCTGATGCATCACGTAGTCGCAGACCATGCGGCGGGCCTCGCGGACGTAAAGCTGGTGGGGCCAGTGGTCGTTGTCGACGAACTCATCCTTCGCGAGGCCGAGCCGTTGAAACTCCTCGCGGACCTTCTCCGGCACGCGCGGATGGTTCGCGAGGGTGTACATCAGCCCTTGGAGATAGCGGCGGTGATCGTCGTAGATCCGCCGCCGGGTGGCGTAGTCGCCGTCGGGATAGGCGTAATTCGCGCCGAGATAGTCGGTGCTGATGGCGTGGTTGTTGTTGGTGTCGGTCTTGCGGTTGGGCATGAACAAGGGATGCCACGGCGCGCGGTGGTCCCCGGCGTCGAAGTTCCGCAAGAGCAACTCGAATTCCCGCTCGTCGTAGCCGTCGGGCTTGGTCCATTCCCGGCGGTTCTCGGCGACATCGGTCGTGCAGAGCCGCAGGTTGTAGGCCTGGACGCGATGATCCCCCGCGCCCTCCTCGCCCGGCGGCTCGGCGGAAACCAGCGGCAACAGTCCCGAGGTCGGATCGTTCGGAATGACGAACGGACTGATCGATTTCGAGAACTGATGCTTCGTCGACCGCGCGAGCTGAATGCCGTTCAACGTCTCGCCGTAGACGCTGTTCGCCTCGCGGCCGACGTGGTACGACACCCCCGCTTTCGCCATCAGGTCGCCTTCGTAAGTGGCGTCGATGAAGACGTCTCCCTGGATGACGAGTCCCGATTCCATGCGGATCGACCGGATGCGACCGTCGACCTTCTCGACGCCGCCGGGCCCCAGCTCGAGCCGCTCCTCAAACAGGACACGGACCTGGGTTTCGGCGAGCCAATCGCGATAGACCCGCTCGGCGACGTGGGGCTCGAAGGTCCACATCTCCTGTTCGTTCGGGGCCTTGCGTTGCTTCTGGTATGCCTCGCGGGTGCCGTACTTCCAGACGGCGTCGGCGGCGTAATACCGGCCGATGCGGCGATAGAACTCGCGCGAGAGCCCGCCGATCGCCGCCTTGTTCCCGATGTCGGTCGCCCCCAAGCCGCCCGAGGTCAACCCCCCCAGATGCCGCCCGGGTTCGATCAGCACGACCGATTTCCCCAGCCGGTCGGCCTGAATCGCCGCCGTGATCCCGCCGGAGGTCCCGCCATAGACGACGATCTGGGCGTAGACGGGATCGGCGGCCCAGCTCATTACGGGGACGAAGCACGACCAGCACACGGCGAGAAGCATCGTGCCAACAAGACGATGGAACCCAATAAGACGACGAAACATAGTGCAGACCTGAAATACGCGGTGTGGATGTACGTCGCAACGTCTACGGTAACCCACGGCACGTTGAGCCGCGACCCGCAGGGGAGCGCGCGGACGAACCCTCGAATCCCCAACCCCGATTCCTCCGGGCGACCGATTGTCGTGTACTTTCCGTGCCGCCGAGTCCTATAATCAGATGACACCGCCCGTGATCCCGCCTGCGTTCCCTCCTGCATCCCAACTACTGGGCCGCTTTCCGGGTCGCCGCTCCTGGAGACGCCACCACCGTGTTTGTAAGTCGTTCGCATACAGGATGTTCCAGCCATCAGCCCGGTGAGAGGTCAGGGCTGTCA
>CAYRVS010000275.1:0-254 GCA_964427725.1 uncultured Planctomycetaceae bacterium | reverse complement strand
GGGGTGCCGTCGTCCTCGGAGCGATCCTGCTGGCGGGTTGTCAGCCGGATGCCCAGATCACCCAGTACGAAATCCCCAAACCGGAGGCGATCCAACTCCCGTTCGACGGGGGGGCCGCTCCCGCGACCGGCAGCCCCGCAGGTCGCCCGGAGCGGATGCTCGGGGCGATCGCCGCGCAGACCGAATCGCTGTGGTTCTTCAAATTGACGGGTCCGGTCGACGCCGTTCCCGCAGCCGTCGAACCGTTTCAGGCG
>CAYRVS010000274.1:0-4382 GCA_964427725.1 uncultured Planctomycetaceae bacterium | reverse complement strand
GAAATCCGACCGCCTCTTCGCCATGCTGGGCCTGTTGTAACAGGCGAAAGCCCTGGCCGCAGCCGCCGCGCGAAGCGAGCAAGCCCGCTGCCCTGGCGCGGCGGTGCAGCCCTCGGCAAGGCCCCTCAGCCCCTGCCTGCTCGATGGACGAGGGAACTCGCGATCCAGCCGCCCCTCGATCAGTCACGATCCCCTAGATGATCCGGAGTCCCTTCGGCAAGGCCTCGCCGAACACCGCCCCCTGTTCGCCGCCGTCAAGGATCCCTCCCGCGCGGACCAGTTCGAGTTGATGCTCGGTCGCGCCCCGGCGGGTCAGTTCCGCGAGCACTTGGTCCCGAACCGCGGGCTCGACATCTCGGTAGCGATCCCCCGTCTTCCGCGCCAGCTGCGTCAAGGCAAAGACTTCGAACGGGTTCTCTCCTGGCAGGTTCCACAACCGTGGCAGCCAACCGGCAATGACGTCAGGCGGGATCAACGTATTGAGGGGGCCGTACGTCGGCTGCCGCGCCCCCACCCGCCCCAAACTCCACACGGCGGCGGCCCGCAACGACTCCGGGGCGGGCGACGCCGCGAGCTCGAACAACAGCTCACCCAACGACTCTTTCAGCGTCGGCGGCAGCCATTCGAGCGCCCCCAGCAAGCGGCATTGCTCCCCGAGTTCATGCGCCGAGACCGCGCCGCCGCGCGGCTTCTTCAGCGCGCGAACCGCCTCGCGCAGGCTCCCCACCAGCGGCGTGGCGAGCGCTTGCTGCTGACCCGGCGTCAGGCCCCCCGCCAACCGTCGCCACAAGATCCACCATTCCACCCGAACGGATCCCTGCGCGTGGGCGATCTTGCCGTTCAACCGTTTCCACGTCTCGGCGACGCGCCAATCATCGACCGCGACGCCATACCCCGGCCGCAGCGCGAACCCGGTGAGATTGAGCCACCGCGCCTCATGCGACGCCGAAATCCGCCGGCCCGGTTCCGCATCGAGCAGCGTCTCCCAAAGTTGACGCAGCAGCGTCGGCGGCCAATCGAGTCGACTCAGCTCCAGCGCTTCGCTCAAGCGATGCATCAACGTCGCGGGGTCGGCCCCTTGGGGACGAAACGTCGCCGTGATCAACTCGTCGGCCTGGGCGCGCCACGTTTCGTCGATCACCCCGTGTTGATTCGCGGTCGCTTCCCTGGCGACGACATCGGTGCGGGTCGCCGCGCGGACATCGAACAGCAGTTTCCAGCTCCGCTTCCCGTTCAACTCGCGGCACCACAGATCAAGCGTCCCGATTTCGGTCAACCGGGCATGGAGGCTCACCGTCACGGTCGACGGATCACTGAGGGATTTTCCGGCCTTGAAGACGGTGCGGATCGGCGGCAAGGCCGTCAGTTGCTCCCGCTCCACCGGCAACACGTCCCCGGGGCGATCGGTCAACCGGGTCGAGGAAACATACAACGGCAGTTCAATCGGTTCGGCGAGACGCAGCGCAAAGGTCCGCGACGTCAGATCGACCTCCTCACCGGGTTCCAACCCGGCGGGGCACAAGCACAACGCCTGCGGACCGTCGGCCCCCTCGACACCAACGTAATACGTGCGGGCCAGGCCGGCGGCGATTCGGACCCCTTCGCCGCGTCGGACCAGTCCGTAGTAGGCCGCCCCGCGCGCCACCGCGAGATCGAGCCGCTCGTTGTCGAGCACCGTGATCGACCAACTCGGATCGTCACGGCGGAACCAGGCATGCAACTGGTTGATGATCCGCTCACGAATCGCGGTCGACTCGAACACGCCGCCGTTGAACAGCAGCAGATCGGGCCGGGCGGGATCATGCGCCACGACTTCCCCCGGTTGATCTCCCGCGTGCCGGTGCGTCGTCAGGAAACTTGCCAGATACTTGGTGATCGCCGCGTCAGGCGCGTAGGGGAGCCCGAATTCCTGAAAGCCCGATCGCGCCCCCGTCGGTCGGCTCTCCAGCGGAACCAGCGGGAAGAAGCCCTCGAGAATCACGTCCGAGACTTCTTGCCGGGTGACGGGAACCTGCAGACCGCCCCCGATCAACTTCGCTCCCGTACCCGGTAGCGTCAGCGTCCACGCCGCGGGAGGTTGCGCCCCCAGCAACGTCTCCTTCAGTTGGCGACAGCTCCGCAGCAGGACGCTCCACGCGCGGAGCTCGAGCTGGTCCTCCCCCTTGAGTCGCCGTTCAAGATGCCGCGCGAGGGCCAGATCGAAGTTGTCGCCCCCCAGAATCAGATGTTCGCCGACCGCCACGCGGTGAAACTGCACCAAGCCCTGTGGTCCTTGGCGGACGCGAATCAACGTGAAATCGGTCGTCCCCCCGCCGATGTCACAGACGAGGATCTTCTGGCCCGGCGCGACCAACGCGGCCCAGTTCGCCTGGTGTTTGTCGATCCACGCGTAGAAGGCGGCTTGCGGCTCCTCGATCAACACGACCCGCGGCAACCCGGCGAGTTGCGCCGCCCGGACCGTCAACTCGCGCGCGACTTCGTCAAACGACGCCGGCAAGGTCAGCACGAAATCCTGCTCGGCGAGCGGATGCTCGGGAAAGCGGGCATCCCACGCCTCGCGATAGTGCCGCAGGTAACAGGCGCTGACCGCCACCGGCGAAAGCCGCTTCACATCGGCGGCCCCTTGCCACGGCAAGACTTCCGCCGTCCGATCAATCCCGGGATGGCACAACCACGATTTCGCGGAGTTGATCAGCCGCGCGGGGGAGAGCGTCCCTTGATCGCGTGCGAAATGACCAACCGCCTCGGGCTCTTCGCGGTATTGCCACGGAAGTTTCAACGCCCCGGACGGAAACTCACCACTTGCCGACTGATAGTGAAACGACGGCAGGGTCTCGCGCGGCTCGACCAACCCCGGCGCGACCAACTGAGGGACCGCGAAGGTCTGAATCCGCCCCGGCGTGTCAACCGTATCGACGTAGGCCAACGCCGAATTCGTCGTTCCCAGATCGAGACCCACCACGAACCGACTCGGTCCCGTCCCTTCCAGCTCGTTCATCACAACCGTCACAACTCATTCCGGGAGCGCGGATCGACCTTCGGCGGCAGGGCCCCAGGTGCCTCTCCGCGCGCGACCCACTCGTTCTGAGTCACAGACTGATCCGGAGATGTGTGCCGCTGGCTTTACGAGTGCGATCCGTTGTCGATGCCCCAACATCAGTCGCATTGGCATCGCCAGTGGCACCCTCAAATCATGCCGTGATTATGCGACAGACTACCTCATTCCGCGGGTAATCACAGTCGACAGCGCTGCGGGACGCGGTCAGAATGACGTCCCGCGAGACCCGCCATGAAGGTTCGAGTCTTGCAGCGCGCCAAGAAACAGCGACTGCCGCGAAAGGGCTGTCCGTGAAGATCGTGATGGTGGGAACGGGGTATGTCGGACTCGTCACCGGCACCTGTCTGGCTGATAGCGGCAACGACGTCATCTGCATCGACGTCAACCGGCAGAAAATCGAGGGCCTGAAAAACGGCGTGATGCCGATCTACGAGCCGGGCTTGCAGGAGCTCGTCCTGCGCAACGCCAAAGTCGGACGGTTGAAATTTTCGACCGACCTCGGGGCCGCCGTCAAAACCGCGGACCTGGTCTTTCTCGCGGTCGGGACCCCGCAAGGGGACGATGGGGCCGCCGATCTCTCGGCGATTTGGGCCGTGTGCGACGCCCTCGCCCCCCATCTGCCCGAGACGACCATCGTCGTCGTGAAGAGCACCGTCCCCGTCGGGACGAACCGCAAAGTCTTCGAGCGGCTGAAAGCGAAGACGGGCCGCGAGTGCCGTGTCTGCTCGAATCCCGAGTTCCTGAAAGAAGGCTGCGCGATCGAGGATTTCACCAAGCCCGACCGCGTCGTCGTCGGCGTCTCGTCCCCCGAGATCGCCCACGTCATGCACGAGCTGTACAAGCCTTTTCTACGGACGGAACGCCCCTTCCTCGCGATGGGGCTCGAAAGCGCCGAAATGACCAAATACGTGGCGAACTGCATGCTCGCCACCAAAATCAGCTTCATCAACGAGATGGCCAATCTCTGCGAAGCGGTCGGGGCCGACATCAACGACGTGCGTCGCGGCATCGGTCACGACCAACGCATCGGCTTCCAATTCCTCTTCCCCGGCGTCGGTTACGGCGGCTCGTGCTTCCCCAAAGATGTCCGCGCCCTGGTCGCCACCGCCGAGGCCCATCACGTCACACCGCAGATTCTACGCTCGGTCGACGCGGTCAACGATCAGCAAAAACACGTCTTGTTCCGCAAGTTGCAAGCCCACTTCGGCGACTTGCACGGCCGCAAGTTCGCCATCTGGGGCTTATCGTTCAAGCCACGGACCGACGACATCCGCGAAGCGCCGTCTTTGGTCCTGATCGACGCGTTATTGGAGGCTGGCGCGAC
>CAYRVS010000273.1:0-4384 GCA_964427725.1 uncultured Planctomycetaceae bacterium | reverse complement strand
TCTTCGACGTCGCGCAGGACGCCCGGGAACGTCCCGAGCGACCGATTCCTTCGGGCCGCGTATCGCGGCGTGCGGCGACGCTGCTCGGCATCGGGTTGCTGGCGGGGGGCATGGTCGCGGCTCGGAGCGTCGCCGAGCAGAGCCTGGTCATCGCCGCCGCGCTCGTCGTGGCGATTCTGGCGTATGACCGGTTTTTGAAACGGACGCCGCTGGGCCCGGTGGGCATGGGATTGTGTCGCGGGCTCAATTTGATGCTGGGGGCGAGCGACTACTCGTTCATCCAATACAACTTCTTTTGGGCGCAGCCACAGCTTCCGTTGGCGGGCGCGCTCGCCGTCTACATCGCCGGGGTGACGTGGTTCGCGCGGACGGAGGCGAAGGAGAGTTCGCGCGGCGCGCTGACGGGGGCGCTGTTGGTGATGGACGCGGGCCTGGGCCTGCTGATGTGGTACACGCACCAGCGCCCCGGAGAAGGCCGCGCCGACCTGACGCTGATGCTGCTGGGGTTGATCGCGGCGTCGCTCAACGGTCGCGCCCTGGGGGCGCTCAGCGACCCCAGCCCGGCCCGCGTGCAGGGGTTGATCAAGCTCTTCCTGCTCAACTACGTCACCATCTGCGCCGCGCTCGCCTACTGGCATACGGGGAACGGGATGACGGCACTGATCATTGCCTTGCTGGTCCTGCCCGCGATGCTGCTCGCGCGGTTGATCGCGATGACGTGAGTCGACGGACGTCTGTTGTTCCGTCCATGTGAGTTCTCGCGGTGGTGTTCGGTCGCGGCGTGTCGAGACGCGGCGGGCCCCCGCAGCGCGGCGACCCGAGTGGGACAACACCGTGTCTCGAGGCGCCACGGTGATCTCCCGGCGTGGCGTTCGGTCATGGGGCGATGCCGCGCCCGATTTCTTGAGCGTGCCGGTCATGGTGCGTCGAGACGTGCCCGGCCACGCGGGACGTGACGAGGGTCGCTCGTCAGGGCGTGGCGGTTCTGGGTCGTGCTGCGGAACGGCAGCGAGTTTTGCTGGTGGTCATGAGAAACCCGCCGTGTTGCGTTTTCACAACAGCCATGTTTCCGAAACGCAACGCGACGAATCCGCTGCGACAGACCGACCGTAACGATAATCCCATATCCATCAAGATGTTGCGGCTTGTAGACTGAGCGGGGCGACCCTGACAAAGCGCATGCGATCCCGCACAAGCGGGCTGACGATGCGTATCAGATCTGAAACAACCGTGACCCACGCAAGATCCGTGTTTTCGCGGGTTGGCGACGCGGTCAACCACTCTGAGGGCAAGGGTTTGAGACGGACTGGCTCCGGTCCCGAGGCAGCCTGTCACAGCGGTAACGGCATGCGGACTGCCTGAGTGAATCCCGCAGTCGCGAACGTGACGCCTACGAGCATGACCGGCCGGAATCACTCGGCGGCGGGCCGGGCGCGACGCAGGAACTCCCGCGCTTGCAGGGAGTGTTCGATCAACCTTCCCGCGTGGTGGCGCGGGTCGACCCGCGGTCGATCCGCGACCGCCACCTTCAGTCCAATCAGCCCAGACAGGAAACACGCATGCTCAAGTCGATGTGGAACGATGAAAGTGGTTTCGTCATTTCGGCGGAACTGGTCCTGGTCCTGACGGTCGCGGTCCTCGCGATCATCGTCGGCCTCAGCGAGGTCGCGGTCGCCGTCAACACCGAGCTGAACGATCTCTCGAACGCCTTCGGCGCGCTCGATCAGTCGTACTTCGTGAGCGGCTTCACGTCGGTCTCGGGGTACAAGGCGAAGAGCGGCGTCGGCGGCAGCCGGTATCAGGACAAGACCGACGACTGCGACACCAACGCCAGTTGCGAACTGGTGTGCGGCACCTGCTCGATCGTCGGCGAACAGAACTGGTAACTCGCGATCCGACAAGGCTCGGTTCAGCGCGACACAGAAGCCCAGGGAACGCGTTCCCCTGGGCTTCATGCATTCAGCGCGCTCACGGTTCGAGGACGTGATGCCCGTCGGAGGTGCCGATGACGACGATGCCGGTGTCGGTGACGGTGAAGCCCCGGTCGCGGTCGCGATCGAGGTCGTAGCCGATCTCCATCCCTTCGGGGACGCGGACCCGTTTGTCGATGATGGCCCGGCGGATGCGGGCATGGCGGCCGACCTGCACGCCGTCGAACAGGATCGAATCCTGCACCGAGGCGAAGCTGTTGACGCGGACGTTGTAACCGAGAATCGACCGCTGCACGCCGCCGCCGGAGATGATCGACCCGCCGCAGACCATGCTGTCCAGGGCCTGCCCGACGCGCGGCGGAGTCACTTCATCCTGCGCGAAGACGAACTTCGGCGGAGGTTCCTGCGGCATGTAGGTCCGGATCGGCCATGACTTGTCGTAGAGATTGAGCTCCGGATCGACGTGGACGAGGTCCATGTTCGCCTCGTAGAAGGAGTCGAGCGTGCCGACGTCGCGCCAGTAGGAGGTCCGCTTGGAGTTGCGGTCGCGGAAGGGATAGGCCTGCACGCGGTGGGAATGGATGATGCCGGGGAGGATGTTCTTGCCGAAGTCCCGCGCGCTGCGGGGGTCGGTCGCATCCTGGCACAGCAGCTCGAACAGGAAATTGGTATTGAAGACGTAGATCCCCATCGAGGCGAGGCATTTATGGGGATCATCGGGCATCGGGTCGGCGACGGGCGGCTTTTCGCGGAAATCGGTCACTCTCAGCCATTCGTCGACCTTCATGATCCCGAAGTGGACGCAATCGGCGAGGGGGACGGGGATGCAGCCGATCGTGCAGTCGGCCTGGGTTTCGACGTGCCGTTCGATCAGGGCTTCGTAGTCCATCTTGTAGATGTGGTCGCCCGAGAGGATCAGCGTGTAATCGGCCTGATGCTTCTCGATCGAGTAGATGTTCTGATAAACGGCGTCGGCGGTGCCGAGGTACCAGTTTTCATCAATCCGCTGCTGCGGGGGGAGCAGGTCGATGAACTCGCCGAGGTCGTGGCAGAGGAACTTCCAGCCGAGGTTGATGTGCCGATCGAGGCTGGCGGCCTTGTACTGCGTCATGATCAGGATCTTGCGCAGACCGCTGTTGATGCAGTTGGAGAGGGTGAAGTCGATGATGCGGTAAGCGCCGCCGAAGGGGACGGCGGGTTTGGCCCGATCGCGGGTCAGGGGTTCAAGGCGAGTCCCTTTGCCGCCGGCGAGAATCAGCGCGAGCACGCTACGCTTCATCGCGGGGTCCCTTTCCGTGGTTCATCCATGAGGGGTGGCCGGTGTGCCGTCGAGCCGGTTCCTAGGGCGATTTGAGTCGGTTCAGCAGCTCCAACTGCGTTTGGCGAAGCAGGGGTTCGGCGTCGACGGCGAGATAACTCGACCGGGCCCGCCAGGTTTCGTAGCCCCCCCAGGCGTGTTGTTGTGGCGTCGGCAGGTAGCCGTTGTACCCGTTCGCCAGCTCGATCGTGAAGGTGTGCGCGAAGGGGGAGGCGGCTTTGACGGCGAGCCCGGTCTCGGTAAAGGTCTCGCAAGGACTGCTGACGATCGCCAACTCGCCCAGCCGCAGCGCCTGGATTTGGACCGGGACGGTGTCGGGATAGTCGGCGAGCTTGACGGTCTCGCGGGCATAGATCAGGGGCATCGTGCCATAGGGTTCGGGGCCCGCCGCCGCGAGTTTTTCCCGGGCGGCGGCCAACTCTTCACGGGTCGGCTTCCGGACCCCGAGCGTAATCTCGGTCGATTGGACGGCGAGGATTGGTTGCTCGTCGTATTTCACGGCGCGATAGGCTTCGGCGGCGGACGCGGCGACGCTTTCCGCGACGAGGATCGCCTGCTCCATCGGCTGCCGAGGAACACCCGACTTGAGCGCGAAATTGACGTTGTTGACGTCGGCGGAGGTGCCGTTCGAGAGGAACCCGACCGCGGGGGGTTGCTGATCGAGCGCCCCCACATGGCGGACGATGCGGGTCGCGAACTCGCCAAAATAATCGGCCGACAGCAGGTTGCCTGGCGTGCCGCCGACGTAGTGGAGCGAGTAATTGCCAAGTAGGGCGATGACGCGGCCGTCGAGCGCCTGGACCGCGAGCAGGCTGACTTGAGGATCGATGAGCCCGATCGATTCGGTGACGTCGGGGCTGGAGTAACCGGGATTCATCCGGACGAGGTCGCGTTTCTCGCCGAACGGGTTCTCGCCGAGGAGCCCCGGCTTGAGCCTCCAACGGCGATTGAAGAGTTGCGTCGGATTGTCGACGACGCCCCAGCCGAGCTTGGCGGGTTCGCGTTGATTCCAGGCCCGTTCGAGGCCCTCGACGATCCGGTCGGCGAGGAACGCGACGTAGTTTTCGTCGGGTTCGCTTTGGAAGACGCCGGTCACCGTCGGCAACTGCGTCGGCTTTCTGGTGAACCGCATCTT
>CAYRVS010000272.1:471-4444 GCA_964427725.1 uncultured Planctomycetaceae bacterium | reverse complement strand
GAGCATGGAGGTGACCTACTCGCTAAGCGCCGCGAATGAACTCGCCATCGATTACCGGGCGACCACCGACCAGCCGACGGTCCTCAATCTGACCAATCACGCCTACTGGAACCTGTCGGGTGACGCCTCGAAGACGATTCACGATCATGAGCTCACGGTGATGGCGGCCCGGTATCTCCCCGTCGATGAAACGTCGATCCCCACCGGCGAACTCGCCCCGGTCGCGGGAACGCCGATGGATTTCCTGCAAGCCACGACCATGGGGGCCCGCATCACCCAGACCGTCAACGGTGGCGGGGGTTACGACCATTGTTACGTCGTCGACGGCGAGGCCGGTAAGCTGCGCCCGGCGGCGAAGATTGTCCATCCCGCGTCGGGCCGGGTCATGGAAATCTCGACGACCGAACCGGGAATCCAGTTCTACACCGGGAACTATTTGAACGGCAGTCCGGAAACCGGTCACGCGGTCAAGCAGGGGGCGTTTTGCCTGGAAACCCAGCACTACCCCGATTCGCCGAACCGCCCGGACTTCCCGTCCACGCTGCTCCGTCCGGGCCAGGTCTACCGGCAAACGACCGTGCATAAGTTCTCGGTGGCCAAGTAGCCGCTCCGCCCGCGGGCCGCCGTGGGCCCACCGCGCTCAGCAGCGCGTCGCGTCGGCTCGATTCGGGATGGCGACGCAGGCACGGCGTCAATCCCTAGGACCACGCGCGTCTTGAGCACCGCGGTCGACCCCGGTAACTCGACATCATCCGTCGCGGCGATGCCGGGCTACCGGCTCCCGCAGTTTCGACCCGGCACGGAGCATCCTCGTCCATGGACCAAGCCCGCAAGCCGACGGGTCCAGCGGCGGCATCGATGGGTCAACCGGCTGAGTCGGTTTGTGAGCGAACCCCGCGACTCGCTGCCGAAGCGGCGGCGCGGAACCAGCGCGCAATCCGCGCAGTGCGGGAGACTGTGTCGGAGTCGAGGAAACTCCACGATCTCCTCGAGTGAATCCCACGGACGCATGCCCGCCGTCCGATGGTTGGCCAAGGAGGGCCAAGTCGTTTTCCCCCGGGCCAACAACCCCTGACTACTCTGAGCTCGCGAGCTGTCGGCGCCCTCTGTGGAGTTACGCGGCCCCTTCCATCACGCGGGGGCGACGTGGTTTTGTGTGCGGGCCACGGCCTTCGCCATGGCGCTTGGAGAGCGTGGTTCCCGCCGGGCCTTCGGGAGGGGTCGGTAGGACGAGGGCGGATGATGACGGATCGACGGCGGTCGTCATCGGGGGGAGTCGCCACAGCCACAGCGTGCAGATCAGCCGGACGCAGGTCGACAGTCCGAAGACCCACAAGTACGAGCCCTTCGAGACGTCGCCGAGCATCAAGACGACCGCGCCAACCGCCGAACCCAACACCAGCGCCACCGAGTTGGCGACGTTGTACAACGTCAGGACGTTCGTGCGGTCACGCTCGGGAATCGTCTCGAAAATGAGGAGCATCAGCGCGAGTTCGTACGCGCCCCACGCCGCGCCGGAGAGCACCTGCACCGAGACCAGATAGATGTAGTTGTCGCTGAAGACCCAGCTTCCCGCGAGGGGGATCAGGCCGAACGAGCCGATCCACATCAACCGCTGCGCCCCGTGCCGATGGGCGTACCGGCCCCACAGCGGCAGGCAGGCGAACTTCGCCACGAACGACGTCCCCAGCAGGATCGCATAGCCCGCGTAACTGAAGTTGAGGACCTTCAGCATGTAGGGATTGAAATAGGGTCCCGAGATGTAGACCGCCGCCTGCATCGAGACGGCGAGCCACAACAGTCCGCTGGTGGGGCCCCCGGTGAACTGCGCCGCCGCTTGGCGGAACGAAAAGCGGCCCGCGCCGGCGGGGATCGGTTGCGGCTCGCTCTGCAGCCACAGGCAGCCGGTCGACACCAAGCGGCACAACCCCGCCAGCAAAAACAACGCGGCGAACATGGGGACCGCTTCGCTTCCCCGGCCGACCATCTGCAGCGAAATCCCCGCGATCAGAAAGCCCGCGAAGGTGGCGATCTGTTGCAGTCGTGAGCGGCGGGCGAAGAAGTTCGCGCGGATCGGTCGCGGAATGACCCGACCGATCCAGGTATTCCACGCCGGCCCCGTCGCCAGCCCCGCGCCCCAATAGATCGAAGTGACGGCCATCGCCATCAGGGGGCTGATCCGGCCGACACACGCCGCGATGATCAGCGGCACGAAACAGAGTCCCTGCAAACCGGCGCAGACCACCACCCAGCGGCGATGAGAGCGAAACCGCTCGACGCCCCACGGCGAGACAAGCTGCAGCAGACTGCCGAGGAGCAGCGGGATCGTGGTGATCAGCCCCGCGAAGATTTCGCCCAGCCCAATCGCCAGGACGAACGCGGGGATATAGGTCTCGCCGACGCCGACCATCACGCCGAACGACGTCGCATCGCCGACGCTGACCGTGAGATCGCGGCTCAACCGCCGCTCATCAGGCGCCGGAGACGAGTCGACCCGCACCTCGGAGGCCGCGCGGACTGGTTCACAGTCCGCGATCCGCTCCGACGTGCCGTTGACCACCGCCGCGGCTTCACTGAGCTGCGGCTCCACCAGAATCGCGCCCGGAGGATGTCCCTCGGGCGACAACAACCCACTCACCTGCCGACCTCCGCCCCACCACTGGGGGCACTGTAGCACGCCCCGCCTCGGTCAGATAGAGGAGTTGCGGCGACAGGATGTTCACTCAGGATTGGCCCAAGTCGTGCGAAAGTTCCTCGATAAGGCCGCTTCGAGACCACAAGACCGCAGGATGGGAGCGGATCGGGACGGCCCTCCGGCCGTGGCGGCCTCACGGTTTCTTCAGGAAGCCGGAGCGCGTTCGGGATGAGATCGGCTCGCGCTGAGGATCAACTCTGTGGAACAGATGGATTGAACTGTCTGTATGTTCATGTTTTCTCCGGAAGTCTGGGTTGACTCCTTGGCATTTGCGGGCCATCATATATTTGTTTGCTTATTCGTTGGCTCGCCCAACTCCCTCCCGCTTGCGACTCCGGTCGTCCCGCCACTATGCCCCACACGACACCCACTCCGGCCGTGACCGGCCTGTTGCGATGTTTGCCGCCTCTTCAGGCGGGGCGTCTCGGCATCGTGACGGTCTGGGTACTGTGGAGCGGGCTCGCGCTGCCGGCCGCGCTCTTCGCCCAAGAACCACTCCATCGGCGGTTGGACGCCGCGCTCCAAGCCGACCAGACCGGGCCCGCGACCGGGTTGGCGGGAGATGCGGAGTACCTCCGCCGGATCAGTCTCGATCTCGTCGGGACGCTGCCGACGCCCGCCGAAACCCGCGCCTTCCTCGCGGACACCACATCCGACAAACGGCCCCGCGCCGTCGAACGACTCCTCGCCGATCCCCGCCACGCCCTGCACTGGGCGGAAATCCTCGATACCTGGCTCATGGAACGTCGGCCGGACAAGCATGTGCCGCATGCCGACTGGCTGAAGTATCTGCAAACGTCGGTCGCCCAGAACAAGCCGTGGAATCAGTTGGCGAAGGAAATTTTCCTGTCGGACGGCACCGATCCCGCGACGCGGCCCGCCGCGAAATTCTTCCTCGATCGCGACGCGGAACCCAACATTCTGACGCGTGACGTCGGCCGGATCTTCTTCGGGGTCGACCTGCAATGCGCCCAATGCCATGACCATCCCCTCGTCGAGCACTATTACCAATCCGACTACTACGGCTTGTTCGCCTTCGTAAACCGCACCGTCCTCTTCAATGACGAGACGGCCAAGCTGATGGTGCTGGGGGAAAAGGCCGAAGGGCACGCCGATTATCAATCGGTCTTCACCAAAGACGCCGGACGTTCGCGGCCGCGTTACCCCGGCGGTCCGGAGCTCGACGAACCCCATTTTCCGCTCGGCGAGGAATACCTCGTCGAGCCCGCCGACAAAGTCCGTCCGGTCCCGAAGTTCAGTCGCCGGCAACTCCTGGCG
>CAYRVS010000272.1:0-461 GCA_964427725.1 uncultured Planctomycetaceae bacterium | reverse complement strand
GGCCACCGAGGGGAATTCCGCGCCGTTCAATCGCAATCTGCCGAACCGCGTCTGGGCCAATCTGTTCGGGCGGGGATTGGTCCACCCGGTCGATTGGCAGCATCCCCACAATCCCCCGGTCAGTCCGGCGGCTCTCGATCTGTTGACACAGGAGTTCGTCGCGTCGGGATATAACCTGCGGGAGCTGATCCGGCAGATCGTCTTAACCGAGACTTATCAGCGGGCGATCGATCCCCCCGCCGACCCGCAAGCCAAACTGGTCGCGGCGACCGCACAACTCGCGCCGCTAGCCGGACAGATCACCGAACTCGAAGCAAATGTGAAGACGGCGGTCGAGCGGCAAGCGGCCCTCTACACCCAGATGCTCGCCGCGCGGGAACCTGCCTTACCGCTCGACCAGGCCTATCAGCAGGCGATTCAAGGGGCCTTGGGAGTCAAGAAGCCGTGGACCGATGCCAAGG
>CAYRVS010000271.1:0-4504 GCA_964427725.1 uncultured Planctomycetaceae bacterium | reverse complement strand
GCTCACACCAACTGTCCGTTGTGTGGTCAGCGGTTGGCGGCGCCGCCATCCGCCGCGACGCCGCTTCCAATCGCCGCCTGACGAAACGTCGAGAGCGGCGAATCCTCGCGGACGGTGAGGATGCGCCTGGGGTCCGCTCGGTGAGTGTCCCTTGAACGGTCTCGATGTCCTTCAACCCGACAGGACTCTTCCCACAATCAGATACGCCGCGTCGCAGCCGTGGTCGCGTCGCACCAGCACTACGGATCTTGCCGATTGCGCCGTTTGACTCTTCCCCGATCCTGACCTAGGTTTCGCTGCGGACTCCGGTCGACCGGAGCGTCGCGATTCGGACGAGTCACACGTGGTGGTCAGCAGCCATGGGCGGAAAATCGGCGGCGGAGTTGTTGCGGGGAAAGGGGCCCAAACCCAAGACGCCCGCGGCCGAATTGGCGAGCGCGGTCCTGAAAGCGGTCGCCGAGATGCCGCTCGACTTCTCGGATCTCGACGAGAAGCTCCCGCCGCGGACCATTCCGCCGACGCATCGGCCCGCGACCGTCGAAGCGCACGCGCGGGCCGAGACGGCCGTCTCGCCGCGGGACTCCGCGCCCGCGATGTCCGTCGCGTCGGAAGTCCCCGCGCATGAGCCGCCGGGGGAATCCGAGCTCGAGGCGGTGCAGGAGTCGCGCATTTCGGCGCTCTTCGATCGCGTGCGGAACCTGCTGGGGAGCCAATCCCCCACCGACGCCGAGATTTTTCAGCCCAAGTGTCCCGAGAATCTGAACGAAACCGGGATGACCCCCGAGGAGGTCGAACGGCTGATCCTGAAGTTCATCTTGAACAAGGGGGCGTGTTCGGGACGGGGGATCACGCAGCAAATCAAGCTGCCGTTCGGGATCATCGATCCGCTGCTGAAGGGGATGAAGCGCGATCAGGTCCTGTCGCTCGCCGGGTCGGCGGAGATGGGCGATTACGTCTATGCGATCACCGACCTGGGCCGCGAACGGGCCAAGCGCTATTCCGAGGAATGCACCTACTTCGGGGCCGCGCCGGTCCCCTTGAACGATTATCTCAAGGCGATGCAGGCGCAGTCGATCGGGAATCAGCAGGCGACCGAAACCGAGCTCCGCGCGGCCTTTTCGGACCTGCTCATCAGCGAAGAGATGCTGGCGCGGCTGGGGCCGGCGATCAATTCGGGCCGCGGGATGTTCCTGTTCGGCGAACCGGGCAACGGCAAGACCAGCATCGCCGAACGGATCACGCGGTGCTTCGGCAGCACGATCTGGATTCCCCGGGCGCTCGGCGTCGAAGGGGAGATCATCCGGATCTTCGACCCGGGGATTCACGAGGAGGTTCCGTACGTTCAAGCGGAAGGGCTGTTCGATTTGTCGGGGATCGACCCGCGATGGGTGCAGGTCGTGCGGCCGACCGTCATCGCGGGGGGTGAACTGACGATGGCCCAGCTCGAAGTGACGATGAACCCCGCGACGCGGATTTGCGAGTCGCCGCTGCAGCTCAAAAGCAACTGCGGGACGCTGCTGATCGATGACTTTGGCCGGCAACGGATGCCGGTCGAGGAACTGCTCAACCGGTGGATCGTCCCGCTGGAGAAACGCTATGACTTCCTGAACCTGCCGAGCGGCAAGAAGGTGCAGGTGCCGTTCGATCAACTGATCATCTTCTCGACGAACCTCGAGCCCAAGGACCTGGTCGACGGGGCGTTTCTGCGGCGGATTCCGTACAAGATTCAGGTGCCTGATCCGACCGAGGAGGAATTCAAGGAGATCATCCGCCGCGTCGCCCCGAAGATGGGCTTCCAGTACGACGACGCGGCGGTCGAGCATTTGGTGCGGACGCATTACCGGGCGGTCAATCGGCCGTTCCGGTCGTGTCAGCCGCGCGATCTGCTGCTACAGGTGAAGAACTACTGCACGTACCGCGACATCCCGCGCAAGATGACCGCGGCGGCGTTCGATTTCGCCGTCGAGAATTACTTCTCGGTGCTGTAGCGGGCCGACGCACGCCGAAGGGGAGCGCGTTCTCCGATGTATCCTGGCGCGGTCCCCCGGCGAGTCGCGGCTCAACGGTGGGGCCATCACTCGCGCCAGCCGTGGGCGTCGCGGACCTTGATCATCGTGCCGAGGATGTCGTTCCACGTTTGCGGGTTGTGCATCACCGCGTTGGGGAACATGCAACCGTCCCAGCAGATGTGGCGATAGCGCTGATGGGGCAGGCCGTCCTCGCGGAGCCAGTATCCGGCGCGCTTGACGATGTCGAGCTTGCCGTTCGGGTCGGTCGCGAGGCAATGCCGGCCGGTCTTGTCGTGCGATCCCGACCCATGCACGGTGGCGTCGTTCTGGGCGACATGGAAATCGACCGTCCACGGCCGCAGCTCTTCGGTCAGGACCGTGTAGGCGTCATCGAGCGCGGCGGTGTCCTTCCAATCGAAATTCGGCGGCAACAGGGCATGCTCCGGCGCGTTGTAGCCCATCAGATAGAGGAGCGTGTGGGCCATGTCGGCCTGAAAGCCGAGCGTTTCGGGCCGACCGACCCGCTCCAGCAGGTCGACCATCGCGACCCACGAGTGCATCCCCCCCCAGCAGATTTCCCCTTCGGCGGCGAGGACTTCGCCATAGTCTTCGGCGATGTCGCAGGCGAGATCGAAGGTTTCGGCGATCCGGCGCTGGCTGCCGATGGGATCCTTCATCCAATCGGCCGCGCCGCAGGCGGAATCGATGCGGACGACGCCGTAGGGGCGGATGCCGATTTCGCGGAGCGTGCGGGCGATCTTGCAGCCCTTTTGGACCTGGGTGAGAAAGTTCTTGCGGCCGTCCCCTTCATCGAGCGCCGGGCCGCCGCCGGTGGGGGGCCAGACGGGGGCGACGACCGAGCCGATGTTGAGGTTGCGGGACGCCGCCTTGTCGGCGAGCCGTTTCAACTCGTCGGGGGTGGCGTCGATGCTGATGTGGGGGTCGAACAGGAAGAGGTCGAACCCGTCGAACTTGACGCCGTTCACCTCGGCTTTCGCGGTCAGGTCGAGCATGGTGTCGAGTTCGATGAAGGGTTCGGCGCCGGGGGACCCCTTGCCGACGACCCCGGGCCAGGCGGCGTTGTGGAGTTTGGGGTAGTTGTTGACTTTGGCCATCGGTGGTCTTTCTTTGGGTCGGCGTAGGGAAGTCAGTCACGTCAGGTGCAACGGCAGGAATTCGATCCGATTCTGAAAATCTTCTGGGAGACCCGCCAGTCCCGCGATCGAGATTTCCTCGATCAACCGGCGGTAGGAGAGACCAAGCTGGCGGGCATAGAAGATTCCGGGAAACGGGATGGAGCCTACCTGCCAGCGGGCGGCGATCACAAAGAAATCCTGATCCTGCGTCAAGAGGACACGATCCAGCTCTTTGGCGCGAAGCAGAACCTGTTCGTCATCGTCTGCCATGCCGCCATCCTCTTGCACGCTGAGGACATCGATCCCCCGTTGGCGGAGAGCCGTCAGAACCGGACCCGGAAAGTGTTCGTCGGCGTAAAACGCCACGCTCATGGAATCAGTCCCTGACTCCGTAATCTTTGTCGCAGCGGGGAATCCTGATTCGCTTCACGGAGCCGTTCGTATTCCGCCTCCTGCCGTTGCAACTCGCGATCGACCTCATCCTGATGTTCGTAGTAATAGGCCAACGCGGCGTAGGCCTGCGCCAAGTCCAATTCGGGATGCTGCCGGACGAGCTGCTCCGCCGTGAAGCCCCATGCGAGATGCTCTTGAATGAGCAGCAGCACCTTGAACCGCGTCCCCGCGATGATGGGGCGTCCCTGCTCATTCAGCACGACCGATCGCAGTTCGACGGCGGTGGTCATGGGGGGGGGCCGATCCTGAATCTCGAGGACAGCGCGGCGGCGGCTACGCGGCTGCCGGATACGGTGGAAACAACTCGGCGACGGCGACGCGAAAACCGGGGAGTTCCGGCTCGGCGGTTAGTTCCTGCTTCGCGGTGAAGAAGGTCGCCTCGCCCGCGGCGCGATGGATCGTGACCTGTCGCAACTCCGCGTCGACGATCCAGACTTGGCTCACGCCGGAATCGAGCAGCACGCGAATCCGCTCGACGACGTCGTCATGGGTGTCGGACCCCGAGAGGATCTCGATGGCGACCGCCGGCGGGCCTTCGTACTGTTCCCCCAAGCTCCCGGCGCGTTGATGTTCGATGCCGAAGAAGACGGCGACATCCAGGCCAACGATCCGGTCAGGGTTCCGCGCGATCCGACAACGGGCTTCGCCACAAGGCACGATCCCATGCAGTTCGCGATGGTCCGCGAGCCATCGCAACAAATGGAATACCAACAGGCCCATCGCGGCGGAATGTTTGGCATTACGGGTCGTCATGCTTTTGCCCCATTCGATGATCTCGCCGTCGATGAGCGCGAGCCGCGTCCCTGCGAACAGCGCGCCGAGCGGGTTCAGGCGGCCGAGGAAGGCGACGATGATCGCCGCGAAGCCGTAACCGGGCGAGATCGTCGGCCTGAGCTGGTTCATCGT
>CAYRVS010000270.1:3079-4537 GCA_964427725.1 uncultured Planctomycetaceae bacterium | reverse complement strand
GGGAGGGACATCCCACGCCCGCGGATCGGCGGCATCCACGTCGGCCTCCATGGGAGCGGCTTCGAGGGTTTCCCGCCCGCCGCGCGGCTGTGCGGCCAGTTCGCCGACGCACAACCCCAGCCAGAGCCAACCGCCGAGCCACAACACCGGCCGACGATGACGAATTCGCGCGAGGTCTTGGACGATCCCGGTCATGAGGGACGGCTCCTGGCTCATGCCGCCGGCGAGGCGACGGCGGGGCCGCCTAAGCGGGGCGAAAGTCGATCCACCACGAGGGTGCCGATATTCAGCGACGCGGTCGCCGCCGGCGAAGGGGCGTTGCAGACGTTGATCACCCGTTCGTGCTCGAGAATCAGGAAGTCGTCGACGAGTTCGCCCCGCGGCGTGAGCGCCTGGGCGCGGACTCCGGAGGGCGCGGGGACGATGTCGTCGGCCTGAATCTCGGGGACCAGTCGTTGCAGCGCCGCCACGAACGCCCGTTTGCTGAACGAGCGATGAAGCTCCGCGCACCCGGCCCGCCAATGCTTCCACGCCAGCTTCAGAAATCCGCCGTAAGTGATCGATTCGAGAAAATCAAACAGGTGGAAGCTGGTCCGGTAGTAACCTTCCCGCGCGAAGGCGAAAACGGCGTTCGGGCCACACTCGACCCCGCCGTGAATCATCCGCGTGAAGTGGACACCAAGGAACGGGAAACTGGGATCGGGGACCGGATAGATCAACCCGCGACAGAGATGCTGGGCCGACGGTTTGACTTCGTAGTATTCGCCCCGAAACGGGACGATCTGCGCCAGCGGCGTCTGTCCCGACAACCGTGTGAGCCGATCGCTTTGCAGCCCGCCGCAGGTGATCACATACCGCGCTTCGACTTCGCCCGCGGTGCCGGCGACGATCATCCGTTCGCCGCGGCGATACATCGCCGTCACCCGGGCCTGAGTCAGGATCGTCCCGCCATGCTCCTGAATCCGCTGGGCCAACCGCTCGCAGACTTGCCGATAATCGATGATCCCCGCTTCCGGGACATGAATCGCCCGCACTCCGCGGGCATGAGGCTCGAGTTCCTTGAGGACCGCGCCGTCGATCAACCGGCACTGGACGCCGTTGGCTTGGCCCCGCTCATAGATCCGCTCAAGTTGTGGCAGCTCGCGGTGATCAACCGCGACGATCACCTTGCCGCAGAGCTGATAGGGAATCTCCTCGCGATCACAGAAGGCCTGCATCGCGAGTTTCCCTTGGCGGCAGTTGATCGCCCGCAGCGAACCGGGTTTGTAGTAGATTCCCGAGTGGAGCACCCCCGAGTTGTGCCCGGTCTGATGGAGCGCGAGCTCACGCTCTTTTTCCAGAATCACCAGCTTGAGCTCGGGATGCCGCTCCTGCAGCCGGTAAGCCGTGGCGAGCCCGACGATCCCTCCCCCGACGATCACAACATCCGTGGTTAGCATGGGGCGGACGGCTTCACTG
>CAYRVS010000270.1:0-3069 GCA_964427725.1 uncultured Planctomycetaceae bacterium | reverse complement strand
AAGACTGGGAACGGAATGCTTCGCAGCCCGTAGTATAATCCCCCCAATCTGCCCCGTCGATCGCGCTTCGGCCAGACGGCGGAATCGATACTCGGGTGACAGGCAGCACGGGCGGCCCGCGAAGGACCAAACAGCAGCATGGCGCGTCATGAAGCCGATCGAGCGGATCTCTTCGCGGAACTTGCCTCGATGCCGCGCCGGGTGGAAGTCCGCCTGCCGAGCGCGCCTCACCCGTTGGTCGCGGGGATCCGTCCGCAAGGCTGGTTATCGCTCTACCTCGGGCCCGATCCGGTCTACCAATTCGATGCCGCGGGGCGGCTGCGTCGGGCCTTTCGCGACGGTCGACTATTTCGCACCACGGGCACGACCTTGGCGCGGCTGGCACGGGACCGGAGCGATGCGGAAACCACCCTGTGGCGGCGTGATCTCGACGACGAGGAACTTCAATCGTTTCAACACGCGCTGCATGCCGATCTCGATCGACTGGCCTGCGCCTTGGAAAGTTCCACGTTGACGGTGCTGCGTCAGATGCCCGAGGAGGGGGTGGATCTCCTGCCGGAGCTGCTCGACCGGATCACCGCCGCAAGACATGCCGATCCATGGTTGGCTCCGGCGATCGCGCCGCGCTGAACGATCCCGCATCCAGGATTATCGAATTCGGACCTCGGCCCCGGTGCGACTGCGCAGCAGGTTGAGGTTCTCCTCGAAATCGCTCTGGCGGTAGCCGTTCCAGACGAGGACTTCGCGACCCTTCGCCGTCTCGAGCCAGATCTCATACCCGCCCCCCAGCGCGGGGATCAGAAAATCGAACAGGAGCGAAAAGACCAACTGCACCGGGCCGAAGAGGAGCAACGTTCCGACCCCCGTTTGCGCCTCGTGGTAACGGGTATGAATCACCACGACGCTGGGAAGATTGACCTTCTCCGGCTTGAACGGGATGTGGCCCATCCGCAGTTGGGTCGTGAGTCGGTCGCCGCGAATCTTGGTGATGCGGTAGGTTCCGGTCAGCATCAACGGCAAAAACGCGGCGACGAAGGGCAGGAGGTAGCTGTAGCGGAACGTCGGCAGAATCGGCAGGAGCAGCACGCCCAAGACGATGTACCGCAGCTTGAGATCGTTCTGCGGCTTGAGTATCCGATCCATCGCGGGCTCCCAGGCGGCCAAATCAGTGAGGCGGGACGAATCGAATGCTCCGCGATGGACTCGGATACCCCGGGCATCATCAGGCAACATCCGAAGGAGAACGCTCGCGGCAGCGAATGGGATCACTCGGGTCTCGGTCTGACGCCGCCCGATGGTGGGGCATGGGAAACTGTAACGTTGCCGTCGACTTTTCCCACGCCGCGGCTGCCGTGATGCCGACGAACTCCTGACACGGATCGTTGGGACCCGTTCGAGGGAAGGAGTCCTCGTATGGTTGCGGCACGCGTCATTCACGGCGGACTGATCGGACTGAGCCTGGCCCTGTCCGGGTGCGCCGGCTTGTGGAGTCACCGAAACCTCGGCGTCCACGTCGGCAGCGACAGCTTTTATCCCGACTACCAGACGACCGGCGGATACTACACGCCGTCGTACAAGCATGGTGGACCGCGCTGCTTTGGATACACTCCCGCGTTCATGCCGGGGTGCTATCCCGGCGTGTACGACGGGTATGACCACTTCCGGAAGGGGCCGTCGGGCTGCGACATCAACGCGCCCGATGGGAAGTAGGCTCGATCAGTCGCCGCGCTTCGCCGGGAATTTCCACCCGCGGAGATGTCAGATCTTCAAGAAGATCCGCTGGCGGTAGAGCCAATAGACGAACAGCCAAAACGCCAGCAGCACCGCGCACGATTCGACGATCGGTTGGTACTCCGCGCCGAACCACGTCGGCCAACCCTCTCCGAAGTGACACCGCAGGGAGTCGAGGGTCCAGCGGCGGTTGAGTTGGCCCATCACGTAGAGCGCGATCGAATTCATCCCCGCGACGCGCAACGGAAACGCCCACGCGCGCAGTCCCAGCCCGTCGATCACGCCGTAAAATCCCGCGAGCAGCAGCAACGTCCAGCCGGTGCTGAACAGGGTCCAACCCGGGGTCCAGATCCGCTTGACCAGCGGGCAAATCTCGAAGTGATCGAGCCCCCATCCGAGCGCCAAACCGACCAGCCCGGCGCTCAGCAAACCGGCGAAGATGCGGGCATGACTGGCCGTTGCCCGGATCAACTCACCCGCCAAGACGCCGAACAGCATCGTTGCCAGTGACGGCACGAAGTTGAGGGTCTGATAGCCGCCGTGGTTGAAGACGTACGGCTCGGGGCGCGGGAAGAGATTCAGCCACCAGAGATCGAAACTCGCCGCCGGATTGACGTTCTTCTGCCAATGGGCTGCAAACCCCGTCAACAGCGGCCAGTCGGCGGGGAGGCCGACAGACTGATAGTTGAAGTCGGCGGAGGGGAGCGGGCTGAAGGCGAACCACGCCCAGTAAGCGATCAGGATCCCGCACGCCGCGAGAAGCTGACTCCACCAAGGGGTCCGCGCGAGGAGCACAAGGAACCCGTAGCCGAGACCGATCTGCGTCAGGACGTTGACGAAGGTGAAGTTGGTCTGCGGCGACCCGTTGGAACTGAGGAAGATCCCCAAGAGGACCAGGATCAACGCCCGCAACCAGACGTGGAGCCAGAAGCCCGTCGTCGGGGCGTCATCGCCGGTACGCTTGGCCATCGAAAAGGGGACCGCGACGCCGACCATGAACATGAACGACGGTTGAATGAGATCCCAAAACGCGCACCCGACCCAAGGGACATGTTCGAACTGAAACTTGAGCATCCGCCAGAGGGCGCTGTCGGGAAAGTTTTCGGCGGCGGCGGCGATGCCAAATCCATTCGCGGCAAGACAAATCATCACGAAGCCGCGATAGGCGTCGAGGGAGGCCAAGCGGGGCGGGTCGGAACGGGAAGGCGTCGAGGAATTCGGAGGGGATGTCGCCATGTTCACCCTTGTAGCGTGCACCAGAAGGGAAGTCTAACTCCCCCCGGGAAGCCCCGCCGCGACGTCGGCGGGGTCGGCGTAAGTTGGCTGGGTTTGGCGTGA
>CAYRVS010000269.1:0-4570 GCA_964427725.1 uncultured Planctomycetaceae bacterium | reverse complement strand
CGAGCGAGCGGCAGCTGTACCGCGACCGCCAGCGCGCGGGCTTTCGGATCGGCGACGGCAACCGCGTCGACCTCGTCCGGTACACCGCCTGGCTGGCCTGGGAGCGGCACAACCCCAAGCCCGCGCCGACGGGCGAGTCCTACGATCAGCACAAGGACCGGGCGGCCCGGCGCAGTGCGGAACTCTCCGCCGCCGGTCGGGACATCGGTGACCTGCCCGCGATCGCTGATCCCCTGCGGCGGACCAGCGCCGCCACGAACTTCCAGTTTTTCTGCGAGGCGTACTTCCCGCAGTCGTTTCACCTGGCGTGGTCGGCGGACCATTTGAAGGTGCTGCGGAAGATCGAGCAGGCGGTGCTGCACGGGGGACTGTTCGCGATG
Organism: uncultured Planctomycetaceae bacterium; assembly: GCA_964427725.1. Taxonomy (GTDB): domain Bacteria; phylum Planctomycetota; class Planctomycetia; order Planctomycetales; family Planctomycetaceae; genus DSVQ01. The sequence goes on along the minus strand of CAYRVS010000269.1, from coordinate 4,190 downwards.
GCGATGCCGCGCGGGTCCGGCAAGACGACCATCTGCGAGTGCGCCTGCATCTGGGCGGTGCTCAATGGCCACCGGGAGTTCGTCTGTCTAATCGGTTCGGATGAGGGGCATGCAATGGACATGCTCGAGTCGATCAAGACCGAGCTCGACGCCAACGACTTGCTGCTGGCGGACTATCCCGAGGTCTGCCATCCGATCCAGGCGCTGGATGGGATCGCCAACCGCTGTAACGGTCAGCTCTACCAGGGAGATCGCACACACATTGGCTGGACAGCGAAGTACATCGTCCTGCCGACGCTGCAGCCGAAGGGCTGGGCGGCCAACGACGTGCTCGACCCGCTGGTCCGTTCCGATGGCCGCACGCTGGCCAGCGGGGCGATCATCAAGGTCGCCGGGATCACGGGCCGCATCCGGGGGATGAAGTTCAAAAGACCCGATGGGAAGAGCGTCCGGCCTTCGCTCGTGGTGCTCGATGACCCGCAAACTGACGAATCCGCTCGATCGGTCTCCCAGTGCCAGCAGCGAGAAAGCATCCTGGCCGGGGCCGTCCTGGGCCTCGCCGGACCGGGGCACAAGATCTCCGGGATCATGCCTTGCACGGTCATCCGCCCCGGCGACATGGCCGACCGGATTCTGAACCGCGACCATCATCCGTCGTGGCAAGGGGAACGGACCAAGATGGTCTACGCGTTCCCCACTGACACGAAGTTGTGGGATCGGTATGCCGAGCTCCGGGCCGAGGGGCTGCGAAACGAGGATGGCGGTGCCGCGGCGACGGAGTTCTATCGCGAGCACCAGTCGGCGATGGACGCGGGGGCGATCATCGCCTGGTCCGTTCGGTTCAACTACGACGAACTGTCCGCGATCCAGCACGCGATGAACCTGAAACTTCAGGATGAAGCGGCATTTTGGGCGGAGTACCAGAACGAACCGCTTCCCGAAGTGCAGGCGGACGAGAACGAACTCACCGCCGATCAGATCGCCGCCAAGCTCAACGGACTGCCGAAGGGGCGTGTCCCGCTCGGCTGCCAGCACTTGACGATGTTCGTCGACGTGCAGCAGAAGCTGCTGTTCTACGTCGTCTGCGCCTGGGGCGAGGACTTCAGCGGGGCAGTTCTGGACTACGGCGCGTGGCCCGATCCGCAGCGAGCGTACTTCTCGCTGCGTGATGTGACGAAGACGCTGTCGACGGTCGCTGAAGGGACCGGTCTCGAAGGGGCGATCTATGCGGGGCTGCAGGCGCTCACCGAGCGCCAACTGAGTCGCGAATGGCAGCGCGAAGACGGGGCGTCGCTGCGAATTGAGCGCTGCCTGATCGATGCGAACTGGGGCACGTCAACGGATGTGGTGTACCAGTTCTGCCGGCAGTCGCCCCGTGCGGCGCTGTTGCTCCCCAGCCACGGTCGGTTCGTGGGAGCGTCCAGTCTCCCGTTCGCCGACTATAAGAGGCGGCCGGGAGACCGCGTTGGCCTCAATTGGCGGATTCCGGCCGTGATGGGGAAGCGGGCGGTCCGGCACGTCTCGTTCGATACCAACTTCTGGAAGTCATTCGTGTTCGCGAGGTTGACGGTCGCAATGGCTGACAAGGGGTCTCTGGCGCTGTTCGGCCAGAAGCCCGAGCCGCACCGGTTGTTCGCGGAACACCTCGTCGCCGAGTACCGCGTCCGCACGCAGGGCCGAGGCCGCACCGTCGACGAATGGAAGCCCCGTCCCAGCCAGCCCGACAACCATTGGCTGGATGGTCTTGTCGGCAACGCCGTGGCTGCGTCGATTCTCGGAGTGCGCCTGCTCGCCGATGAAAACTCGGCGGCGGGCGCAAAGCCTGGCCGAATGCGACTCTCCGATTTGCAGAAGCGTCGATGACAGAGTTTCTTGCGAGGAATTCTCCAAGATTTGTGCGAACTCTGGCTCTTTTTCCAAATAACTAAGGGTGGAGGGAGTGCAGTTTTCTCATGCCAGATCAGCCGCTCGATCAGTCGATTCGCGAGAACGCCCAGGGGCCTGCCGAGGCCCACGGCGATTCGGGCGGCGTGAAGCAGCACTCCCTCCAGGACCAGATCGAGGCCGACCGCTATCTCGCCTCGAAGGAGGCCGCGAAAACGAAGTCGCGCGGCCTGCGGTTCACCAAACTGGCTCCGCCCGGCGCTTCGTAGCGCTCGCTGGCGTCCCTGGTCGCGACCACGCTGGCTCGCGGCTTCATTCCCCTTACGGAGACAGTCGTCCTTGCTGGGCTGGCTGCGCCAACTTCTGCCGTCGCGAACACCCACGCCGTCACCGGCGGTCGTCCAGGCGCTCCGGCTGATTCGGGCGCGGTATGACGCGGCGACGACGAACGACGAAAACCGGCGGCACTGGGCCAACGCCGACAACCTGTCGGCCAACGCCGCCAACAGTCCCGACGTTCGTCGGCTGTTGCGGAACCGAGCCCGGTACGAAGTCGCCAACAACAGTTATGCGCGAGGGATCGTTCTCACGTTGGCGAATGACGTGATCGGTACCGGACCTCGGCTCCAGATGCTGACGGAGGATACGGAGGCCAACCGGCGGATTGAACAGGAATGGATGCAATGGTCGCGGGCCGTGGGCCTGCCCGAAAAGCTCCGCACGCTGCGGATGGCGCGGGCGTCGGACGGAGAAGGGTTTGCGACGCTGATCAATAACCCGGCGCTGCCGACTCGGGTGCAACTCGATCTCAGGCTGATCGAGGCGGATCAGGTGACGACCCCGGACCTGTTTGGCCTGGAACCGAATCTGATCGACGGCGTGGTGTTCGACCGGTTCGGCAACCCGGTCGAATATCACATCCTCAAGCAACATCCCGGCGATCCGACGGGGACACTGTACGGCGAGTACATCCGCGTCCCGGCCCGCAACGTGATCCACTACTTCCGCCGTGACCGCGCCGGCCAGGGACGGGGCATCCCCGACATCACGCCGGCGCTCCCGCTGTTCGCTCACCTCCGGCGGTACACGCTGGCCGTGATCACGGCGGCGGAGATTGCGGCGCTGCCTGGCGGTGTCCTCTACACCGACGCCCCAGCCAATGGCGAAGCGGATTCGGTCGAGCCGATGGACCTGATCGAGCTCGAGCGGGGCATGCTGATGACGATGCCCGGCGGCTGGAAGATGAACCAGATGGAGGCGCAGTTCCCGACGACCACGTATGGCGAGTTCAAACGCGAGATTCTGAATGAGATTGCCCGCTGCCTGAACATGCCGTTCGCAATCTCGGCCGGCAATTCGTCGGGCTACAACTATGCGTCGGGTCGTCTGGATCACCAGATGTACTTCAAGGCGATTCGGGTCGAACAGGCGCATCTCGAAGCGGTCGTGCTCGATCGGATTCTCGCCGCTTGGCTGGCGGAAGCGGCACTGCTCGACGGAGTTCTTCCCCGGATGGGGACCGACCGCGTGGACCACACTTGGTTCTTCGACGGCCACGAGCATGTCGACCCGCTGAAGGAATCGAGCGCCCAGGCGTTGCGGCTGGCGAACCACACGACGACCTACGCCGACGAATACGCCCGGCGCGGTCTCGACTGGGAGACGCAGCTGCGGCAGCGGGCCAAGGAACTGGAACTGATGAGTCAGCTGGGCCTGCCGCTTCCCGGTCAGTCCCCGGACCAGCAGCACGAGGAGTCGGATGCCGAAACCGCTGACGAACACGACCGCGCCGCCTGATCCGCTCCAGGTGCCGGCGGATTTCCGGATCATCGAAGCCAGCGGGACGAGCGACTTCAGGCTGGAAGCAGCCGATCCCGAGTCGAGCGAACCCCGCAAGCTGCGGCGGTTCAGCATGACCGCCTACACCGGCGGCAAGCTGCTGCTGGCCAACTTCCCGTTCCCAGTGGTCGTCGATCTCTCCGGGATGCGGATTCCGGCCAAGAGCCGACCGATCTTGCGGGACCATGACGCCGGTCGGATCGTCGGGCACACCGAGACGATCGAGATCAACGGCTCGTCCATTCGCCTCGGCGGGATCGTCTCCGGCTCCAACGACCATGCTCGCGAAGTGAGCGAATCGGGGGACAACGGGTTTCCCTGGCAGGCCTCCATTGGGGCCAGCGCCCAACGGATGGTGTTCGTGGATCGGGGCGAAGCGGTCGAAGTCAACGGCCGCAAGTTCAGCGGCCCGCTGTACGTGGCCCGGCAGTCGACGCTCCGGGAAGTCAGTTTCGTGGCGCTCGGGG
>CAYRVS010000268.1:0-4635 GCA_964427725.1 uncultured Planctomycetaceae bacterium | reverse complement strand
CGCCCCCACCACGCGATCGTCCTTGGCCAACTTGATCCCCCGGACGCCGCCGGTGTCGCGGCCCATCGCCCGGGCTTGGGTCTCATGGAACCGGATCGACATCCCCGCCGCCGTCGCCAGCAGCACGTCTTCGCCGGGCGAGACCAGGATCACGCTGACGAGCTGATCCTCGCGGAGATCGATGGCGATGATCCCGCCGGTCCGTACGTTGCCATACGCGGAGAGCTTGGTCTTCTTCACCACGCCGCCGCGGGTGCAGAACATCAGGAACCGCGCGTCGTCGAACTCCTTCACCGCGACGCAGTTCACGATCTCCTCCCCCTCCTTCAGCGAGAGAAGATTGACCATCGCCCGGCCCTTCGACGTCCGGCTGCCGACCGGCACGTCGTAAACCTTCTGCCGGAACATCCGCCCGGTGTTCGTGAAGAACAACAGCCAGCTATGGGTGCTCGACACGAACAGATGCGCCAGCGCGTCGTCGTCCTCGGCCTTCGCGCCGATGATCCCCTTCCCGCCTCGATTCTGCGCCTGATAGGTGTTGAGCGGCAACCGCTTGATGTAACCCCGCTGCGACAGCGTGACGACCATCGGCTCTTCGGTGATCAGCGCTTCGCGGTCGTAGTCTCCCAGCTCTTCGTCGGTGATTTCGGTCCGCCGCGGGTTGCCGTACTTCGCCTTGAGGGTCTGCATGTCCTCGCGGACGACGGCCCGGATGTTCGCCTCGTCGGACAGGAGCTCGAGGTACCCTCCGATGTCGGCGAGCAGCTTGCCGTGCTCCTCCTGCAGCTTCTCCCGTTCGAGATTGGCCAGCGAGCCAAGCTGCATCGAGACGATCGCCTCGGTCTGATTCGCCGAGAGCGCGTAGGTTTCGCGCGCGCCGTACTCTTCGAGGAAGTAGCGGAAACCGGTGTCGCCCAGGGCCCGCGCAATCAGGGGGCCGGGGATTTGAATCTGCTGCAGCCGCTCCTTGGCTTCGGCCCGGCTGGGTGAGTTGCGGATCGTGCTGATCACCTGATCGATGTCGATCTGCGCGATCAGCAGCCCTTCGACCGTGTGTTTGCGCTTCCGCGCTTCGCCGAGCAGAAACTCGGTCCGCCGCCGCAGGACCGTCACGCGATGCCGCAGAAACTCGACCAGGAGCTCCTTGAGCGTGAGGAGTTGCGGGCGGTTCCCCACCAGCGCGAGTTGAATCAGGCTGAAGGTCGCCTGCAGCGGCGAGAACTGGAAGAGCTGATTGAGGACGACGTCGCGATCGGCGTCACGTTTGAGGACGACATGCAGCCGGACCTGCCACGGCGGCAACGTGCGGTCGGTCAGGTCGATGATCCGCGAGATCCCTTTGACCTTGTCGTCGCGGACGAGTTGTTCGAGCTTCTCGCGGATCCGATCACGGGTTTCGAGATACGGAATCTCGGTGATCTCGATGATCTCGGTGTTCTTCTCGGTGACGAACGCCGTCTTCGCGCGGACGGTGATCGTCGAGCGGCCTTCCTTGTAGCCCATGCGCACGCCGTACCGGCCGCAGATCACCCCGCCCGTCGGGAAATCGGGCCCGGGGAGCACCTCCAGCAGTTCGTCGAGCGTGGCTTCCGGGTTATCGATCAGCAGCGTGACGGCGTCGCAGACTTCCCCGAGGTTATGCGGGGGGATGCTCGTCGCCATCCCGACCGCGATCCCCGTCGACCCGTTGACCAACAGGTTCGGAAAGCGCGAGGGCAGGACCACCGGCTCGCGCCCCCGCTGGTCGTAGGTCAGCGTGTAGTCGACGGTGTCCCGCTTGAGATCATCGAGCATCTCGGAAGCGACGGCGGAGAGTCGCGCTTCGGTATACCGCATCGCCGCCGGGGGGAGCCCCGCGAGGGAGCCGAAGTTCCCCTGCTTGTCGATCAGCACCTCGCGCATGGTCCAATTTTGGGCCATGCGGACGAGAGTCGGGTAGATCGAGGCGTCGCCGTGCGGGTGATAGTTCCCGTTGGTGTCGCCGCAGATTTTGGCGCATTTGACGCGGCCCGAGGCGGGGCCGAGATTCAGGTCGTTCATCGCCACCAGAATGCGGCGCTGCGACGGCTTGAGGCCATCCCGCGCGTCGGGGAGTGCGCGGCTGATGATCACGCTCATCGCGTAGGTGACGTAGCTGGTCCGCATCTCGTCCTGGATGGCGACCGGCACGACTCGGGGATTGGCGTTCGGCTCGGGGGGCGTGGTCCCGTCCGTGTCTCCTGCACCGCTGGACAAGCTCGCTGCTCCTCGTCGCGACCCCGCCCAGCGACGTCATTGCAACGTCTTGACTCCCAAGAAGTTGCGCTGCATCGGACGGTGGGGCATGAATCGCGTGATTCTAGCCGAAATCGCGTGGACCCTCAATCGACCGCCCCATGATTCAAGACGGTGAATTCAAGCTCAGCCCACGGCTTATGTGGGGACGTATGGACTCGACGTCGGGCGTCCGGCGAACGATCAAACACCGTCTTCCAGTCAAACTTGGTGAGCCGTCCGCAACGGGCTGGAACGCATCACAAAACGAAAAACCCCGGCGACGGTCGACACCATCGTCGGGGCTTGGAGATGATTGTTCGAGAGTTGCAGGCTCAGCCCGCCGGATTCTCAGTCGCGGCGTCCCGGACGACCGGAGCTTGCCGACGGCGGGCCTTCAGGCGATCGCGTTCGCCGACGAATTCCAAGATCGCCTTGCGGCCGGCATCCCCCAGCCGATATTCGGCGAGCCGGACCACGCGGGTGTAGCCCCCCTGGCGATCACGGAACCGCGGTCCCAGGATCGAGAACAGGATCCGCACGGCGTCTTTATCACGGAGCGCGGCGAAGGCGCGGCGGCGATAGTTGACCGCCGGCATGATGGCTTTGACCCATTGCTGCCAGCGATCCGACTTACGCCATTCCTTCCAAGCAGTGCTGTTCCGCTCGGCGCTGGTCCCGAATTGCTCGGCGGCGGCCTCGTGGGGCGCGGCTTTCTTCGCCAACGTGATCAGCTTCTCGATCTGCGGGCGAAGCTCTTTCGCCTTCTCCAACGTCGTGGTGATCCGGCCCGGCACCTTCGGCTTGTTCGGCGCGTCGTCCGGCGCGTCGAGCGACAGGATCAGGCTCGTCAACATGTTGCGGTACAAGGCCCGGCGATGAGCCGAGTTGCGGTTGAGCTTACGGCCGCGAACTGCGTGACGCATGACACTTACCTATCCGAAACGACTCGTCGGCCGGCATCGCGCCTGCCGACGAGTCCTGGGTGTTCCCAACGAAACGATCGCTTGGTCCGGCGGTCTTGCCCCTGACGAATCAACCCTGCCGCATCATCGACGGCGGGAGCTTCATCGACAGCCGCAACCCGATGGTTTGCAGCCGTTCCTTCACTTCCTGGAGCGTGGTTTCGCCGAAGTTGCGGACCTGCAGCAACTGGTCTTCCGTCTTGAGGACCAAGTCGCGGACGGTGTTGATCCCTTCCGACTCCAGGCAGTTGGTCGCCCGGACGGAGAGGTTCAACTCGGCGAGGCTTTGGTTCAGCTTCTCTTCCAGCTCGAGGTCGACCGGGGCGTAACCGGTCATGTCGAGCATCCCGCGGAGGCCGCCGTCCGGAGAGGTTTCCGGGCCGGGCTCGCGGTAGGTGATGAACGGGTTCAGATGCTTGCGGAGAATCTTGGCCGACTCGACGAGGGCCGACTCGGCGGAGATCGTCCCGTTCGTCCAGATTTCGAGGATCAGCCGGTCGTAGTTCGTCCGCTGACCGACCCGGGTTTCCTCGATCTTGTACCGGACCCGCACCACCGGCGAGAAGATGGCGTCGAGGGGGATGACGCCGACTTCCTGCTCCTGGTTGTAGTGCTCGAGCGCCGGGATGTAGCTGCGGCCGTTCTCGACATGCAGCTCGATGTGTAGCGGGACATCGTCGGTCATCGTGGCGATGACCAGATCCTTGTTGATGATCTCGACTTGATCATCGGTGATGATGTCCGCGCCGGTCACGACGCCGCGTTCATGCCGCTCGATCCGCAGGGTCTTGGGCCCCGGGCTGTGGTTCTTGACGATGATCGACTTGATGTTGAGGCAGACGTCGGTCACGTCCTCGACGATGCCGGGAATCGTCGTGAATTCGTGCTGGACCCCTTGGATTTTGACGCGGGTGATCGAGCTTCCTTCGAGGCTCGACAGCAGGATCCGCCGCAGGCTGTTCCCGATCGTCGCCCCGAAGCCCCGCTCGAACGGCTCGACCGTGAACTTCCCGTAAGTGACGGCGGCCGTCTCCTTCTCCAACTGCACCCGACTCGGCAGTTCCAAACCACGCCAACGAATCCGCATTTGTCCTCTCCCCCCGCTCGATGAATCGCACGCCGCTCGTCGCGGTCGACCAACCGTCCCCGACCTGATGCATCAAGTCGTCGGCGACTCCGGAAAAGTGTCCGACGACCGGCAATCACACCCGGCGCTTCTTCCGCGGCCGGCAGCCGTTGTGCGGCAGCGGCGTCACGTCTTCGATCGAACGAACCGACAGCCCGCCCGTCTGCAGGCCCGTGATCGCCGATTCGCGACCCGACCCGGGACCTTTGACGCGGACTTCAATTTCCCGCAGGCCGAACTTCGAGGCCCGGTCGGCACACGTTTCCGCGGCGCGCTGGGCCGCGAACGGGG
>CAYRVS010000267.1:0-4645 GCA_964427725.1 uncultured Planctomycetaceae bacterium | reverse complement strand
GACCTCGAGGGGCTGGTTCCACCGACCCGGGTGGGAAAGGCTTCACGGTGACTACGACGAACGGGAGGGAATCACCAGCAGGCTCCACGGAATAGGTTGATTTTCATGGTTTTGGGGCTCATTAAGGGTTTTCCGGCGTCAGTGATCCCGCCGGGCGACGAAGCGGGCGAGATCGGCCAGGTGTTGACCGCGAGGACCGAACGTCAGGGCGAGGCCATACGCTTCGTCGATCAACTGGTCGGCGCGGCGTTGACTCTCCTCGATTCCCAGCAACCCGGGGTAGGTGAGTTTTCCGGCGGTGGCGTCCTTCCCGACACCCTTGCCCAGCTTGGTCGCATCTCCCGAAACGTCCAGAAGGTCATCCGTAATCTGAAAGGCCAAACCAACCGCTTGTCCGTACTTTTTCAGGCGTTCGAGTGCGGTTGTATCGACCTGCGCGATACGGCCCCCCATCGTGAGTGCACAGGTGATTAGGCGGCCGGTCTTCCGCCTGTGAATCGCTTCCAGCTCCGCGACCGACGACAGCCCCAGTTCCTCGGCGGCGATGTCAACCACCTGCCCCGCCACCATCCCGCACTCGCCGGTGGCGGAGGCGAGATCGGCGCAGCAGGCGGCGGCGACGGCGGGGGGTTGAATCTCGCGGGCCATGACCTCGAACGCGAGGGTCAATAACGCATCCCCCGCCAAGATCGCGAGGGCTTCGCCAAAGACTTTGTGATTCGTCGGCCGGCCGCGACGGAAATCGTCGTCGTCCATCGCGGGGAGGTCGTCGTGGATCAGCGAATAGGTGTGGACCATCTCAAGGGCGCACGCGGCGGGGAGGGCGTGCGTCGCATCGCCGCCGGCGGCCTCACAGGCCAAGAGTGTCAGCAAGGGGCGTAGGCGTTTGCCGCCGGCGAGCAGGCTGTAGGCCATCGCTTCGCGGAGCCGTTCCGGGCAGTCCTCGCGCGGCTGCATGTACGCGGCCAAGGCGGCATGAATCCGCTCCTGACCGGCGCGCAGCACGCCTTCGATGTCGACGTCCCCAGCCCCCATGCCCACCTGTCCGCTTCCGTGCCCGGAATCCGAATCCTGTGCGCCCCCATCATCCTCTGGCGGCCTTAAGGCAGATCATATCCCCAGCCGCGCGGGGGGAGAAGTCTGTTTAGCTGGTGCGCGGGTTCGACGATGGGACAAGGTATACGCTTTGGAGCAAGGCGTCGAACCTGCCGCTTCGGCATCAGGCGGAGGGCTCGCTCATGGAAACGCTCCGAGGCAAAACGCTCGGCCGAGGGGATGTCACCTCTCGGCTTCCGGGATCATGCGCTCAACAAAGCTCCTCGATCGCCCGTCCGTGCGGCAGGACCGGCACCGGACGGCCGCTGTTGTCGAGGTAGTGGCGGTGGGTGTCAATTCCCAGAAACTGATAGACCGTCGCGAGAACGTCTTGCGGGGTCTTCGGGTTCGACAGCGGGAACGCCCCTTTGGCGTCCGACGCGCCGATCACGCGACCGCCTTGGACCGGGCCCCCCGCGATCGCCGCGCTGAAGACGTTTGGGTAATGATCGCGGCCGGCGTCGTTGTTGACGCGCGGCGTCCGGCCGAACTCGCCCCATGCGAGGACCAGCGTCTTCGAGAGCAGCCCCCGCGTTTCGAGATCCTCCAAAAGCGCGGTGTAGGCCTGATCCCACCGGGCGAGGAACCCCAGCCGCAACGACTCGAACCCCAGGACGTGGGTGTCCCACCAGCGCAGGTCGACCGTGACCAGCCGGACTCCCGCTTCGACGAGCCGCCGAGCCAGGAGCATCCGCTGACTCCACGCGGGACAGCCGCAGCGGTTCGAGGCTTTCGGATCAAAAGCGGGGGCGAAGCCATAACGTTCGCGGAGCGAGGCGGGTTCCGCGTCGAGATCGAAGGCGTCTCGCGCGCGAGGCGAACTCAGGATGTCCCACGCCTGACCTTGAAACCGATCGACGGCGGCCATCTGCCCCGACTGATCGACCGCCGCACGCACCCGATCGAACCGTGTCAGCAACTCGCGCCGGTCCCCCAGGCGATCGACGTTGAGGCCGTCCGGCAGCGAGAAGTTCGGCAGCTTGAAGGGCCCCGGTTGGGCGGGATCGGCCTGCGTCTCGAACGGCTTCCGCGCGACGCCGAGATACGCCGCGCCGGTCCCGGGAACCATCCGCGGGATCATGACGTACGGCGGGAGTTCGCGATCGAGATGGCCCAGTTGCTCGGCGACAATCGAGCCGCAACTGGGACGGATGTTCTCATCGGGTTGGGGGCCGGAGTCGTAACCGGTGAAGCAGATCTGATCCCCCGCCGAATGGCCCGCGTCATGATGATGGAGGCTGCGGAGGATCGACCACTTGTCCATGCAGGCGGCCGAGCGGGGCAGCATGTCGCTGAGCTGAATGCCCGGCACATTGGTCGCCATCGTTCCGAATTCGCCGCGGTACTCGACCGGCGCTTCGGGCTTGGGATCCCACATGTCGATGTGACTGGGCCCGCCGCGCATCCACAGGATGATGACGGCACGCTCGCGATCGGGACTGGACTGCGCGGCCTCGGCCCGCAGGAGCTGGGAGAGCCCCAGACCGGCTCCCAGCGCACCGGCCTGGAGGAGCCCGCGGCGGGTCACACCGACGGAGCGACGAAGCTCGACACATCCCGGAAACGACATCGACTCCCCCGCGCGTCAGGAGTGACTGGTGACTGGCCCACAACGCAAGAGCCTAATCGACCGGGGGGGACGCATCAATATTGGCCAATCCGTCGATCGCGCCGAAAAGCGGGAATCGCGCCGCATACATCCTGTCATCGCCCCCCGTTAATGACGGGGGGCCGAACCTTGGAAACGACGATCAACCCCGAATCCCCCCCAGCGTCGTCGCCCGTCCCACCCGGCCGATCCCCAAGACATACGCCGCCGTCCGCAAGGGGACCTTCTTCTCTTCGGCGATCTGCCACACCCGGTGGAAACTGTCGAGCATGATCTTGTCGAGCTCCTCGCGGACGCGGGCCAGATCCCATTTGAAATGCTGACGGTTCTGGACCCACTCGAAGTAACTGACGGTGACGCCGCCGGCGTTGGCGAGGATGTCGGGGACGACGATGACCCCGCGCTGATGGAGCCGTTCGTCGGCCTCGGGCAAGGTCGGGCTGTTCGCCGCTTCAATGATGTACTTCGCGCGGACGTCGCCGGCGTTGTGCGCGGTGAGGACGCCCCCCAACGCGGCGGGGATCAGGACTTCGACATCGGCGGCGAAGAGCCCTTCGTTGGTCAACGGTTCGGTCTCGGGAAAGCCGGCGACGCCCCCTGCGGATTTCGCGTGTTCGAGCAACGCGGGGATGTCGAGCCCGCGCGGATTCCAGACGCCGCCCGTCATGTCGGTGATCCCGACCACTTTCGCCCCTTGCTCGTGCAGGAACCGGGCGGTGAAGCTGCCGACGTTCCCGAACCCTTGAACGGCGACTTTGGTTCCGGCGAGGGACTTGCCCTGTTTCTTCAGCGTGGCGGCGGTGACGGTCACCACGCCACGCCCGGTCGCTTCTTCACGCCCTTCCGACCCATGCAGGTCGACCGGTTTGCCGGTGACGCAGGCGGGTTGATGGCCATAGAACTTTTCGTATTGATTGGCGAACCACGCCATCACCTGGGCATTCGTCCCCATATCGGGGGCGGGAATGTCCTTGTCGGGACCGACCATGTCGTGGATTTCATCGACGAATTTGCGGGTGATCCGCTCCATCTCCCCCGGCGACAACGTTCGCGGGTCGACCGAGATGCCCCCCTTCGCGCCGCCATACGGCAGATTGACCACCGCCGTCTTCCAGGTCATCAGCGAGGCGAGCGTGAGGACTTCGTCGGCGTCGACGGCGGGGTGATACCGCAGGCCCCCCTTCATCGGCCCGCGCGACTTGTCGTGCTGGATGCGATAGCCGATGTAGGTCGCGATCTCGCCGTTGTCGCGTTCGATCGCCACCTGGCATTTGATCTCGCGCAGCGGCGTCAGCAGCAGCGTCCGCATGTTCTGCGACAGATTGAGAATGTCCGCCGCCTGATGGAAGTAAAACTGTTCGGCCGACAGCGTCGCGGTCATAAAGTGTCGCTTCTCAAGATGGATCACGAGGCGGATTCGCGCGGGGACTCCCTGATTCTTACGTCACGCTACCGTGTGCCCGACAGCCCACACCAGCGGACGACGAGATATCGTCCCCCGGCGACGGGTGGTACCATATCGCCGGCGAAGGAATATCCGAGACGAACGAATCAGGGAAGGGGACTCGGCGTTGTCTGCGAGCCAGGGGGAGGGCGCCCGCATCGTCTGGCCGACCGCCGTCACGGCGGTCGAGCCCGATTTGCTTTATCGCGGCTATCGGGTCGAGGAACTCGCGGAGCGGGCGTCGTTCCTCGAGACGGCGTATCTGCTGGTGGCGGGGGAACTCCCCATCAGCGAGCAATGGGCCGATTGGCAGGCCTTGATGCTCGGCGGGATGACGCTGTCGGACAACATCGCCGGTTGGTTGACCCGCGTCCCCGCCGCCGCGACGCCGCTCGATGTCCTCTCGGGGGCCTTCACGCGGACCCGGTTGTCGGAAGGGCCGCCTCCGCCGGCGACGACGCAAGACATCCGCGACGGCCTCCCACAATGGCTGGGAT
>CAYRVS010000266.1:978-4755 GCA_964427725.1 uncultured Planctomycetaceae bacterium | reverse complement strand
GCGGTCGACCGGGATTGACGGTCCGGACGCGAACAAATACGCTGGCCGGTTACGGAGTTACGTCGATGTCGCTGGTTCCCCCGCCGGGCGGTCTTGCCCCGGCGTGACTGTCGACTTGGCAGCCCCTCGCGTCCAGGGAAGGTCTCTGCTGGACTGCCAGTTCTCTCTCGGATCGCGGACATCATGGAAGCGCTGGAACGGATCGGCGACGTCTTTAGTGGCGGGATCGCCTCGGTCGAACGGTTGATCACCGGGATGTTCGGCTCCTCGAACGAACGCCGGGTCCGCCAGATCGGCTTCGTCCGCGACAAGAAATCGGGCAAAACGACAATCACCTCCGGGTCGGTCCTGGACCGGATCAACGCGCTCGAAGCCGAATTTGAACGCCGCAGCGAAGCTGAACTCAAAGAGCTGACCGCGAAGTTCCGCGCCCGGCTGCGCGCGGGGGAAACGCTGGATGACCTGCTGCCGGAAGCCTTCGCCGCCGTGCGCGAGGCGGGGAAGCGGTATCTGAAGATGCGGCATTACGACGTCCAAATGGTGGGGGGGTACATCCTCCATCAGGGGATGATCGCGGAAATGTCGACCGGGGAAGGGAAGACGCTGGTGGGGACCCTGCCGGCGTACCTCAACGCGATCGCCGGGCATGTCCACGTCGTCACCGTGAACGATTACCTCGCCCGCCGCGACATGGAGTGGATGGCCCCGGTCTACATGAGCCTGGGCCTCACCGTCGACGCGATTCAGTCGCAGATGGACCCGATGCGGCGGCAGAGGGCCTACGGCTGCGACATCACCTACGGGACCAACAACGAGTTCGGGTTCGACTACCTCCGCGACAACATGAAGTCGAACAAGGAGACCCAGGTCCAGGGGCCGCTCGATTTCGCGATCGTCGACGAGATCGACAACATCCTGATCGACGAAGCCCGAACCCCGTTGATCATCTCGGGGCCGGCGAGCGACGACACCTCGAAGTATCCCCGCGCGAACAAGATCGCGCTGCAACTGCGGAAGGACGAACACTTCGAGGTCAAGGAGAAGGAACACACCTGCCATCTGACCGAAGCGGGGATCCGCCACGCCGAGGAGTTGGCGGGGGTCGAAAGCTTCTACACGGCGGGGAACATGGAGTGGCCCCATCTGCTCGACAACGCGCTGAAGGCCCACTACCTCTACAAGCGCGACGTCAACTACATGGTGCAGAACGGCGAGGTGATCATCGTCGACGAGCACACCGGCCGGGCGATGGTCGGGCGGCAATGGAGCGACGGGCTGCATCAGGCGGTCGAGGCGAAGGAAGGGGTCCGCATCAAGGAGGAGACCCAGACCCTCGCCACGGTGACTTTGCAGAACTTCTTCCGGTTGTACAAGAAGCTGGCGGGGATGACCGGAACCGCCATGACCGAGGCGAACGAGTTCTGGAAGATCTATAAGCTGGACGTCGTGAACGTGCCGACGAATCGGCCGAATCAGCGGCAGGACGCCCCCGACGCGATCTATCGGACCGAGCCCGAGAAGTGGAACGCCGTCGTCGACGAGGTGAAGGAAGTCCACGCGACGGGGCGGCCCGTGCTGGTGGGGACGGTCTCGATCGAGCATTCGGAACTGGTCAGCCACAAGCTCTCGAAGTGGGGCATCAAGCACAACGTTCTGAACGCGAAGCATCACGAACGGGAAGCGGAAATCATCGCGCAGGCGGGCCGCAAGGGGGCGGTGACGATCGCCACGAACATGGCCGGCCGCGGGACCGACATCATCCTCGGGGGGAACCCCGAGTACATGGCGTGGGACGAGTTGCAGCAGACCTATCCGACGCGGCTCGACGTGCCCAAACACGTGTGGGAGGAGACGACCCGCAAGATCGGCGAGCGGGAGGGGATGGCCGCCGAAGGCCGCGAGGTCGCCGCCTTGGGTGGGCTCCACGTCGTGGGGACCGAACGGCACGACAGCCGGCGGATCGACCTGCAGTTGCGGGGGCGCGCCGCGCGACAGGGTGATCCGGGAAGCAGCCGGTTCTTCGTGTCGCTCGAAGACGACCTGATGCGGAAGTTCGCCGGGGATTGGGTGAAGAACGCCCTGGCGTGGCTGGGGATGGAGGAAGGGGAGCGGATCGAATCGAAGATGGTGACGAGCCGCATCGAAGGGGCGCAGAAGAAGGTCGAAGAGCGCTACTTCGAGGTGCGGAAGAATCTGCTCGAATACGACGAGGTGATGGACGAGCAGCGGAAGCGGGTCTACGGCTATCGGCAGAACATTTTGGAAGGGACCAACTGCCGCGCGCTGATCGTCGCGATGATCGACAAGCAGCTATCGCGGTGGACGAAGAACTTCTTGGCGCCGACGTATCGCTGGGAGACGGTGGCGGCGTGGTCGGGTCAGACGTTGGGGATCGAGATCGAGCCGGCCGACATCAAGGGGATGTCGGTCGAGCAATGTCAGGAGTACCTCACCGAGGAGGCGGAACGGCAGGCCGACGCGATGGTCCGCGAGGCGATCGACGAGAATCTGCCGGCGGAAGTCGAGGATGAACGGGAACGAAACTGGAACGCGATGGTGCGGTGGGTCAACGCCCGGTTCGGCCTGAACACTAACGACCGCGAACTGAAGAAGATCGGCCTGGATGAGCTGCATCCTTATCTCTACCAGCGGGCGCGGGAGGCGATCGCCCGGCTCGACCTGAAGCCGGTCGAGATGTTCCTCGCCGACAACTGGGGGCGGCGGACGCTCGCGAATTGGGCGCAGCAACAGTACGGCCTGCCGTTCCACGAGGAACTGTTCCAGGGACAGACCCCCGAAGGGGCCGCCGAGGTCATTCGCCAAAAGATTCACGAATACTACCGGCAGAAGGAGATCGATTTCCCCGTCATCGTGGGGATGACGAGCTTCCTGTCGGAGGGGGGCCCCGGCGGTCAGCGGGCCGATCGCGAAGGGTTGGTCCGTTGGGCCGCCAAGCGGTTCCAGACGCCGCTGACGGTCGAGGCGATCGAGGAGTTGTCGCGGCAGGGGGTCGCCGAGCGGCTGCGGGAGTTGAGCCGCGAGTTCTTCGCGGACGGGTCGGAGGTCGAGGAGCTCGAGGCCCGGCTCGACAAGGTGATTCGGCACGTCGAACCGAACGGGCATGATCCCCGTGCGAAGAAGGCGATCGTCCCGGTGAAGCCCGACCCGCGCGCCTTGCAGGAATTGATCGCCTGGGCGAACGAGGAGTTCGCGGCGAACCTGTCGGTCGAGGCGTTCGAGCGGGCCGATCGGGTGACGCTGGAGCGGGCGATCATCAACGCGTACGAACGCCGGTTCCGGCCGGAGTTGTATCAGACCGAACGGGCGCTGATTCTCGACGTGCTGGATACCGCCTGGAAGGATCACCTTTACTACATGGACCATCTCCGGCAGGGGATCGGCCTGGTGGGGTATGCCCAGAAGGACCCGAAGGTCGAGTACCGCAAGGAAGGGATGAAGGCGTTCGACGGGATGTGGGACCGGATCGCGGGGCTCGTGACCAGCGCGGTCTTCCGGATCGAGCAGCAAAGCCCCGAATACGTCGGCTCGCTGTGGCGGGTGACGTCGGCCAGTCACGACGCGCCGGCCGAGATTCCCGCCGAGCGGTCGTCTTCGTCCAATGGTCAAGCGGGGGCGAACGGCGCGCCGTTGGAACCGGGACAAACGGCGAAGGCGGTGGAACCGATCCGCAATTTCGGCGACAAGGTCGGCCGGAACGACCCGTGCCCGTGCGGCAGCGGGAAGAAGTACAAGAAGTGCCACGGGGCGATGTGAATG
>CAYRVS010000266.1:0-968 GCA_964427725.1 uncultured Planctomycetaceae bacterium | reverse complement strand
ATGAAGATGCCCAGGGAAGGCCTTCCCTGGGCATCCGTGATTGCGTGTGATTCATCAACAAATGAAGCCCAGGGAAAGCGTTCCCTGGGCTTCAGTCACAACATCATCAACATCGCGGTTAGTGGGCCGGAGCCTGCATGACGAAGCCGTGGTAGGCTTCGTTGCCGTGCTCGCCGACGTCGAGGCCGCCCGTCTCTTCTTCCGAACCGACGCGGAGTCCGACGACCGCCTTGATAATCAGCCACGCGACCGCCGAGGTGACGACCACGTAGGCCCCGACCAAGGCGATCCCGAGGAGCTGCGCCATCAACTGCTTGGTGCCGCCGCCGAAGAAGAGTCCCGCGGTCGGACCGCCGGTGATCGCGGTCGCCGAAAGATCGGTGGTGGTGAAGAGGCCGACGCAGAGCGTCCCCCAGATGCCGTTGACGAGGTGGACCGAGATCGCCCCCACGGGGTCGTCGATCCGCAATCGGTCGATCGTCAGGACCGAGAGGACCACCAGGACCCCGGCGATCGCCCCGATGATGGCCGAGCAGAGGGGGGTGGTGAAGTAGGCCGAGGCGGTGATGCCGACGAGCCCGGCGAGACAGCCGTTGAGGGTCATGCCGTAATCGGGTTTGCCGAGGAGCAGCCAAGCGGTGAGGGTCGCGGTGAGGGTCGCCATCGCGCCGGCGGTGTTGGTGTTGACGGCGACGAGGGCCGCCATTGCGCCGCTGTCGGCGGCGATGCTCATCGTGCTGCCGGGGTTAAACCCGAACCAGCCGAACCACAGCACCAGACAGCCGATGAAGGCGGCGGTCATGTTGTGCCCGGGAATCGCGTTGATCTTGCCGCCGGGACCGAACTTGCCGATCCGCGGCCCAAGGATGATCGCCCCGGTGAGCGCCGCCCAGCCCCCGACCGAGTGAACGGTGGTGCAACCTGCGAAGTCCCAGAAGTTGTGCTTCGCGGCGAGATAGCCGTAGCCC
>CAYRVS010000265.1:0-4795 GCA_964427725.1 uncultured Planctomycetaceae bacterium | reverse complement strand
CCTCGCGCGGGAGACCCGCCTGGAAGAAGGCCTCGGCGATGCGATAGGGGGTCCAGAACTCCTGCGACCCGGGCTTGAGGATCAGACCGATCTGCATCGGAATCGCGGGGAGCCACAGCGTATGGACGCCGGGGGAGTTGTTCGGCAGCACGGCCCCCAGGACCGGCGTGTTGGCCTGATAGCTGACCATCACGTCGCGGCCCGGTTCGACGCCGTAGCCCTTGGTGAGGACTTCGTGCGGCAGCCCGCGGGTGAGGGCGTTGATCACCTCGCCCATGTGACTGAGGACGAAGGCGTTCTTGCGCATGTTCCCCGCGCACATGTGCTCGGGGAGGCCGGTGGTGGCCGACTGCATGCGACAGAAGTCGGCGGGAGTCAGTGAGCCGTCGCCGCAGGGGAGCGTGCCGTTCAGGTACAGCTCGCCCGCCTTGGCGCAGATCTCGACGAGTTGCGGGATCGAGAATTGCCGCAGGGCGTCGCGAGCCTTCTGAGCCTTTTTGAGGTCCATCTTGGCCATGACGCCGGTGGCCTGATGCAGCATCGCGACCGGTTCGCCGTTGTCGAACCGCACGACGGGCTGCCGCTCCATGCTCTCGTAAACTTGGCCCCAGCGGAGGATCGGAATGTCGAACATGGGTTGGTCCGTATTGGAGTGAGTGGCTGAATGAATCCGGATCCGCGTTAGAGTCGTCGCGGCAGCATTTCCAACTGAATCCGCCCGTCGGTGACGATCTCCCTGGTCAACCGGCAGCCCTGCATCAAGGTCATCCCCAGCAGCGGGTTCGATTCCGTCTCAAAGACATGAATCCTCCGGACCTCGCCCAACCAGGTCACTTGGGCCTCATAGACATTGCACGGCACGACGGAACCATCCGCCAAAGAGACGTCTTCGGTCGCTATCCATGGAAGCTGGAGCTCGCGGATTGCCGCCGTGGGGAGCGTCAATGGCGCGGTGGAACCGGTATCGATGGTCGCCGTGACCTCCACCGGTTGACCGTTCCGATCGAGAACGGTCAACACGACGCACGGATCGAGCCCGTCTGCAACGACCCCTTCCATCACCTCATGCGTTTCCTGCCGGGCGCTTCCAGCGCGGATGGAACGGGTCGAGATTCCCCGGAGCGACGCCGATCCGATGGGCATACGGAATGCCGACTCGCCGAATATACGTTTGGGCTTCGGGATGACGGGCTTGAAGACGCGCGAGGACTTCGGATTCGGCCGCCCCGACCTCGTAATCCCCCGAGTCGATGTCGATCGCCACGAAATCTTGCGACGGCCGATCCTTGACGAATGTCTGGATGCGATCCTCGAACAGGGCGCGCCCCCGCGCGGCGATGTCTTGAGCGGCATATCGTTGTTGTGGCATGTTCGCCTCGAGCGCCTTGAGGGGAGTTCGATTCCGGGTGGAATTGCGGCTGTCCGCGGCTAGATCGATCCGCCCATCAGCCTTCCTAATACACCCCCACCGTCGTCGTTTTCGCGAACTCGTGGAAGGGCCGCGTGCCGCTGATGCCGTCCCAAGGGTACGGGTCGCAGGGCTTTTCGCGCTCCCCTTCGTCCCGTTCCATGAAGCCGGGGATGAACAGTTCCTTGGTGAGCGTGTAGAGCTTCACACGACCGGTTTCGCCGTAGCCGACCGGTTGGTTGTAGTCCTTGAAGTCGACGACCTCGATCACCGCCCGCGGCTCGGGAGCGTGGTAGGTGATCTTGTAATTGTCCGCCGGATCGAACGGCTTCGAGCACGCCAGCCCCATGAGCGTGTTGCCGTAGGTCGGGGTCATGAAAACGTCGGGGCCCAGCAGTTCCTCGCAGCAGAAGCGGTACCACTGCGGCGAGAACTCGGTCCCCCCGCCGAAGATCCCCTTGATTCCCGCCTCCGCGATGCTCGACCCCTGGTCGATCAGCTTGGTCGCGAGGGCCTCCAGCAGCTTCGGCGTCATGAAGGCGCACTTGATGTCGTGCCCCGCCGACAGAATCGTGAGCGCCTGATCGATCACATGGTTCTTGTAGGCTTCCGCCTCCTGAATCTTCCCCTGCTTCAGCAGTTTGATGACCCACCGCGGATCAAGATCGACGCAGAAGCAGATCCCGCCGCGATACTGGGCGAGATGTTCAACCGCGAGCCGCAGCCGTCGCGGGCCCGATGGCCCCAGCATCAGCCAGTTCGAGCCTTTGGGGAAATGCTCGTCGGGGAGCGTATGGCTGAAAAGTTCATAGTCAATCCAGTGATCTTCGACCACCAACCGGCTCTTGGGGATTCCCGTCGTCCCGCCCGTCTCGAAAACATACATCGGCTTGCCGGCGAGCCCCTTGGGCATCCACCGTGTGACGGGGCCGCCCCGCAGTTCGTCATCCTCGAACAGCGGGAACTTCTTCAGGTCGTCGAACCCCTTGACCTCGGTCAACGGGTTGAACTTGAAGCTTTTGGCCTTTTCGAGCCAGTAGGGGCAGCCGGTCGCCGGACTGAAATGCCAATGGACCGTTTCCACGGTATGGGCATCCAGCGCGGCTCGGGCGGCGGCGACGCGATCGTTCATGCTCGACACGGCGAAGTCTCGAAAGAATAGGGTTCGTGGTCAGTCGTCAGTCGTCCGTGGCAAAACGCGAGGGGTTTCAGCATCTTAGTCGGCCCGCCGTCTTCGGCGAGTCGTCCGTGTCATTCGCCATGGACTATGGGCGACGGACCACGAACATTCCGAATACCCGCGCAGGCCCGCGATCTTTCATCCCGCGTTACAGGTCTTCCGTTTTCGGCACGATGTACGGCGCGCGGTATTCGCGGGTCAGCAGCGGGTTCGCTTCGTCGGCCCGCGGTCCGGTGAAGACTTCCGTCCCCGCCAGCGTGAGCAGCGGCCCCAACGTGATCTTCGTCGTCGCCGGGTCGACCTGATTGTCGCGGAGGTGACCCAGGAACCGGTCAACCGTTTCGCTCGCTTCCTGGTCGTCGCGGAACTGATCGATCACGTCCTGCGAGGAGACCGGCTGGCCCAATCGATAGGAGATGTTCCCGACGTGGCAAAGCGCGCTCGACAGGTGCCCCTCTTCGATATCGGCGTTCAAGTCCTCGTGGTTCCGGCTGCGGACCGCCTTGACGAAGTTCGCGAAGTGATGGTCGTCCCCCCCGTTCTGGAACTTGGCGAGCTCCTTGCCGGAGGCGTCGAACGCCATCCCACCGTTGTAGCTTGGGCAGACGAGATAACCCGCGTTCCCCTCGAAGATCACGCCGACCTTCGCGTCCTTGTACGCGTCGGTCTTCAGGCCGCGGACCTCGAACGTCAACCGCTTGCCCGATTGAAACTGATGGATACAGACCTGCGTGTTCGCCGTTTCACCGGCGTCTTGATAGCCGAACCGGCCGCCGTAGCTGATGACGGTATCGCCGAGGTCCATCTCACCGAGCCCCCAGCGGGCGATGTCCATCTGATGGATCCCCTGGTTCCCCAGGTCGCCGTTGCCGAAGGCCCACTGCCAGTGCCAGTCGTAATGGAACTTGGGGCGAGTGACGGTGTCGAGCCGCGCCGGGCCGCACCACAGGTCGTAGTTCACGCTGGCGGGAACGTCGTAATTGCCGGGGGCGCCGATCGAACCGCGCGGCTTGTAGCACAGCCCCCGCGCGAACTTCACGTCGCCGATCTTCCCCGCCTTAATGAACTCGATCGCTTCCCGCATCCCGGGGTTTGACCGGCTTTGGGTCCCCGTCTGGACGATCTTCTTGTATTTCCGCGCCGCCTCGACGATCCGCCGCCCTTCGCTGACGTTGTGGCTCACCGGCTTCTCGACGTAGACGTCTTTCCCCGCCTGAATCGCCCAAATCGAGGCGAGGGCGTGCCAATGATTCGGCGTCGCGATGCTCGCGATGTGAATGTTGGGGTCTTCGAAGCACTTCCGCATGTCAGCGTAGACGGTTGGCTTGTAGCCGAACTTCTTTTCGATCCCTTCCGCGACCCGATGGGCGACCACCTCGTCGACGTCGACGATCGCCGCGATCTTGCAGTCCGTCCGCTCGCCGAACCCGGCGATGTGCGAGCCCCCGCGACCGTTCACTCCCACCACGGCGACGTTCAGGATGTCGTTCGCCGACGCGGGCTTCGCCTCCTCGGCGGCCCAGACGCGACCGGTCGTGGTCCCCGCGAACGCGGCCATGGCCGCCGCGAACATCGAATCTTCCAGAAACTCACGTCGAGTCTTCGGCGACATGGGAGGCTCCGCAAGGGGGTGCATCAAGGAAGAAGGCCGCTGGAACGGGACGGTTTCACGAGGACGACAGATCATCCGAAGTCGATCCGCGTTCCCCGGGCATTCTGCCACGGGCGACGGGCCATTGACCACGGACAACCGCCTCGACCACCATTCCCGTTTCAACAACTGTCATCGTACGACCAACCCCGTCTCCCCCGCAACGCTCCCGCCCGTTTCGTGCGTCATCCCCCACTCGGCCCCTCATCGCCCCCCACGGATCGCGGGGCCGCGCGCTCCGCCAACCCATCGTCCCCTCCAGCGTGTCAGGCGACTCGACGCAGAGCGCCAGTGGCGTCCGGTCCGCCCACGGGCGATGCCCTCAACCGCTCCAACTTCCCACCCGGACTCGGGTCGCACACCAGCGATCAGACGATCGACGGGGCCGGGGGGGCCTTCGCTTGTTGGAAACTGGGGCCTTCGTGATGCGTCTCGTGACGAGAGCCAAGAGTCTAGTGCCAGGGAAAACCCCTGATTCTCACCGCATTTCTTGCTCTAGACTCTAGGTCGTGTTGACACTCAATCTTGCCAGAAATCGCAGGGCATGTTAGACGCC
>CAYRVS010000264.1:0-4818 GCA_964427725.1 uncultured Planctomycetaceae bacterium | reverse complement strand
CGTGATCATAGGCCGCTGCCTCGTATTCTCCGAGGTTCGAGGGATGTTACGAGGATTTTCCGGGTCGCTGGCACGCGTCCCAAGAGCGGCGCGGCGTCAGCCCGCCGTGTCTGGAACTCGTTTTGGGTCGAAGGTGGAGGGTTGCGTGTGAGTTCATGGGTTCTCTCGCCCCTTGAGCTTCGACTTTCGACCCTCAACCTTCGATCGCACGGCGGGCTGACGCCGCGCCGCTCCTTGAATGCGCGTCGCCGTACTCCCGAAATGCTCTACCCCCGCCACGCCATTCCCCGCTACAACCCCTCGCGGAGGGGGCGATGCGCGGCGGGCGAACGATGGCGATCGAGTCACCCAGCGCGGCGGGGGTGCCGTGGCTGCTGGTCTTCGCCGGCGTCGCGCTGTTGATGCTGGGGCTGTCGGGGATCGAACGGGCCGACCAGTTGTCCGACGGGCTCGACCTCTTTCCCCGCCAGATGACGTGGGTCTTGCTGGCGGGCCCGCTGGTGATCGTCAGCGCGGCGATCCCCTACCGTCGCTGGCAGCCCTACAGTTATCTCGCGTGGCTGGCGGTGTTGCCGCTGTTGGTGGTGGTCCTGTCGATGCCGCCGCGAAACGGGGCCCGCTGCTGGATTCCCCTGGGGGCGTTCGACCTGCAACCGTCGGAGCTGGCGAAGCTGGCGTGCGTCGCCGCGGTCGCCCGGTCGCTGTCGAGCGGACACCCGATCCGCCGCTTACGCGGGCTGGTGCTCCCAGGACTCCTTACGCTGCTCCCGGTCGCGTTGATCCTCAAAGAGCCCGATCTCGGCTCGGCCATGCTCTTCGTCCCGACGCTCGGCGCGATGCTGTATGTCGCCGGAGTCCGCCGTCGCCACCTCGTCATGCTCGGCGTGTTGGGGCTGATCCTGCTCCCGATCGCCTGGGCCGGCATGTCGGCCGAGCAGCGCTCGCGGATCACCGCCCTCTTCGGTCAAGTCGATGGCGGCCCCGCCCCCCAAGGGGATGGCTACCATCAGCATCAAGCGAAACTGGTCCTCGCCTTGGGCGGGGCGTGGGGGAGCGAGCTGGGCGGTCAGCCGCTCGATGATCCCGACGCTTATCATCTCCCCGCCGGGCAGACCGACTTCGTCTTCTGCTGGGTCGCCGAGCGCTGGGGCCTCGGCGGGGCGCTCCTGACGCTCACGCTCTATCTTGTGTTGTTCGGGCGCGGCTTGCAGATCGCCGCGGCGACCCGCGACCCCTTTGGCCGTTTGCTCGCGGTCGGCCTCGTCACGCTCCTCGCCTGTCAAACGGTGATCAATACGGGGATGACCGTCGGCCTCATGCCGATCACCGGCATCACGCTCCCCTTGATGAGTTACGGCGGATCGAGTCTCCTGTCGACCAGTGTGGCGCTCGGCTGGCTGATCAACGTCGGCATGCGTCCCGTCGACACCCTCGTCAGCGACCCCTTCGCCCGCCGTGACTGATCACCTTCCCACCGCCACGCTCGAGACGCTCCGGCGGCGGGCCCGACTGCTGCGTGAGACGCGACGGTACTTCGACGCCGCCGGCTACTTCGAGGTCGATACGCCCCTGCTTTCCGCCGACGTCGTCGTCGACACCTGGATCGAACCCTTCATCGCCCCCTGGCGGCCCGACCCATTCTCCCATGACCCGGGCGAGCCGCGATACCTGCAAACCTCTCCCGAGTTTGCGATGAAGCGGCTCCTCGCGGCGGGGGCCACGCGGATTTATCAGCTCGCGAAAGTCTTTCGCAACGGCGAGTTCGGCCGCCGCCATAATCCCGAATTCACGATGCTCGAATGGTATCGCGTGGGGGACGACCTCGACGCGCAACTGGCCTTCACCGAGGACTACGTCCGCGCGATGGCCCGCTATGTCGCCGAGGTCGACGAGGATTGGGAACCCGCCGCCCGCGCGCTGGCCGCCCGTTGGAGCATGACCGCTCCCTTTGATCGGCTGACGTATGACGAGGCGTTCCAGCGCGCGCTCGGCTGTTCGGTCCATCGCGCCCCCGTCGCCGAACTGCGGACCCTTGCCTTGCAGCGTGGTCTGGCACCACCGGCATCCTTGGGCCAAGACGACAAAGACGGCTGGCTCAATTGGCTCCTCGCCGAGGTCGTCGAACCGCGCCTGGGACGCGAGCGACCGACGTTTCTCCTCGATTACCCCGCGACCCAAGCCGCCTTGGCAAAGACCGTCATCCGACCCGACGGGACCGCCGTCGCCCGCCGGTTCGAGCTCTACATCGACGGCGTCGAATACTGCAACGGGTACGATGAGCTGATCGCCCCCGCCGAACTCCGCCGACGGAATCACGAACAAAACGGGGCCCGCGTCGCCGCCGGTCTCGCGCCGTTACCGGTCGAAAGTCGGCTGCTCGCGGCGATGGAGGCGGGACTCCCCGAATCGTCCGGTGTGGCGCTCGGCTTCGATCGCCTGGTGATGCTCCTCACCGGCACCACCGAACTGCGCGACGTCCTGCCGTTCGCTTTCGATCGCGCCTGACGGGAAATCGATAGACAAATCGGCCCACCACCCGGGTCGTCAGACAAAGAGCGGCGCGGCGTCAGCCCGCCGTGTCGTTGAAGGTTGAGGGTCGAAGGTCAGAGAATGCGTCATCGTGCAGCTCCGCTTGTCATTGAGCATGCGTTGAGGATGCCCCTGCTGTTTTACCTTCAACCCTCCACCTTCAACCTTCGACGACTCCGCTCCACGGCGGGCTGACGCCGCGCCGCTCTTTGGGCCGCTCTGACCATCAACCATCAACTCTCGACCATCGACCTCCCCCCATGACCACCGAACGCTCCGCCGAGTCCCTTACTCAGCCGCGAACCGCCGGCGACGTCACCGACGCCGTGGCGCGGTTGCTTGAAGTGGCCAGGGCCGCGCGGGCCAGCGACCTTCACCTCCTCCCCACGCGCAACGGGCTGCAAGTCACCTGGCGACTCGATGGGGTTGTCCAACCTCTCGCGACTTGGCCGCGCGAGCTCGCCCCCAACGTTGTCAGCCGGTTAAAGGTCCTCGCCGAACTCTTGACTTATCGCGTCGACCTGCCGCAAGAAGGTCGGCTCCGTCCGGCGGCCGGCTCGTCAATGAACGACCCCGCGACGGCCGACATCGAAATGCGGCTCAGCACTTTCCCCACGCTGCATGGCGAGAAGGCGGCGATCCGACTCTTCGTCGGCTCCGGAGACCACCGCACCCTCGACCAACTCGGACTCCCCGACCCGCTCCTCGTCGACCTTCGCGCGCAGCTCGCCGAAACCTCGGGCTGTCTGGTCTTCGCGGGACCGGCAGGCAGCGGTAAAACCACCACCGCGTATGCCTGCCTCAGAGAGCTCCTCGCGCGCCACGGCGGCCGCTCGGTGGTCACGCTCGAAGACCCGATCGAGGCGGAACTCCCCGGCGTCGCCCAAACCCAAGTCCATCGTCCCGCCGAGTTCACCTACGCGGTGGGACTGCGCTCGTTGATGCGGCAGGATCCCGACGTGATTCTGGTCGGCGAAATCCGCGACCGCGAAACCGCCGACACCACCTTTCAGGCGAGCCTCACCGGCCACCTCGTCCTGACGACGCTCCACGCCGGCTCGGCGGCGCATGGGGTCTCGAGGCTGCGCGACCTGGGCGTCGAGTCGTACCGGCTCCGCGCCGGCCTCCGCGGCGTCTTCTGCCAACGATTACTTCGCCGCTGTTGTGAGTGTCAATTACGCACCCCGACGCCGCGCGGCTGCCCCGCCTGTTGGGAAACGGGCTATCGCGGTCGCCTGTTGATCGCCGAGTGCCTGCTCCCGGCCCGATTCGCGATCGACAGCCAGGCCGGATCAACCGACTGGACCACCGCCCCGATCGCCGATCTGCGGCAGCTCGCCGAAGCCGCCGGACTCCGCCCTTTGAACCTGCAAGCTCAACACGCCATCGCGGCCGGCCTGACCACCACCGCCGAAGCCGCCCGCGTCTTGGGTGGCGAATGATACGGATCGAACGCCCGGCCAGGCTCCACCTCAATTCGGGATGAACGACACTTCCCGATGTCGCAGGACCAACAAGTCGTGCGTGTTGAGCAGGCGGAAGGTCTCGCCGCATTCGGCGTGCAATTGCTCCGCCGTCCTCGTCGGGAACTCGCGGGCGAGCTGCTCGAGGATCGTCCCCTTCGAGCGATACCCATCGGCGAGCTCGACGAACCGCCGCGTGACGTCATCGACTACGATCCGCAGCCGCATCTTCGTGCCGCCGCTCTTCACGAAGTCGATCCCCCATTCGGGCGTCGTGGACTGGGTGATCCGCTCGCGGCAGCCGAAGACCCCCGCCGCGCGGGTCCACGTGGGGACCACCTCGGCGTCGTCCCATGTCAGGATGGTGTTCGGCTGCGGCGTGGCCCATACGGCATGTTTGTTGAGCGTTCCCCAGAAGAGCTCGCACGCCGCTTCCTGCACGGGCCGCGGGAGCCGTTCGATCCGCTCGAGCAGTTCGAGGTTCTGAAACGCGATCGACGGTTGATACCAGATCCGCGATTCCGACGACCACTGCGTCAGATGCAGCCCCGACCCCGCGAGGAATTCATACAGCTCCGGCACCGTATACGCGCGATCCTGCGAATGCAGGAACAGATCGAGGATTTCGCTGTCGCTGACCGTCGCCGTCGACGCGAACAGGTCGGCTCCGCGCTGATACCAGTTGCACGGCGGCAAGGAGGTCGTCAGCCCGCGGACTTCGGCGACCTGGTCCCCCAAATCGCGCGTCGGGTCGCCGATCAACCGAAACAGCGACTGCAGTTGATAGACCCCCGTCCGGCCGTATTGGCCATACACCATCAAGGCG
>CAYRVS010000263.1:4705-5031 GCA_964427725.1 uncultured Planctomycetaceae bacterium | reverse complement strand
GTCGTCAGGAGCGCCACCGCCATCCCGGGGCCGATCGCGTCGGGGTTCGACATGTTGCCGAGCATGATGATCAGCCCGATCAGGGTCCCGATCATTCCGAACGCGGGGGCATAGCGGGCGGTGGTCTCCATCATGGCTTTGCCCTGCTTGTGCCGGGTCGCCATCACCTCGGTTTCGGTCCGCAGGACGGTTTCCATGACTTCGGCGTCGGTCCCGTCGATCGCCATCTGGATCCCCATCAGGATGAAGGGATCCTTGATGTCGCCCGTCTTATCCTCGAGGGCGAGGATCCCGTCGCGCCGGGCGATTTCGGCGAACTCGACGAG
>CAYRVS010000263.1:0-4695 GCA_964427725.1 uncultured Planctomycetaceae bacterium | reverse complement strand
TGGATCACCGGTCCCGCCGGCGGGACGTTCGGGAAGAAGACCTTCTTCATGACGTTGACGGTGTTGAAGAAGACGCCGAACGGATAGGCGATGACCACCGCCGCGAGGCCCCCGACGACCACCATGATGATCGAGGGGAGATCGTAGAACGCCTTGAAGCTGGCGCCGGCGACGACGATGGAGTAGGCCATCGCCCCATTCGCGAGGATCACGCCGATCAGCGTCGCTTTTTCCATGATGCGGTGGTTCGCCGTGGGGACCGGTCAGGAGTCGATGACGGTGGTTTCAGGCGGCGGCGCGGTCGCCGCGCCGTCCGAGTCCCGGGACAACGCGGATCGTCCGGGCGTACTCGATCGATTTCGCGATCACGTCATCGACGCTTTCCCGCACGATCAGCCGTTCGTCGGTCACGAGCGTGATGAACGTATCGGGCCGGCTTTCGATGAACCGGATCAATTCGGCATTGAGGACGAACGGCTCGCCGGTGAGGCGCGTCAGGCGGATCATGAGTTGCTCTCCGATGCCCAGGGAAGACCTTCCCAGGCGTCATCTGCTTACCGACCGAGCACCAGCAGCTCGTCGACGAGCTGCTGGACCGACGAGATCACCCGGGCGTTCCCTCGATAGTTCGTCGACGAGACGATCAGGTCGACCAGGCTTTTCCCGATGTCGGTGTTCGAGAGCTCGATCGCCCCGGGGCGGACCGTCCCCACGCCGAAGGTCCCCGGCGTGACGATCGCTGCCGTCCCCGAGCTGACCCCTTCCTTGTAGGTGGTGCTGCCGTCCTCGATGAGCCCGTTGGGGTTGGCGAAGCGGGCGAGGACCACCTGCCCGAGGCTGCGGATGATCCCGTTGTCGAAGACGCCGTTGATGACCCCCGTTTCCGAGATCACGAAGCTTTGCAGCGTTCCGGGGGCGGCCCCGTCCTGATCGATCAGGTTCAGGTCGCTGCCCGAGCTCGCGGAGGAGATCCCCGACACGCTGGAGAAGTCGACGCTGATCTGCATCGGACTGATCGCCCCGACGTCGTCCCGTTCGATCGTCACGTCGACGGTCGGCTCGCCGGAGATTTGCCCTTCGTTGTTGAACGAGATGATGCCGGTCTTCAGGGCGACGTCGACGCGGCTGTCGTCGACCGACTCGAAGAAGTACCGCCAGTTGGTGTTGTCGGTGGTCCGCGATTCGAGGACGGTCGAGACCCGCATCCGGATCGGCTGACCCAGCGAGTCGTAGACGACGAACTCGGTCGAGGTCCCTTCCCCCCGGGCCGACTGCGACTTGGTGAAGGTGAGCGGCGTGACGGTCGTCCCCGCGCGGATATCGCCGGCGTTGATGGCCACGTCGTTCACCACCCCCGCGTTGCCGACGACCCGAATCTGGCCCCCCACGACGCTGATGCCGGGTTGGACGCCCAAGCCCCCATCGTTCGGGACCGTCCCCCCCGATTGCAGGCCGAGCGTCGCATCCATGAACGACATGTAGTCGGCGAGGGTGCTGGTCGCGGTGACGGCGAAGGTGGTGTCCCCGACCGTCCGGCCCCCCTTCTTCGGCGTGAAGCTGATGTTCTGGCCGAGCGTGAAGAGGGTATCGCCGTCGGGGTTTTCCAGGTTGACCAGCAGCGACGTCGCGGTGGCGTTCGCGGCGGCGACGGTGTCGGTCATGACGTCGCTGAAGAGGACGCCCCCTTGCGTGCTAAGATCCCCCGAGGGAAAGAGCGCGCCCCCCAGCTTCGCCGCCTGGGTCCGCTGGGCGATGTTCAAATCGCCCAAGGGAATCCGCAGCGGCGACAGCTCGGTCGTCACCAGCGTGAAGTTATCGTCGATCGAATAACCGAGGACGAACGCCCCCTGGTCGTTGATCAACTGGCTGTTGCTGTTGAGCGAGAAGTTCCCGTTGCGGGTGTAGGCCCGGCCGTTCGGCCCGTCGAGGACGAAGAAGCCGCTCCCCTGAATCGCGAGGTCGGAGGGGCTGGTGCTGTTGGTGATGCTCCCCTGGCCGAAGTCGCGCGAGATGACCGAGACGGCGGCGCCGAGCCCGACCTGCAAGGGGTTGGTCCCGCCAAAACCGTCGGTCGGGCGGGTGCCGACGCTGAAGGTCCGGGAGAGTTGGGTGGCGAACCGGACGCTGGAGGCCTTGAAGCCGTTGGTCCCGGCGTTGGCGATGTTGTTCCCCAGGACGTCGATGCTGGTTTCGTTGAGGGCCAGCCCGTTGAGCGACGTATTCAGCGCGGAGGTCAAACCCATGATGAAGTCCTCGGACCGCGGAAGCGGCGGAACATGCCGGAGCCGGACCGACCGCCCGGGAGCGGTGGCCGCTCGGTTCCTATCGGCCGAGTGACGGCGGGGACTCGCGCGGAGATACGGTCGTTACGACAAGGACGATCGACCTCGCCGGTACGACCGCTACAGCCCGCAGGGTTTGACAGTATTCATGGACGCCCGGGGTAAGGCCTTCTCAGGGCGTCATCAGAAGAGATCTCACGTCAAAATCTCATGCAGCACCCGCCCATGGACGTCGGTCAGACGGTAGTCGCGGCCTTGGAACCGATACGTGAGCTGCGTGTGGTCGAATCCCAGCGCGTGGAGCATCGTCGCCTGCAGGTCGTGGACATGGACCGGTTTGTCGGCGATGCCGAACCCGAGTTCGTCGGTCTCGCCGTAGCTATGGCCCCCCTTGATCCCGCCCCCCGCGAGGAAGACGCAGTAGCAGTCGGGGTAATGGTCGCGGCCGAGGATGTCCCCTTGGGCGGTCCGGCCTTCGCGGAACGGCGTCCGCCCGAATTCGCCGCTCCAGACGATGAGCGTGTCTTCGAGCAGTCCGCGTTGCTTGAGATCCTTGATGAGGGCCGCGACGGGTTGGTCCATCGTGGCGCACTTCTTGGTGAGGCCGTCGCGAATGTCTTCGCCGGGGCCCGTTCCATGGAAGTCCCAACCCCAATCGAAGAGCTGGACGTAGCGGACTCCCTGTTCGATCAGCCGCCGCGCGAGGAGACAGTTGTTGGCGAGGCTCGCCCCGCCGGGCTGCGCTCCATACGCCTCCAGAATGTGCTTGGGTTCCTTCGAGATGTCCATCACCTCGGGGACCGAGACCTGCATCCGGAAGGCGAGTTCGTACTGAGCGATGCGGGTGGCCGTTTCGGGATGCCCCAATTCCCGCGCCTGCCGCTCGTTGAGATCGCGGACGGCGTCGAGACTCAACCGCCGGAGTTCGCGGTCCATCCCTTCGGGATCGGAGGCGTACAACACCGGGTCCCCCTGCGAACGGCATTGCACTCCCTGATAGACCGAGGGCAGGAAGCCGCTGCCGAACGAGTTCTTTCCGCCGTTGGGCTGGACGCCGCTGGAGATAAGAACGACGAAGCCGGGGAGATTTTCGTTCTCGGTCCCCAAACCGTAGGTGACCCAGCTCCCGATGGAAGGGCGACCCGAGCGGGCCGAGCCGGTGTAAAGCAGGAGTTCCGCCGGCGCGTGATTGAATTGCTCGGTGTGCATCGACTTGATGACGCACAGGTCATCGGCGACCCCTTGCAGATGGGGCAACGCGTCGGACATCCAGATCCCCCCCTCCCCGTGTTGCGTGAAGGTGCGGGGGGTGCCGAGGAGCTTGGGGACGCCCGACGTGAAGGCGAACCGCCGGCCTTTGAGGAACTGATCGGGACAATCCTCGCCGGTCCGTTTGACGAGCTCGGGCTTGTAGTCGAACAGGTCGAGGTGCGGGGGCGACCCGGTCATGTGGAGAAAGATCATCCGCTTCGCCTTGCCGGGGAAGTGCCCGTCTTTGGAGGCGAGCGGATTGATGACCCCCGGGGCCGCGACCGCGCGACCAGGGCCCGACATCGAGGCAAGCGCCGCGGCGCCGAGACTCAGGCCCGAGCCCCGCAGAAATTGACGGCGGGTTTGTTCCAGCAGTTGCGTCAATGTGGGCATGGGCGAAACCGATCTTGGTAAACGTTTGTCGTTAAGCCGCGACCCGCGGGGGAGCGCGTCGAATGTCCGAACCGCGCTCCCCTGCGGGTCGCGGCTCAACCGTCACCGCCGCATCAAAATCTCATCCAAATTCAAGACCGCGTTCGCGACCACGGTCCACGCGGCGAGGTCGAGCACGTCGGCATTCTCCGGGACCGGACCGATCGGGACCGTCGCGAGTTTGGCGGCTTGCTCGGGGACGGTCGCGAGCTTGGTCTTCGCCTGACCCTGCAACGTGATCAGGCGCGCGACTTCCATTGAATCCGCCGGGCGCGCCAACGCCTGACGCAGCATCCATTCCGCTCGGGCGGACGGGTCGGCCGTCTGTTTCAGCGCGGCCCGCGCGAGAGCTTGTGCCGCCTCGATATAGACCGGATCGTTCAAGGTGACGAGCGCCTGCAGCGGCGTGTTGGTCCGCTCCCGACGCAAGGTGCAGACTTCGCGGTTCGGGGCATCGAACGTCGTCATCGAGGGGTAGGGGTTCGACCGTCGCCAAGTCGTGTAAAGGGCCCGCCGATGTCGGTCCTCGCCGTCACTGGTCTGCCAATCGACCGCCGATCCGAATGCCGCGTTCACCCCCATTTTGGGTTGCGGCGGACGGACCGGGGGACCGAAGTCCTTGGTCGAGAGAAGTCCGCTGACGGCGAGGGCCTGATCGCGGATCATCTCCGCCGACATGCGGAACCGCGGCCCGCGGGCGAGCAGCCGATTGTCGGGATCGCGCTGTTGC
>CAYRVS010000262.1:0-5053 GCA_964427725.1 uncultured Planctomycetaceae bacterium | reverse complement strand
GTCACACACCACGGCGACCGACCGCCTCCCCCAAATACCGCAGCCCAGGGAAGGCGTTCCCTGGGCTGCTTCCAGCGTCTTGCTCATCGAGCACGCGCCGGGGGCGGGTGCCCCCGGCTATCCCCGCCATGTGTTGGTATTTTGGCTTGTACCCTCAACCCTCAACCCGCTTCTCAAACGCCCCCACCGTCGTGCCGTTCGGCACCTCGATCGCGCCGCCGAGATACGCATGCGGGCCGATGCGACACTCGCCGCCGATCTTGGCCGGGCCGCGGATGATCGTGAAGGGTTCGATGACCGTATCGGGACCGATCTCCGCCCGCGGATCGATCTCGGTTTGCGCGGGATTGACGATCGTCACGCCCGACAGCATCAGCCGCTCCAGCGTGGTTCGCTGAATGGTCTGCGTCACCTCGGCGAGTTGGACGCGCGTATTCACGCCGAGCGCTTCCGCGATATTGAATGCCGGTAGCGCCAGCACCGGATGCCCCGCCTTGAGCAGCACCTTGGGACAGTCGGTCAGGTAGTACTCCGCTTGAGAATTGTCGGGCCGAATCTGATCGAGCGCGGCGAGCAGTTGTGGCCCGTCGAACGCATAACACCCGGTGTTGATCTCCTGGATCAGCTTCTGCTCCGGGCTCGCATCCTTCTCTTCGACGATCTTCTCGAACCGCCCGGCGGCGTCACGGACGATGCGGCCCAGCCCCTGATTCGCGGGGGTATGGGCCGTCCCGATGATCGCCGGGGCGCGCTGATCCCGTTGGGCCTCCAGGAGCGCGCTCAGCGACTCCTGACGCAATAGCGGGGTATCCCCGGCGAGAATCAAGACCGGCCCGTGATGCGTCGCCAGTTGCGGCCGGCACATCATCACCGCATGGCCGGTCCCCTTCTGTTCCGTCTGTAAGGCGAATTCGACATCCGCATGCCGGGAAAGTGACGTCTGCACCAGATCGGCCCGATGTCCCACGACGGCGATGATCCGCGTCACCCCCGCCCCCCGCGCGGCATCCAGGACATAGTCAACCATCGGCCGGCCGCAGACTTCGTGCAGCACCTTGGGAAGCGCCGACTTCATCCGCGTACTTTTGCCCGCCGCAAGCACGATCGCCAACGCTGACACGCCATCCCTCTCTCAAATGTCAGACGCCCAGGGATGGCCATCCCTGGGCATCATGGTCATCGCTCGTGAACACCAGAGAATCAGAACCGAATCCCGCCACGGACCAATACCTGATCGCCGACGTCGAACTTCGGAATGTCGTCGGCGAACTCGAAGTTGCGATCGTACAGCCAGGCGACTTCGAGGAACTTCTCGAAGTTCACATGATCGCTCCGCAACCCCAACGCGAGCCGGTAGTCTTCGTACTGAATCTGGTTGTTGGGAGTGCTGCCGATCGACGCCAGATCGATCTGGTACGACTCGACGTTGTATTCATGCGACAGGTAGAGCCAGTGGTGCCCGCCCCAGAAGTAGCCGACGAATCGGCTGACGCGGGCCTTGGGGAACGTCAACCGCAACTCCCAGACGTCGTTGGGGGTGATCACCACCCCGGCGTGCGGGATGATGACGTCGTCGACGCGGTCCCAGTATTGGACTCCCAACACCAGCATCCAAACCTGATCGAGTTGGTAGGTCGCCGCGACCCGCGCGTCGAAGTTCCAGGCGTTCGAGGTCAGATTAGTTTCGGTGTCGGTGTTGATCGAGGGATTGAAGTCGAAGTCCCACGTCCACCCGCTCGACTTCAGCTTCAAGACGTTGAAGTCGTATCCGAAGCGATACAGGTTCACCCGGTAGGTGCTGCTGAGATCGCCGCTGAAGTTCCAGGCCCGGTAATCGAACTGCGGCGCGGTCGACAAGACCCATCCCGGGGCCCCGAACGGACGGTTGTGTCGGACTTCGGCGTCCAACTCGAACATCTCGACGTCGCCGTTGAAGAAATCGAGGTCCGATTCCGGAATGTACCCCAATTCCAGCTTGGGAATGAATCCGTAGCGATAAGGTTGCGGTCCGACGACTCCCGTGAAGTAGGGACCGGCCGGTGCGGCTCCGTACGGCGAAAAGGCGGGATCCCCCCCCGACATGTACGGGTCGGCCATCGTGGGAACGCCGAAGGCCCCATACGGATCGACCGCCGCGGGGGCGACTCCTTCGGTGATCGGCGCTTCCAGCACGGGTCCGCCCGACTGGAACGGGTCATAGACCGGCGTGGGGGACTGCGCGCGGATCGCCGACGCCAGTCGCGGCGAGAATTCGTACAAACCCGACGAGGTGGTGGGGTCGGCGGCCAAGACCAGGTAGAGGCACAGGCTGACTGGATTCACGGTGCGCCCCGTTGCAGGGAGATGGGATCACCCCGGCAGGCTTGAGCCGAATTCCGGGGCGGCGGGATTTTTCTGATTGGTTCCCGGTCCGTCAACCTCAACTCCGGCAGGAATCACCCGGTCTGCCCGCAGGAACCCCCAGGAAACCGGGCGATTGCCGCAGATTCTGCCGGTCGCGCACTTGATGTTTGATTTGTACAGGTGCGGGGAGGGCGCGCAGACCGCCGATTTCCCGGACGCCTCAACCGAACTGGGCTAACTGACGGCGTGTCGAATCGGGATTGCTGCTAAAATTGCGGTCGTGCAGGGGTTGCGTGTCGTTGACCGACCGAGTGTCGCCTCGTCGGATTCGCCCACGACCCCCGCGACCGAAGGAAAGGACCACAGCGCCATGCCGCGGACCGCCACCATTTCGCTCCCGATCCAATCCGAGGATCAACTCGTCCGGTTCACGGTCGACGACTATCTCAAAGTGATGGAGCACGGCGGGGTCTGCGAAGGCGCGCCGATCGAACTGCTGGACGGGCTGTTCGTCCGGAAAGACCGCCGCGATCACGAAGGGGACATCATGGTCGTGGGATTACGGCATGCGTTGGTGCTCTCACGGATTTATCAATGGCTGATGGTGGGAGTCTATGGTCATGGCGCGGTCGCGGTCTCGCAGCAGCCGTTACGGGTCTCGAATTACAGTCTCCCCGAACCCGACGTGATGGTGCTTCTTGGAAGTCTCGACACAATTTATCGGACTTATCCGGAAGGCCCGGACACGCTGGTGGTGATCGAGGTTGCCGACAGCTCCTTGAGCTTCGATCGGACCGACAAACTGGAGAAGTACGCGACGGCTGGCGTACCGGAATACTGGGTGGTGAACCTTGTCGAAGACCAGATCGAAATCCACACCGCACCGCAGCCCGAGGCGGGGACGTATCGGCAGTCGCGGATTGTCGACCGCGGCGGGTGGGTGACCTTCACCTGCCCCGATGGCCACGCCGTCACCACACCCGTGGCCGAGCTCCTCAAATAACGCTCGTTGATGAACACGCCTTGCCGCTCGTGATCGGGAGCCAGGTCCATGATCCGCATCGAAACCACCGCGACCTTCGACGCCGAGGGGCGTATTTCGATCAGTGATCGCATTGACGTGCCTGTCGTCCCGGGAACGCATCGCATCGTGCTGGAAGTCTGTGATGTCGATCCCGCGGTTGGTCGTGACACTTCAACCCCGGTGCTGGTCCGTGAACATGGGCTGTTGCTGATCAACGCCGCTCCCATTCCCGGTGCCGATCTTTCGGTCGCCCGGATCTTGGACGCTCTGAGGGATGACCCGCGAGAAGGCATGATCGACGGTGATGCCCCATGAAGGTGTTTGGCGACACGTCAGTGCTGGTCCCCGCGCTATGGAAATGGCATCCCGATCACACGGATTGCGTTGCATGGCTCGTCGCGGCCGCATCCGGAGCGGTCGAGCTTTGTACGACCGCGCATTGTCTGGCGGAGACTTTTTCGGTCCTCACGCGGCTTCCGATTCAACAGCGCATTAAGCCGGCCGAGGCATGGGACAGTCTCGCGGCCAGTGTTCTGCCTCATGTCAACATGATCGAACTTTCCTCGGCGGTCTATGTGTCCGCCTTACGCGAACTGGCTGGACGAGGAATCGGTGGCGGCATGGCGTACGACGCGCTCATCGCCGCTGGTGCCGAATTGGCCCAAGTCGATCTGCTGATCACCGGCAACGTTCGACATTTTGAAACCGTCTGGCCGAACGGTATCGGCCGAATCGTCTCTCCGAAGTCCATCACGCCTCCAGAGTCACCCTAAGCCTCCATGCCCACCGACATTCCCAAGCAGTACGAGCCCGCCGCCGCCGAAGCCCAGTGGTTTCCCTTCTGGGAATCGCACGGCTATTTCGACGCCGATCCCGATCCGCGGCGGCCGTCGCATACGATCATGATCCCCCTGCCGAACGTCACCGGGGCGCTCCACATGGGGCACGCCCTCAACGGGACGATTCAGGATCTCCTCACCCGCTGGCGGCGGATGCAGGGGTACGTCGCGTTGTGGATGCCCGGGACCGATCACGCCGGCATCGCCACGCAAGCCGTCGTCGAACGGCGGATGAAGGAACAGGAAAACCTCACCCGGCACGACATCGGCCGCGAAGCCCTCGTCGCGCGCATCTGGAAATGGAAGGACGAGTACGAGAAGCGGATCATCGGCCAGCAGAAGAAGCTCGGCGCGAGCTGCGACTGGCGCCGGGTGCGGTTCACCCTCGACGACGTCTGCTCGAAAGCGGTCCGCCGCACTTTCTTCAAGATGTTTCGCGACGGCCTGATCTATCGCGGCAAACGGCTCGTCAACTGGGACACCTTCCTGCAAACCGCCGTCGCCGATGACGAGGTCTACACGGAAGAGGTCGCCGGGAAATTCTGGACGTTCCACTATCCCGTCGTCGACGACGCCGGGCAGACGACGGGTCGGCACATCTCCTTTTCAACGACCCGTCCCGAGACCATGCTCGGCGACACCGCCGTCTGCGTCCACCCGACCGATGAACGGTACGCCGACCTGATCGGGAAACGGGTGCGCATCCCGCTGAACGACCGGCTGATTCCAATCATCGACGACGCGCTCCTCGCCGACAAAACGCTCGGCACCGGGTGCGTGAAGGTCACGCCGGCGCATGACCCGAACGATTACGCCTGCTGGACGCGCAACAAGTCCCGCATGGCCG
>CAYRVS010000261.1:0-5086 GCA_964427725.1 uncultured Planctomycetaceae bacterium | reverse complement strand
GCCGACCAAAGAACGTCGCCGCGAACCTGCGTCTCACGCAGCCAACCCCATCCAGACTTGCACCCGGCAGGAATTGCGTTCGCGGCGATACCGTGTGTTGGCGAGAGGTTATGTTAACAACCCGGCTCAGAACATCAAGTCTCGCGGACGAAGTTTTTCCAAACCAGTTCCCCGCCCGAAGTGGGCACAAGTGAGGCCCACCGCGAATCTGTTCGTAAGTGGTTCCATGAAAACATGATCCGACGAATTGTCCGGCAGCGTTTCCGATTGGTGTCCCCGTCTTCAGACCCCGACATGATGGGCTTCGGCGCGATTGGGACAGTTGGTTTTCAGGACCATGCGCAATCCCGCTCGATGCTCAAGTCGAACCCCTGTCGGACGTCAATCTCGCCTGTTCCGCCGCGGACCACCTTGACGGTTCCACCTCATCCCAGAGCGACCGGGCAACGAAAGTGGCCAGGCTATCGCGGCCCGTCAGGAAATCCTCACGGCCGGACAACTCACAGAGACCCGGGAGTTCCGGCGTCCGGGGCGAGGTTCGTAGCGCCAAACTGCCGTGTTGCAGCAGCGTTCCTTTGCGCCGGCGTTGGGCGCTCCCCAAGACTTTTCGGCCCGTGTAGCAGACGTCGTGGCTGTCTTCGCGCAGGAAGCACAACGTCGGCTCGGCGGGGGCGTGGTAGGTCGCGCCCCGTTGGGCGAGGGAGAGGCCCCAGGTCTGGTCGAACCAGGCGATGATCGCCTCGTGGATGCGGTCGTAGAGCTCGTACGGATGGCGAACCAGTCGTTGGTCGGGAGGGAGGACGCAACTGTAGGTCCACTCGTCGTCATGCAGGATCGCTCCGCCGCCGGTGAGCCGCCGGACGACCGGGAGTCCTTCCCAGCGTGAATCGGCGGCGACATCCTCCGGACGTTGAAAATACCCCAGCGACAAGGTCGGTTCCGCCCAGCGATACCACCGCAAGACCGCCGGATCGCCGGGTCGCAGGTCCTTCAACAAGGCCTCGTCGACCGCCATGTTCCAGGCTCCGGGATGTGGATCGGGTTCGATAATCAACCGGCAAGCGGGCATGCGGCAGGGTGACCTTGCGTGACGACAGGGACGCGATTCTCTGTCCGGGCCGCAAAATTGTAGGAACCCGTTCGATCGTGTGATATAGTTGCCAATGGCGATCCGTTCCGGGTCGTCGCCCTGTCATTCGGCTGTTCAGCGCTCGCCGAAGGGACGGCCCTTCGGTTCGGTGGTCTCTGGTTCGTCGGGGTTCGTTGGGACGCGAGTCCTGACGACTATGTGTCAGCTGCACCCAATCACGAGGCCGGGGTCGGTTCGTGGAATCGGCGTCGGTCGGGGAATGCTCGATGTCGCTTGCCACGTTGGAACAGTCGGCTCCCTTGTCCTCCGCCGAATTCGCCACCATCGACCTGGATCGCGTCACCGAGGTGGCCCGTCGGCATCGGCTGCTCGCCGAGTTCCTCCGCACCGAAGGCTACTCGGCCGCCTTGCTGCAGTTGCCCTGCAATTTTGCCTGGATGACCGCCGGGCATTCCGGACTACGCTGCAGTTCGAGTTCTTGCGCCCCGTCGCTGTTTGTCACGCCCGAAGCGCGGGTCATCGTCTGCAACAATGTCGATACGCCGCTGATGTTCGAGCACGAAGTCGGCGGACTCGGTTTTCAGCTCAAGGAACGTCCGTGGTCGGAACCGCGGAGCGTGATCCTGACCGATCTCTGCCGCGGCCGCCGGGTCGCCGGAGATGTCCCGCTGAAGCACGTGCTCGAGGTCAACGTCCATCTGCAGGGGATGCGGCTGCCGCTGCCCGAGTACGACGTCCAGCGGTTGCGCGTCGCCGGTCGCTTGACGGCCCATGCCATCGAGGCCACCGCCCGCGGCCTCACACCCGGCCGGACCGAAGCCGACATCGCGGGGGAACTGGCGCATCGGTTGATCAAACATGGCGTCCATCCCCATCGCATTCAGGTGATCGGCGATGGTCGCGGGACGCGGTTCCGGCATTGGATGCATTCTGAACAGCCGGTGGTGCGGTCGTGCACCATCAGCGCCGTCGGACGGTATCAAGGCCTCCACGTGGGGGCGGCCCGTACGGTTTGTTTCGGCGACCCCGATGCGACCTTGCTGCGAAGCTACGAACAGGCCGCGCTCGTGCTCGCCACAGGGATGTACTTCTCGCAGGCGGGGTGGGAGCTGTTCGAGGTCTGGAATCGCGTGCGGCGGATTTACGAGAAGACCGGCGTCCCCGACGAATGGCGGCTCGCCGACCAAGCCGACGTGATCGAATACGCCTTTGGCGAACTCCCCCTCATGCCGACCAGCGAATTCAAACTCGTCGCCGGCACGCCGATCCATTGGCATCCGTCGGTCGGCCCGGTCCTGATGGGGGACTCGATCCTGGTGACCGAGCGCGGCGCGGAATTGCTCACGCCGGCGCACGAATGGCCCAGCGTCCCGGTTAGCGTCAAAGGGGTGAACGTCGAGGTCCCCGGGATCTTCGTCATTCCCAACGCGACGAATGGCGCCCCGAAGCGGTGATGAATCCCCGCCCGCATCACCCCGCGGCGCGTTCGATCTCGAACGCGTGATGGGGCCGCGTCGACTTCACCACGCGATACGCCGCTGATGCCGTGAAGCGTTCCGCGACCGTGTTCGCCCGCTCCGGATCGCAGTCGCCCGCATGGGCCCATAGGAGATAACGCAGCGTCAACGGTTCCGCCTGACGCAGCAGTCGGCTTTCGGCGAAGCACAACGACGCGGTGAACCAGCCGTCGTTCCGAACGTGCCAATGAGAGGGGTAACCGGGATTGCCGGGATGATCGAAATAGGTCAACCCCTCGATCACGTCGGGTGCGACGGGACCGGAATCATCGACCCACCGCGCCCGCTGCCCGAAAATCGCGGGTTCGCCCCGGCGGCTTTCGCTATCCGACAACGTCCCACCGCCGAAGACGTTGGAAAGACTCTTGGCGACCCGCACCGCCAAGAGCCCGAAGTTCGTCTTTCCGAGTTCGAGCTCCAGCGCGGTCGGCGTGAGGGTCGTCTGCAGTTCGAGTTCCAGTTCGCCATGGTCTCCCGGCCGGAGCGCGGCGACCACGTCTTGCTGGAAGAGGGGTTGCGGGTCGTGGCCGTCGTACCAGCCGAGTCGGACGGCCATGCGGGCTTCGTCGTCGCCGTCGACATAGGCGAGCCATTGCTCCTGCCGGATCGTCGCGGGGCCGTCGTTTCCCCAGAAGTTGATCCCCAGCACTTTGTGGTGGGCGAACCAGATCCCCTGATGATGATCGTGATCGGGCGCGCCGGGATGCCCCATACGCGTCAGCGGAACGCCGCTGGGTCCAATCAAGGGATGGAAGCACGGCCGAGGTAAATCGCGACGGAAGTTCCAGACCAGCCGTTCGCGCCCGTCAATCAGAAACCGCGTCCGTCCGTCGACGTCGGGCACGATTTGGCAGCGGGGAAACCAGGGGTCCATCGCTTGTCGTCCTGGATCATGGAGCGAAGCGGTCCGTCAAGTAGTGAGTTTAGCAAGACGGAGCAGAGGTGACTCGCAAGTACCGCCGCGACACGCGGCGGCTCTGAAGATGGCGTTCGCTGACGATTCGCCCGTCAGAGCCGCCGCGTGTCGCGGCGGAAAATCACGCATCGCATGACCCCGCGCGCGACTGGCGGCGACAACGTGGGGACGGATACGATCTTTCCGTCCACAATCTTCCGCGGCTTGACCGGTACGCGGATCACAACCTCACCGTCCGCTTCGCGGGGTCGAACCGTTCCATGGAAGTCGCCGAGATCGCCGCGTTGTTCGAGCGGACTTTGACCGAAATCGGCCGCGTGGTGATCGGGCAGGAGGCGCTGGTCGAGGGGACGCTCATCGCGACCTTCTGCGAAGGGCACGTCCTGATCGAAGGGGTTCCCGGGTTGGGGAAGACGCTGCTCGTCAACACCCTCAGCCATGTCCTCGCCTCCCCGTTTCGTCGGATTCAGTTCACGCCCGACCTGATGCCGTCCGACATCACCGGGCATTCGGTCTACGACCTGCAGGAGAAGCGGTTCACGTTCAATCGCGGGCCCCTCTTCACGTCGCTGCTCCTCGCCGACGAAATCAATCGCGCCCCGGCGAAAACGCAGTCGGCGCTGCTCGAGGCGATGCAGGAACGGCAGGTCACCGTCGATGGAGAGATCCATCGCCTCACCCCCCCCTTCATCACCATCGCCACGCAGAACCCGCTCGAACAGGAAGGGACTTACCCGCTCCCCGAAGCCCAACTCGACCGCTTCATGTTCAAGCTGCTGGTCGATTACCCCACTGAAGAGGAAGAGGGTCGGATTCTGGAAAGTTATCTGCGCGGCCACGATCACCGCCGCCTCGAAACCTACGGCCTGCAAGCCGTCTTGAGCGGCGAACAGATTCTCGCGATCCAGCGCGCCTGCGTGGGGGTGATCGTCGAGCCGAGCATCGTGAAGTACATCACGTCGATCGTGGGCAAGACGCGGAACTGGGCATCGATCGAAGTCGGCGCGAGTCCCCGGGCGGGGGTCTGTCTGCTGCTGGCCTCGCGGGCGATGGCGGTCTGTCGCGGCCGCAATTTCGTCACGCCCGATGACGTCAAACAGCTCGCCCCCTGGGTGCTGCGGCATCGCTTGCGGCTCCATCCGGAAGCGGAGATCGAAGGGACCTCGCTGGAGACGGTGATTCAGGATGTCCTCGACGCCGTCGAGGCCCCCCAGCCATGATGCCGCGACTGCGGTTGCTGCTGCTGGTGGCGGTGGCGGGGCTGCCGTTCTTCGTCACGCCATGGGTTCCGGCGGCGACGAGTCTCGGCCTGGCGCTGACCTTGGCCGTCGCGGCGTGGGGCGTCCTCGATCTCGTCCTCACGCCGTCGCTACGGGAGATCGAAATCCATCGGGCGGCGCCCGAGGTCTTGAGCGTCGGCGCGCGCAATCCCGTCCCGCTGACGTTGCGGAATCGCGGTTCGTCGCCGGTGACGGTGATCCTGCACGACGAACCGCCGCAGCCGTGCCGCTGGTTCGAGCTGCCCGTCACGGTCGATCTTCCGCCGTGCCGCGGCGTCGGCGA
>CAYRVS010000260.1:0-5156 GCA_964427725.1 uncultured Planctomycetaceae bacterium | reverse complement strand
ATCGGCCGGGGTGTTTTCGTAGGGAAGTGAGTAGGGAATAGGGAGTAGCGAATAGCGAATAGGGAATAGCCGGAACGGGGAACAGGGTTCGGGCTGCGGGCGTATTCCACCCATAACACGAG
The DNA here is from genome assembly GCA_964427725.1 of uncultured Planctomycetaceae bacterium. Lineage (GTDB taxonomy): Bacteria > Planctomycetota > Planctomycetia > Planctomycetales > Planctomycetaceae > DSVQ01. The sequence continues at coordinate 5,034 of CAYRVS010000260.1, read as the reverse complement.
CGTGGTTCCGCGGAGATGATCACAGGATTGGGCGTGTGCCACGGACTTTGCCCGTGGTGTTTCTCGTCGTAAGCGTTTGTGAACCATGGCACCGGCAAAGCCGGTGGCACACAGCGGGTTGGCCACCCCCTCGCGAGTGATGATGGCGGGCGATGGTCGGTCGACGCGGCCGGGGCGGGTGCCCCGGCCGATGTGTTGATGGGGGATGGACGTCTGGCTATTCGCTACTCCCTACTCCCTATTCGCTCAATTCTCGCGCCGCGTTGGTGACCACAGGTCAGGTAGCCTCGCGTTGCCACCTTGCGATGAGCGTGGCCGTCTGTTGGAACTCCGGGCGGCGGTCGACTCCCGCGGCGGTTTCGAGTTCCGTCGTCAAATGGCCCAGGACTTCGCGTTCGAGCCATGCGGCGAGCCACGTCGCGCGGCGGGCGGTGAAGGCTTCCTGCAGGCGATGGAACTTGGCTTGCAGGTAACCCGCGCCGCTCGAGGCGGTCGCGCTGATCGCTGATTCGCCGACGGTGGCGGTCGCGGTGCCGGCGACGACATCTCCCGCGAGATGCATCGCCCCCTGCATCAGCCCCTGTGAAGCGAAGTGGGTCGCCGCCTCACCCACTGGGAGGCCGATGCCGGTCATTCCGAGGACGATGGTGAGGGCGGGGCGGGCCGCCGCCGTCGCTTCATCGATCCGCTGAATCCACTGGAAGAGTTGGGGATTCTCTTGGCGGAAGGTGACGAGTTCGTCGGCGACGGTGGTCGCGAGCAAGGGGGCGAACTCGAAGCGCTGGTGCTCGACCTCCAAGCGATTGAGGAGCGCGGCGCGGGTGACGCCGGTGAGGCGGGCTTCGAGGCGGGCCTTCAGCAAGGGTTGGCCGATATCGGCGAGCCATTCGAGCTTGGTATAGACCTTCCCGACGGCGCGGACGATGGCGTCCCACTCCTGCGCGCGGTAGGCGTCCCACGGGGGAGTCGGCGGGCCTTGCAGCCAATCGCGGGCCCAGACGAACGGCGTGAGAATCGTTTGGCCGACGCGGTCGTACAGGTCGTGGACCGACGCCGCCCAGCCTTGTCGATGGGCCGCCCACCACGTACGGACCTCGGCGATGAGGACGTTCGAGGGTGGGACGGGCCAGTCTTCGACTTCGGCGAGGCGCTGCGCGGAGAGGACTTCGGCGGCGGCGCGATACTCGGCGCTTTTGCGGCCGATCTCGCGCAAGTAGCCGGGGACGCCGGCGGTCTCGTCGGCGACCAACCGCAACGCGCCGCGGAGCGCCTGCTGCTTGATCTCGTCGAACCGGAGGCGGGCGAAAATCTCCTGCAGCGGCACGGCGTCATCACGGGTCGACGACGTCGCGGAGTCCGTCGTGGCATGCGTCCGGCGCTCGACAAACGGCAATCGAATCTCTTCCGCCGCGCGACGATCGTTCGGCGCGAGGTAGACATACAACGGATCGATCCCCGTTTCGCGGCGGAAGGTTTCGAGCCATAGCGGCCAGTAGGCTTCGTCGTCGGGGAGTTCGCATTGATTGAAGACGACGACGGCGGGCTTGCCCTCGGTCGCCGCCTGCCGGAAGAACCGTTTGACGGCGGCGTCGTTGTATTTCTGCTGCGTGAGGACCGCGACCAGGACGTCGGCGGCTTGGCGGACGGCGTCGGCGCGGGCCCAATTGACCGGCGCGTCGCTGTCGATGTCCGGCGTATCGAGCAGGATCAGCTTCGCGGGGACGGCGGCGCTTGTCCGCCAGAAGAGGAGATGTTCGTCGTCCGAGTCCAAGGCGGCGGCGGCATCGGCCCAGGGACGAAGGGTGAACGTCGGAAAGATCGCCGCAAGGTCATGTCGGTCGGCGAAGCCTTCGGGGATCAGACAGACGGGATGCTTCGTCCCACTCGCCAAGGGACTGGAGGCGGAGGCGCGAAACCCCGCGAGGTGATTGAAGACGACGCTTTTGCCGATGTTCGTGCCGCCGGTCACCGCGACGACGAGGAACGCCTCGGCCCCCAACTGGGGGGCGAGCTTCCGTTCGAGGAGTTCGAACCATTCGCGCGCGGCGAGCGGAGGGAGATCCAACGGTCGGGCGTGCGTCTCCAAAATGTGGAGCAGCGCGCGGAGTTCCGTGGTCCAAGCGGCGAAATCAGCCAACGTCGCGGACATGCGGCGGCCGGACCTTCATTCCGAATCGGGAAGCCGCTCGGCGGCGAAGCCGAACTTGCGTCCGACCATGGTGATCGTGCCGGCCATCCGCGATTTGTCCTTCGTCCACAGATAGGCGTCGACCTGCAGCTGCGCGTTGGCCAGGGTGATCGTGAACTTCGCGAGGTGCGGCACGCCGCCGAGTTGACCGAGGATTTCGTAACGATTCTGCAGCTCGTCCGACACGAACGTTCCCACGAGACGCTCCGCGTCGTCGATGGTCAGGTCCCATTCCCCTTTCCAACGGCCGTCGGCATCGACCCGCCAGCGGCCGGCGAAATCGCGCGGCAAGACGCCGTCGTGATCGAGCGGATCGGGTTTAGCCCCCGGCGTGACGGTCAATTGCGAGCCGTTGAGGGGAACGAGCTTCGCGTCGCCGACCGGTTCGAGCGCACCATCGGCGGTGAGCGCGAGGTCGGCCCCTTGATCGACGGGGACCACCTGGCCGATGTCGAAGCTGAAGCCGAAGCCGGGGAACAGCATCACGTCCTTGCCGGCGGCGGTGGTCAGTTCGGGACGATCGATGCGGTAGGTGACGAAGCGTTCGAGGACGACGACGGGGGTCTTGACTTCGCCCCGTTTGCGCAGACCCCAGCCGACCAGCGCCTTCGCGATGTTGCCGTCGTGGGTTTTGACGACGATGCAGGGGCTGCTGATGTTGGGGGCGAGGGGTTTGATCCGCGCGACATCCTGCAAGGTGAGCCGCGTGACGGGTTCGGCCTGATCGAACCCGCGTTTGAGGTCGACCAGTTGATGGCGGTCGAAGACGTCGGACGCCTGACCGGGAGCGGTCAGCCCGACGAGCAGAGACAAACCCGTGATGAGGCGAAACCACAAACCGCATACCATCGATACACCCCGCAACAGGCGGCACGGCCTCAAGAATCCCCGGCGATCTTATCGGATGGGACGGTGGGGGGCGACCCGAGTCGCGCGGCGATCACCTTCCGGGAAGCCGGCGAACTTGTGGATCGGCTCAGGCGATCAGCCCCTGCAATCGCAACAGGGCGGAGCAGCGGTTCGGCAGATTCCGCGTGCGCTCCGCGCCGTCCAAGATCCGTCCGATGATCTCCAGACTCATCGGATCGCGGACGCGAACCAAGTGGTCGTCGATTTTTCTCTGCAGGGTTTCCGTGGAAATCACTTCACCAAATTCGTACGCGATGCAAGACGCGTGTTGAACGAACGGATGATCGCCCGCGTTGAGTTCGCATGACGTATCGGTAAACCGCCGTTTCGTCGTGACGCTCACGATCACCAGTTCGGGTTGTGAAGGCGACGAAATGACCACATAGAGATGGTCGTCACCGGCCCGGTCGTCAAACTGGAACGTCATGCCGGGCTTGATGCCGGGTATCATGCTCCCAAGATCCGGACCAAGTGTGAATGGGCGTTGGCGGCACCGACGATCCCGGCGATCTCTTCGGCGGTAAAACCGAGGGCGTGCAGCAGTTTCTCGGGAGGAATCGGTCTGGATGTTCCGGGCTGAATGCACCCGGCCCACTCTTCAAAATCATGCGTCAGTGTCGACAACGCCCAGGTGTCGACATCTTGATACTGCTCGGCGATCTCGTTGAGCTTGTCGATTTCGTAGGGTGACAGGTCGAGCCGCCCCGGGTCTTTCCTCAAGACGACCGTCGAGCCTTGCGACTCAATGTACTCGGACCATTCCGCTTCCTTGGCGTGCGAGCCTTTGATCAGGTCGTAGATTTCGCTGTGGAGCGGTCCGTGATCCATCGCCACCATCAACCCGCCGACAATCGGCGTGCCGCGCTCACGCAGCGATTCCCGGTCGGCGATGTAGAGCAGTTTGAGGAGTCGCAACCGGTCCATATGGCCGCGGTTGCGCAGGATCACGCCGGCGGCCTGGATTTTCTTTTGGAGCGAAAACCGGAAGGGAATCATGCTCTTCTCCGCACGATCGAATGATCTGATTATACCTACGGATCCACCAACCGCCAGAGGCGTATGCCGCTCGATGGATCGGTTGCCGGAGGGGCCTCGTACCGAGAACTGGTCAGGCATGCGAACCGGGCTTGCCGTGCGGCGATGGGAGTACGCTGAGCTTCAGGATGCGACGGTCTGGTCCGAACCGGTCGTGTCAAGACTCCCTGATAGTGCGTCAAGAGTGGATGGTTGACAGCGAGGGGCCAACATCGCGTAAGCGACGCTCGCGGACGGGTCGTGGTCCGTTTACGATCCAACCACACCTCTTGAGCGACCTTCTGCGGAGTGACGGGCCATGAGCCGTGGCGCGGCGGACGAGGATTTGGTTCCCGATGACGTGATTCCGCGGCAGCATCTCCCTCCGCTCCGCTATCGGGAGATGCCCGAGCCGGTGTCGTGGCTGCGGATGGTCGGGCCGAGCATCATTCTGGCGGGGATGGCGCTGGGGTCGGGGGAGTTCATCCTCTGGCCGATGATCGTCTACAAGTCGGGGTTCATCTTCTTGTGGGCGGCGCTGTTGGGGATCATCACCCAGTTCTTCCTGAACCTGGAAATCGAACGCTGGACGTTGCTGACGGGGGAGAGCACGGTCACCGCGTTCGCCCGGATGAGCTGGCATTGGTCGTACGTGCTGATGGTGCTGTGCATCGTCCCATTCGCCTTTCCGGGGTGGTCGACGGGGGCGGCCCATGTCGGGAGTTGGCTGATCTTCGGCCCGCAGGAGGTGGTGGTCGACGGACGGACCAGCTACCCGGCGCTTTATGTGCGCGAGCTCGCGATGGCGGGGCTGGTGTTATGCGGCGTCGTCCTGACCGCCGGGCCGGTGGTCTACAACACGGTCGAGCAGATTCAGACGTGGCTGGTGGGGCTGATTCTGGGGATGGTCTGCGTGATCGGCG
>CAYRVS010000259.1:0-5300 GCA_964427725.1 uncultured Planctomycetaceae bacterium | reverse complement strand
GTTCGGCGGTGACGCCACTTTGACGGTACGGCGGTGATAACGGTACGGCGGTGATCAGCGCGATGGTGGCGGGAGGGGCGATGCGTTGCGAAGAAGCCTGGGAATGGCTGGAAGGAGCGGAAGCCGGATTGGCCCAAGACGCCGCTCCCGAGGTCGCCGCCGCGCGCCGTCACTTGGCGGAATGCGCCGCCTGCCGCGCCAGCGCCCCTCAACGAACCGCGTGGTCGACCGCGCTGCGCGGGTTGATGCCGCAAGTGACGGTTCCAGACAACCTCTATGAGCGGTTGCTCGCCGGACTCCCCACCGCGACTGTGGCTCCCCCCACCCCGATCACGTCCCGCCGTGGGCGCGGTCGTCGCTGGTGGCTCGCCTCGGCGGCGTTGGGGCTGATCTTCGCCGTCCTTTTGAGCCGTTGGCCGAGTCCCCCGGTCACTTTCACGCTCGCCGAATTGGCCCCCGCCGGGACGATCGAGTTCGCCGAACTGACCGACTTTCGCGACGGGTTTGAACCTCGCCTGCCGGCCTCGTGGACGCAGACGTTCGCCTTGTCGCGCGAGTTGATTCGCGGCTATCCGCCGGCGGGCGCCGCCCCCGGTTCGATCGCCGTGATCCCCTTTCAATGGATTGTCCGTCCGGGGGTCGATCCGCTGCGGGGTCGCCTGGTGATCTTGCCCCGGGGGCAATTCGATGTGGCCGGCAGCCGGCTCCCGGTGCAAGCCCTCGACAAGGATTTCGCCCACGGACAACCGTTGTATCTCGCCGACGGCACCGCCCTGGTCGTCTGGCAGGAGGCCGAGTTGGTCTACCTTTGCCTGATGCCCAGCGGCCCGCGTGACCTGGAACAATTCCAGCGCGCCCTCTCGGGCCCCCGGTCGATGACGTAAGTCTCGCGTCGTGAGTCGTGCCGCGAGTGGTCGATGCGGACGCACGGGCCTACACTTGCCATGGCTCGCCTCGCGATGAGAATCGTGACCGGACCATGATCTGTCCCTATGGCCATCCTGAGTCCCCGTCCATGCCTGCCGTTCCGGAGGATTCTCCGATCACCGCCGTCTTGTTGATGGCGCATGGCAGCCGCCGAGCGACCGCGAACGCCGATTTGGTGACGCTCGCGGAACTCCTCAAAGCGCGCGGGACCTATCCGATCGTGGAGGTGAGCTATCTCGAGCTCGCGGAACCCAACATCCCGCAAGGGGGACGAAATTGCGTCGCGCGGGGGGCCCGACGGGTCCTGATGCTGCCCTACTTCCTCTCGGCGGGGGTCCATGTCGCCCAGGATTTGGCCGATTTTCGGCAAGCATTGTGCGGCGAGTTCCCGAATGTCGAGTTCCTGATCTGCCCACATTTGGGGCTCCATCCGCTGATGGTCGAGATTGTCCTCGACAGAGTCCGCGAGGGGAGCACGACAACGCCGGATGCCGCGCGGGATTGTCAGTAACAGCGACCTCAACGGGCCCCGAACTTGGCGGGTGTCACGGCTGAGCAACGCCCTGCCGCGTCTTGGACAGTGTGTGCGGCTCGCCTCGACATTGGGCCCTCCGAGCAACGACCTTCATCACCGCCCCAGTAAGCCATCGCACCGTCGAGCAAGCTCGACGACGGCGTCCACCAAGAATCCCACGGGCCTGATCACGACTCTGTCCGACGGACACGCGACATAACGTGCTGTTCCCGTCTGACATGCCGTTGCCGGTTCCGTGACGCGGGGGGCTGTGGTACGCTCTCGCCCCGATTCCCCCTCGAATTTTCGGTGGCATGACGATGACGGTTCGGACCCGGTTCGCCCCCAGTCCCACGGGCTATATGCACATCGGCGGGATGCGCACCGCCTTGTTTTGCTGGTTGTGGGCCCGCCATACCGGCGGGACGTTCATCCTGCGGATCGACGACACCGATCAGGAACGGAACGTCGAGAGCGCCCTCGGGCCGATCTTCCGCGCGTTCCAATGGCTCGGGCTCGATTGGGACGAAGGGGCCACCGTCGGCGGACCGTATGCCCCCTACCATCAATCGCAGCGGAGCGACCTCTACCGGGCCGCGATCGAGCGGTTGCTCGCCTCCGGTCATGCTTATCGCGACTATGAAACCCCCGAAGAGATCGCCGCGCAGCGGCAACAGGCCGAGGGGGAGAAACGGCCCTATCTCAGCTCCCGGGCGTCGCTCGAATTGACGATCGAAGCGCGGGCCGACTTGGAGCGGCAGGGCCGCCCGTCGGTCGTGCGGCTGCTCGTCCCGCGGGACCGCAAGATCGCCATCGACGACGTCGTCCGCGGCCACGTCACCTGGGATGCGGGACTGATGCCCGATCCGGTCCTCATGCGGTCCAACGGTTCGTGTCTCTACAACTTCGCAACCGTGGTCGATGACGTCCAGATGCGGATCACGCACGTCATCCGCGCGGAAGAGCACCTCACCAACACCGCGGTGCAGGTGTTGATCTACGAGGCGCTCGGCGAGAGGCCGCCGGTCTTCGCCCATATTCCGTTCATCACCGCGCCGGGGTCGACCAAGAAGCTCAGCAAGCGCGACCTCGAGAAGCTGCGGAAGAATCCGTCGCTGCAGAAACTGTTCGACAAGGGGGACCAGGTCTTCCCTCAACTCGGCCTCGGCGATTCGACGACGCTCAGCCCCGTGATGGTCGAATACTACGAACGGATCGGATTTCTGCCGGTCGCGATCTTGAACGCCCTGGCGCGGCTCGGCTGGTCGCTCGACGACAAGACCGAGATCCTGTCGCGCGAGGAGATCATCGAGCACTTCACGCTCGAGCGGATCATCAAGAGCCCCGCCGCGTTCGATTGCGATAAACTCCTCAGCCTGCAGGCGCATTGGATGGGCCGCCTGTCGGTCGACGAGAAAGTCGACGGCGTCTGGCCGTATCTCGCGCAGGCCAAGCTCGTGGAGTCGACGGACGGACGTTGTCCCGACAATTCGCGTCCCTGGCTGCGGCAACTCATCACCGCGATGGGGGATCGGCTGAAAGTCTTCAGCGACATTCTCGAACAGCGCGACTTCTTCACTCCCGACGAACAACTCCCCTACGACGAAGCGGCCTTTACCAAGCGGATACGGAATCATCCCGCCGCGACGGAATGGCTGGCGGCGGTCGCCGATCACATCGCGCGAGTCACACCGTTCGATGCTCAGCCGCTCGATCAGGCGGTCCATGCATTCGCGGAGCAACGGCAGATCAAGATGGGGGACCTCGTTCACCCGTTGCGAATCGCGCTCACGGGCAAGTCGTCCGGGATCGGCCTGTTCGACACGCTCGCGCTGCTGGGGCGTGACCGCGCGGTGGGGCGGCTGCTTCGGGCGATCGAACACGCGGCATTGACCGCTCAGGGATAGCGGTCCCCGGGCGGCCCTCACGCCACCGGATCGGCGCCGCGGGCGAGTTCGTCCTCCCACTCATCCAGCAGGGGCCAATCGACCGCGCATGTGCCGAAGTCGGCCATGTGCTGGTACTCGGTCAGGCGGTCGATCGTCTTCTGCAGCATCTTCCGATCCCTTCGGAAGACGGGGCCGTGACTGGGCAACAACCACTCGACGTCGGTGTCGCGAATTCGTTCCAACGACCGGATGAACGCGGGAATATCGCTGCCATGATGGGCGTCGATATTCCCCACGCTGCCGTCGCGGAAGATGTTGTCTCCCGAAAAGAGCAGCTTCCCCAGGCGGAACGACAACTGGCTGGGGGTATGCCCCGGCGTGTTCCAGACTTCGAGCGTCAAGTCGCCGATCGCGAGTGTGTCGCCGTCATTCACGGTCTGTTCGACCGCGATCGGCGGCAGTTCGATCGAAATCCCTTGGGCCGCGATTTCCGCGAAGGTGATGATGCGGTCGGGGGCCGCGAGATGGGTCTTGCAGTCGGGATGCCCGATGATCTTCGCCGACGGGAGCAGTTCCTTCGCCCGCCGCATCCCCTGGATATGATCGACGTCGGCATGGGTGCAGATGAGGTAGCGGCAGTTGGCGAGGGAGAAATCGAGCTGACGGATCAGGTCAACGATCTCTTCGGCGGTGTCCTCATAGCCGATGTCGATCAGCAGCCAGTCTCCGCGGGCATGAATCAGATAGACCGAACACCCCAGGCGCTGCCGGGCCTGATGGTTCATCTCGATGACGTGGGGGAACAACTCGCGCCGGGGAATCATGCGGGGGCCGGATCACTTGCGGGGAAAGGGGCCGACTGATGTTCGCTGGATTCTAAATCGCGGCCCCTTCGCCAACAACAACGCCTCAAGGGCTGCTCGTGATCACGACAACCTCGTCCGGGTCGAACGGCGTTATAAGGCCGTCGGCGTGGTTCCCGCTTCACCCCGTTGGATCGGAATCTGTCGGGCCTGCGCGAAGTGGCTCTTTTTCAGGGTCACATGCAACACGCCATCGCGGACGGTGGCCCGCACCGAATCGGCGTCGGCCGGGACCGGCAGCGCGACGGCCCGTTCGTACGTCGTCGACAGCCGTTCGCGCAGGTGGACCTTCGTCTGCTCGGTGAGCAATGGCGACGGCAGCCGAATCGCCTTCAGCAGCAGCACCTGGCCGCTCAACGACAACTCGACGGCGTCCGCCCCCACGCCGGGGAGATCGACCATCACATGCAGATCAGTTTCGGATTCCAGAATGTCGGAATGTGGGGTCTGCGGCCGCGAATCGGACGCCAGCCCGACCGCATCGAGAGTCCGCTCGCCCGCGATCCGCGCGGCGTCGAACCAGCGATCAAGTTCCCCTTTGAGCCGCTCGAACGCCCCCGTGGAACCACTCGCGCCACCGATGGGAGACATACGCCTACTCCTTGAAGAATGGGGACTTACGCGCCGAGCAGTCGCTTCGATCGTGGATCACAGGCTTCGCCCGTGCGGTTTCACACAAGCCGCGTCAAAGACACCGCATGGGCGCACTCGGCCGGTCAGACCACGCGCCATCCTACCACGTTCAATCGGTCGACACCCTGATCCGCCGCGGTTCGCTGCGCTGCACGCGCGGCAGCACGACCTCCAGCACGCCGAGATTCAGCTTGGCCGAGATCCGTTCGTGATCGACCTCGTCGCTGAGGATGAACGACCGCAGGAAGTGCCCGACCTGATACTCTTGATGGACCAGTTGGGCCCCGGCCGGAACTTGCGGGCCGACGCGGCCGAACAACGTCAATTTGTTGTCCTGCACCTGCAATTCCAGCGTTTCCGCCGACACGCCGGGGAGATCGGCGAGGAGCACCAACCCCGCTTCGGTTTCAAAGATGTCGATCGGGGGGGTGAAGACGATCTGCCGTTCGGCAGCCGTTGCCTGAGGTTCCGTGA
>CAYRVS010000258.1:0-5346 GCA_964427725.1 uncultured Planctomycetaceae bacterium | reverse complement strand
CGCCGCCTTTCTCCTTGCCTCACCAGATCACGCCTTTCGACAATACCTCTCCGCATCGGCGTGGCGATCGGCAACACCGAGCGCGACGGGAAGGACTGCGTGGAGGCCCGACCGAGAACGCGGCGTCTTCTGATCCGTTTGATCCGTTTTGGAACAACCTTGCATCAACCCGTCGACGAACGCCGTGAACTCTTCCGCGGAGATGCCGCCGTCCTCATCGGTGTCCCCGGCGCCGAGCACGCGCCACAACGGGCGGGGCAGTTCGGCTTCACTCAGCGCGGCGCTGTCATCTTCGTCGAAGACGGCAAGGAGCAGCGTAAACAGCGGGCTATCCTCGGCGGTTGGCTCGTCCGGCGGGTCGGTCTCGGTCTGGGCGAAGCCGATTTGAGGGATGCCCAGCCACAAGGCCATCAAACAGACCAGAGGGGGAAGCGCGCGCGACATGATCAATCTCGCAGTTCGGGGTGATCGCCGGGAGTTAGGAGACCGGCGCTTGGCGACGGACGTTCCGTCTCAATGTCAGTGGTCGCGGGAACGAGCTTGGTCATCGCCATTCACCATGGCGGCCGGATTATTTCCGCTTTGGGGTGATCACCAGTCCGCCCGAGACGATGACGGCACGGAATGAGACGATCAGCGACGACGAGAGGCCAGGTTGAAGCTCCGGCACCGCGATTTCCAAGTCTCCGTCCATTGCCGCCACCACAGCCAGGCCGGTCGCGGTATCGAAGCGTCGGCGGGCGCCTCTTCCGGTGGGAGCCGAGTCACATCACGGGCTTCCAACCAACGATAGAGCCCTTGCACTTCGCCATCGGCTTCCCAGTCGGCCCATGGTCGATAGGCCTCCCGGAACTCGGCGGGGTAGTTCACGGTCTGGTAGATCTCCGGCTTCGCGGCCCGCAATTCCCGAGTGGCGACTTGGCTTCCAAACAGCGCATGATGCGGCTTTCGCCAATAGGCCTCCTTGCCGGGAAAATAGGCCATCCTCAGCCAGGCACAGACGGCCTCCAGAGTCACTGCGGGCGCTTCCGTCAGCTGCCGTGCGGGGACCGTCGCGACGGGAATCCGCAGCGAAGCCAACTGCCGGTAATAGCGCAGATAGCGCGCCAAACCGGTCTTCAATGGTTTTTGCCGCTTCCACCATGAATGAGCATATTCTGGCATGGTCTTCCACGGAGCCAGGTTGCGAACGCGGTACGCCCCGTGTCGGGCCGCGGCTTGCAGCTCGTAGATCCAACTCAGACGTTTCGTGGAGTCGATGACGAACCGCGCGCCGAGCAGGGCGGCGGCATCACGATGAAACCTGTCGCGCGGAAGCCGCAACAGCGGACCCCAGACCGGACAATCGGCGCCGCCGCAACTGCAGAGGGGGGACCGCTGCCGTTAACGAAGGGGGCGATACGCAAACCCCACTTCCCCACAACTGAAGGCGTCCTCGGCATGCCCCAGCATCAGGTCGAGCATCGTCGAACCGGAATAGCTGGGACTGCAGATGGCGACGATCGTCGGCGGACCGTCCCCCGACGGCGATCGATCGGACAGGAGGTCACGAGGGGGCGACTTCCGCCGAAGTTCAGTGAAAGCGTCAATTGTCGTCATGGACCAGCGCCGTCTCCGTCGCGAAGGCTGTGTGCAGGGGCTCGGACACGCCTGTCGGGCCGAGGGGGGTGTATCCGAGTGATCGTCCGGGTGAGACGGGACGGTCCGGATTTGAGACGAACAGACGTCATGCGCGCGATCCGCGTGATCCGATGTTGTAGCCTGACACGTGGCTTGGTACGCGCAAGCATGGATCCCCCCGGCCGTTCGTGGCGTCCACTCCCCCCAACTCGAGGATCAGGCATGCCCTCCCTTTCCAGCGTCGCACTTGGAAATGCCCCGGTGGGCCAGCGCCCCAGTGTTGCGGGAATGCGTCCCGGACGGTCGGGGGAGCTCCCCGATCAGATGTCCCGACAATTGGACGGTTTGCTGGCTTCACAGGGCGCGAACGCCGAGCAGCGCTCAGCGATCGAAACCGATGTGCGGGGGGCCATCCAGCGGACGTTGCAATCGGGGCAGTTCCCCCCCGATCCGCCGCGCATGGAAACGGAACTGCGCGGCATCCTCGAAAAGCATGGCGTCGACGCGGATGCGACCCTCGCCCCACTGAAGTCTTCGAGTCCGTTCGGGACGGCTGCCCCGTCGAACGCGATCGCGGCGGCCTACGGCGACACCGACCCCGCGCAAACGCTGCTCGACCTGCTCGCGGATTGGTCCCAGGGGTTGGATTCGCCCGAGTCCGCCACGATCCAATCCGAGGACTGGACCAATCAACTCCTGTCGCGATTGCTGGGGACCGACGTGACCGTCTGACGTTCAAGACGCTTCACCATGCAGGGGCAACGTCGGTTCACTCGTGCGGAATTCCATCGGCGTGAGTTGGTGATCACGCCGGAAGGCGGTCGAAAACGCCCCCGCCGTCCGGTACCCGACCTGGCGGGCGATCTCCTTCAGTCCCAGATGCGACTGCCGCAGCAGCGCGCGGGCCTTGCGCATGCGAATGTCGGTCAAGAGCGCCATCGGGGCCACGCCCAGCACGTCCCGAAACCGCCGCGCGAAACTCGACCGCGCCATCCGCCCGGCGGCGGCCAGCGACGCGACCGTCCAAGGTTTTTGTGGTTCCGTCAACATCCGCGCGAGGATCGGCCCCAATTCATGATCCTCCAATCCGCGGAACCACCGCGCGGTGGAGCGGTCGACCGTCCGCAAACGGGACCGGATCGCCTCCAGGCACAACGTCATGATCAAGCCTTGGACGACGGCATAGGCCCCCTCTTCGCCGACCCGCGCTTCACGATGAGCGCATTCCAGGAGCGCGCCCCGCAACGAATCCGGCGCGGTGTCCGGGCGGAAATGCACCCAGTCGGGCAGGAGGGACTCCAGCGGCAATTCACGGAACTCCTCGACCCGCAACGTTCCCAACAGCAGTTCGCCGGTCGCGCCCGGCTCGGGAACGATGCGTCCACCGGCTCCGGTCGGCGCGAAGAGCAAGTCGCCCGCCGCGACCGCCACGGGGCGGTGCGCGGGACGTTCCAGCCGGCAGCTTCCGGAGAGCATCAGCACGAAGCGGCCGCCCGGCTCTTGCGCGGGCAGGTCCACCACCGGGGGGAGCAGGATCCGTCGCTGAATCACGCAGGAGCCATGTCGCCGGAAGGTCTCCAGCAGCGCCGTCAGCGGATCCAAAGCGAACTCATCCATCCGGCAGACTCCCGGCGGGGTCATGGGTGATGCGGTCGACGAGATCGAACCGGCGGATTCACGACCGTGCGGCGGAGGCCGCGGATTCACGATCGTGCGGCGGCGGTCGCGGGCCGTGCCGGCGAATCTTTGACGTCCGCCGGTGCGGGTTCCAGCATGCGCGGCGGGGGCTCGCGAAACGGGGGCAACTCACGCCGCAGCCGGGAGAAATGGGCCGCCAAACCGGCTTGCTGTTCCGGACTGACAACCTGAGTCATTTCGTGCTCCAACTCTTCCAGTTGGACCATGAGAAAGTCCCGCGTCTCCAGCAATTTCGCCAAGACGCGGTTGTGCCGACGGCGAAAGATCGCCTGGGCTTGGGAGACCTGCACGGGGGTGAACGCCAGCTCCTTGGCCATCCGCGCGAGCTGTTGCTCCATGACCAATTCCGGCGCGGCGAGCGCCCGGTGTCGCGCGGTCTGCATGGCCGTCAGTGTGCCGCAGACCCCCGCCAAAAGACCGCACCCGAACGCCGTGAGCAGCAACAGCGGCACGATCCAGCAGCGCGGCGATCGGGCGGGAACCGGCTCCGCGACACGGGCTTGCTCGACCGACATGACTCCGCGCCTCTTCATCGGAACGTCACGACCAGTTGTTGTACGACGGTCGCCAGCGGCTCCTCGGTCCACGGCGCGGCCGGCCAGGCCATCGCCAACAGCGACGCCGCCACCGTCGCGAGCGCCCCCAACAGGGCCAACTCCGCGCGCGAGGCGCCCCCCGCATGCCACGCGGGTTTCCGCCGGAGCTCCTCCAGCACGCGGTTCGTCACGTCGATCCGCGGCGCGTCGGACGGCAGGTCGCGCAGCCGCTCCAGCAGGGCGTCGAAATCGTCGTTCATCGCCGCCGCTCCCACAGGGTCCGCAAGGCCGACTTCGCCCGATGCACCCGCATCTTCGTCGCGCTGCGGGACCAGCCGCACATCGCGGCGACCTCCTCCATGCGATAGCCCTCCAGATAATGCAGCATCAGCACCAGCCGATCCGCCGGCGCGAGTCGCTCCATCAGCTCCCGCAATTCTTCAGCCGGACTCGGCGCGGCGGCGACCGCGGGCTCCGCGATCTCGTCGATCGCGACGGTCGCGCGCCGCGCTTCGCCAGTGGCGATAACCCACCCGGGTGGCGATCACCCGCAGCCAATGCATCAGTGGCGCGTCGCCGCGATACGAATGCCGACCACGAAACGCCTCCACGAACGTCGCCTGCGCCAAGTCCTCCAACGTGGCGCGGCAGCGGGTATAGCGGGACAGATATCGGGCGAGCTCTCCCTGATAACGCTCGATGATCCGCGCGAACGCCTGCGGATCCGACGACCGCATGACGGCGCACTCCGCCGCGTCCACCACCCACAACGGCTCGTCCGCCGATGCCGCCGCCGCGCGATTCTGCACCGCCGGCGGCTTCCCGAAGGACCGGCATCGACTGGCGGCGCGCGCCGCGAGCCAAGCCGCGATCTCGCGCGGCGACACCAACCCATCAGGCGCACAGCGCGCGGTCACCAAGCCGTCTTTCCGAAAGCCGATCTCGATCGTCAACGGCCACCGATCCCGTCGCCGCTCTGACTGTAAGTGTCACTCACGAACAGATTGGTCACAACATCTTGGGCGGATGGCGACGGAGACCGCCCAAGCTCCCGAGAAAACACCCCTTACCAGCGCGCCGAACAGCCGTCATGCCGGCACGTTACGTCGTCCGAAGCGCCGAGACGTTTGGTGGGGCAAAATTGGCGATACCGCTGGCATCCGCCGGGACCATCACAGCCGGAGGGCTCTCCATCCTCATGGCCAGCGGACGGTTTCGGATGGCTGAGCAAGACCCTGCCGGATCGGTTCGGCAACCCGTTCGCGGCGGCCGGACGTCGCATGCTGCAAGCTCCGCGATTGGCCACGATCGCTCCGCCTCGGCTGGTTTCGGGAGCCGTCAGACCCAGTCGACGAGTTCCAGTCCGCGCGGGCCCGCTTCGATCGCGCGCCGCCGAAGGACGACACCCGTGAGCGTCACGGCTTGTGCCATCATCAGGGGTGCATTCGCTGAACGGTGGTTGTTGGTTGTGGCTCAGGGGGCGAGGGTGAGG
>CAYRVS010000257.1:0-5444 GCA_964427725.1 uncultured Planctomycetaceae bacterium | reverse complement strand
AGGGTCTCCGTCAGCGTGCCGATCTGATTCAGCTTGATGAGGACCGAATTGCCGATCCCTTGCTCGATCCCTCGCCGGAGCCGGGCCGGGTTCGTCGCGAAGAGGTCGTCGCCGATCAGTTGCACACGATCCCCCAGCCGCATGGTCAACGACTTCCACCCGGTCCAATCCTCCTCCGCCAGCCCATCTTCGATGCTGAGGATCGGGTACTGCTCGACCCACTCGGCGAGTGACTCGATCAGCTCGTCGGCCGACCACCGCGCGCCTCCCGTCGCCGAGAACTGGTACGCCCCGTCCCGATAAAAATGGGTCGAGGCGAGATCGAGCGCGAACGCCAGATCCCGCCCCGGTCGATAACCGGCCGTCTCGATGGCTCGCATGATCAGATCGAGGGCTTCCCGATTCGATCGCAACCGCGGACCATACCCCCCTTCGTCGCCGACCAAGGTCCCCTCATATCCCGCGTCGGTGAGCACCCGCCCCAGCGCCTGATAAACCGTGACGATCCCATCAAGCCCTTCGGCGAACGACGTCGCCCCCACCGGCATCAGCAGGAAATCCTGAATGTCGAGCTGGCCCCCCGCATGCTTGCCCCCCGAGATCATGTTGACCATCGGCAACGGCAGCGTCGGCCCGATTCCTAATCGCGGCGTCTTTTCCGACTGATGCGGCGCGCAGGTCTGCCACAATCGCCGAAAGTGCTCGACCGGACTATGCCCGAGGGCGTCGGCCGCCGCATACGCCGCCGCGAGCGAAGTCGCCAGGATCGCGTTCGCCCCCAGTCGCGATTTGTTGGGCGTTCCATCGAGCGCGATCAGGGTCTGATCGAGCCCGCGTTGATCGGCGGCGTCTTGCCCCAACAGCGCGGCTCGGATTTCGGTCCGCACATGCGCGACCGCCCGCCGGACTCCCAACCCCCGCAGCCTCGGCCCCCCATCGCGCAGCTCACACGCTTCGGCGGTCCCGGTACTCGCCCCGGAGGGGGCGATCGCCCGACACGGCCGCCCCCCGGCACAAGTGACCTCCGCCTCGACCGTCGGTCGCCCCCGACTATCGAACACCTCGCGGGCGTGAATCTGCGTAATCGTCGTCATGGGGCCGGTTATACGACGCGCCGCATCGCATGCCTACTCGTGGCATCGCACGCTTCGAGGGGCCGGAACCGTGAGCGCGGTAAGACATTGCCGAACGTTCGTGAGGATGAGCGCCCCGCGAGCGCCGCGACGATCGCGCCACTGGCAATCACTTCCCATGCCTGGCGTTCTTGTTCGGTCCCGCCACTTACGACAGCAGGCCCTGGTTGACTCGCCTCATCCGACGTCGTGCGCCGAGACGCATGCCATGAAAGGATCGTGCTCAAGGCAGCGGGGGAGGGGGCAGCTCGGGGACGTTGTCGACGGGGATGTTGGGGGGAGGGGCCGCCGGCGGCGCGAGGGCCGGGGCGAGCGCCGTCGCCGTCGGTCGGAGGAAGACCGCGAAGTGTTCGCCGCGACCGTTTTCCAGGCGGAAGCCGAGCTCGAACATTTCGCGGGCCCGCGGGTCGCCGATGAGGTGCAACATCACCCCCAGCAGGTAGAGCCGATCGGGATCGCGGATGTCGGCCTGGACGTGGTCGATGAGTTGTTGCTGCATCGCCACCACCGCGAGATTATTCTCCTCGCCAAACAGGTCGGTCAGCGCGGGGGCGGTCGTGACCAACTCCGGGTCGAGATGATAAGCCCGCTGAAAATGGGGAATCGCGGTGGCGTAACGGCGCTGCATCAACGACGTCAGCGCAAGCCGCAGATGCGGGGCTCCTTGATCGGAGGCGGCTTCCATGGCGACGCGGTAATCGGCGAAGGCCTGCGACCATTCCTGCTTGCGGAGATGGGCGTCGCCGCGCGATTGGGCTTCCAGACTGCGCAACCGCGCGGCCGCCGTGGACGGGGCGACCGGCCGGGTGACGGGATCGGGCGGGAGGTCGGGAAGATTGCGGCCCCAGCGGGCTTCATTCTCGCGTTGCAGGTCACCAAGAGGATCGCCGAGCGGTTGCAGCCCCGCGGCGAGGGCATGATCGGCATAGGGCAGGACATACCCCGGGGTTCCGTAGAGGCCGAAGCCGCCGTAGGTCGCGGGTCCGCCGAAGGTGAGTCCCGGCACAACCGCGACGGGTGGTGCGATCACCCCCCAGGGCCCGTAGGCTCCGCCGAAATAGCCGCCGCCAAGAAAACCGCCCCCATACAACACCGGCGCGCCGCCAAACGGGACGACGACGTGATGTTCGCGCGGCCCGGAGTAGGTTTGTCCGCCGTAGCCATGCCACGGGCGGCCGTATTGCCGCTCGTATTGGTAGTGGGCCTGCGTCGGTCCATACGGGCGACCGGTGGGGCCGTAGACGCGCGGGAAGCGTTCTTGAGCCGATCCGTCAAGCGCCGTGAGGACGACGCCACTCAGCCACAGAGCCGTCAGCCAGCCACTTCGTCGCGACATCGAACACGCCCCTTGGCCCGCATGCGAAACCGTCCCGCGTCAGTCATCCTACGCGGGACCGGGCGCGATTTCCTCAGGAAATCCCTACCGATTTTTCGGGGACTGTACGACGGAGAGACCCCCTCGGAATGATCCCGATGTGCCACCGGCTTGGCCGGTGCGGTCCAGGTCCGATGCTCAACGTGGGAAAGACCACTGGCGGAGCCAGTGGCACACACCTGTCCGCAGACACGCGGTCGGCACACGCCCCGGGGAGATCTCGCCCGCGGCGCTGCTCATCGGCCGGGCTTCAGCTTCGCCAGGGGGCCAGCGCCCGCAGCCGGGGTTCGCGGAAGTAGACGCCGAGCCAGGCGAGGATCCCGATCACGATCGGCGGGCCGAATTCGCCGTCTTGCACCCGGACATGGGTCGCGATCGCTCCGCCGAGGTAGCCGGTGATCAGGATCGCGCCGAGGACGGTCGTCTTTGGGAAGACGTAGAAGACGACGCAGACCAGTTCTACGATGCCGATCGGTTGGGCGAGCTTGAGGTCGTAGCCGAACTTGCCGAAGCCTTCCACCAGTTCCTTCGGTTGGAGGAACTTCATGACCGCGCTCATGGTGAGCGCGGCGGTGATGAGGCCGGTCGCGAGGCGGCCGATCCAGGTCATCCAAACGGGGTTCGTCGGCCGGGCGGGGGTGGGCGTCGGGTCGGACATGGCGCGCGCTCCGAGACGGAAAGAGAGACCGTGGTTCCGCGAGACTGTCGCGGATCACGCCCCGGTTGGCAAGCGCGACAGGTCCCCAAAGAGCGGCGCGGCGTCAGCCCGCCGTGTGAATCGGAGGTTTGATGGGGAACCAACGTCTGAGACACGCAGTGACTCGTCGCACGGCGGGCTGACGCCGCGCCGCTCCTTGCGCGTTGTCCCAGGCGTGTCGATTCAACCCTGTCCATCAGGCGGCGCACCCCCGCGCGAATTGCTTACCATGGTCTCAAGGGCTAGCCTACGGCGACTACGATTCCTTGCCCGCAACCCGTGCTCCGCCACCCCAAGGGGTCCGCCCCTCGCAGGAACCGACCTCCGTCATGGCTGACAAAGCGCCCGAGTCGACCCGCCGTTCGCAACGACCGGCCCGCCCCGCCTCCGAAGAGGGGGGCAAGCCCCCCTACTCCAACACCTGGGCCATCGGGTTCCTCGTCCTGCTGATGCTCATGCTGTGGATGTGGCAACAGTCCCCCGCGATGCATGGCTCGGCGATCACCTACACCCAGCTTTGGAACGAGATCGACAAGAAGAACGTCGAATGGGCCGAATATCGCGGCGAGTACCTCATCGGCCAATTCAAGGACATCCCCAAAGGCCCCGACGGCAAGCCCCTGAAGCTCAAGTTCAACCTCGTGCAGCCGCTCCCCGGGCGCGACGAAAAACTCCTTGATGCGCTCCGTGACCGCGGCGCGCGCGTCGACGCCAAACCGCAGCAGGTCGGCTTCGGCTTCCAGTTCCTCTCGTTCATCGCGGCGTCGCTGATCACGCTGGGGATCATCTTTTACTTTCTTCGGCGGTCGTCCGATCCGATGTCTTCCGGTATGGTGGGGAACTTCATCCGCAGTCCCGCGAAACGCTTCAAGCCCAGCGATCAGCCGACGACGTTCGACGACGTCGCCGCGATGGAGCAGGCCAAGCAGGAGTTGCAGGAGATCGTCGAGTTCCTGAAGAGCCCCGCGAAGTTTCAACGGCTGGGCGCGCAGATCCCCAAAGGGGTGCTGCTGATGGGTTCCCCCGGGACCGGCAAGACGCTCCTCGCGCGGGCCGTCGCGGGGGAAGCCGGGGTCCCGTTCTTCAGCATCAACGGGTCGGAATTCATCCAGATGTTCGTCGGGGTCGGGGCGAGCCGCGTCCGCGACATGTTCCGGACCGCGAAGGAGAGCGCCCCGTGCCTGGTGTTCATCGATGAAATCGACGCGGTCGGCCGGGTCCGCGGGGCGGGGCTGGGGGGCGGACACGACGAACGAGAACAGACGCTGAACCAGATCCTCAGCGAGATGGACGGCTTCCAACAGACGGAAGCGGTGATCGTGATCGCCGCGACCAATCGCCCCGACGTCCTCGATCCCGCGCTCCTGCGTCCCGGCCGATTCGATCGCCATGTGACGGTCGATCGGCCCAACAAGGCGGGCCGCGAAGCGATCCTGAAGATCCATTCGCGGAAGGTGCCGCTGGCGGATGATGTCGACCTGGCGAAGGTCGCCGCCGGTTCGATCGGGTTTTCCGGGGCGGAACTGAAAAACCTCGTCAACGAGGCGGCCTTGCACGCCGCGCGCATGAATCGTGACAAAGTCCTTGCGGAGGATTTCGAGGCCTCGCGCGACAAGGTGTTGATGGGGCCCCGCCGCGAAGAGGTCTTGAGTCAGAGGGAACGGGAGATGACGGCGTATCACGAAGCGGGTCACGCCTTGCTCGCCTGGTTCCAGCCCGACGTTGATCCGCTGCATAAGGTCACGGTGATTCCCCGCGGCCGCGCGCTGGGGGTGACGCAACTCCTTCCCAACGAGGACCGGATGAACATCGGCGAGAAGCGGCTCCACGCGCAGCTCGCCTTCATGCTGGGGGGCCGCGCCGCCGAGAAGCTGATCTTCAACGAGTATTCGGCCGGGGCGGAGGACGACTTGAAGCGGGCGACGCAGATGGCCCGGCGGATGGTCTCGCGGTGGGGGATGAGCGACGTCATCGGCCCCGTCGCCTACCGCGACACGGAAGAGCATCCGTTCCTCGGCAAGGAGTATCGCGAACAGCGGGAATACAGCGAGGAAACGGCCCGGACGATCGACGCGGAGGTCCACAAGTTTCTGGTGCAGGCCGATCAGCAATCCCGCCGGGTCTTGACCGACCACCACGCCCAATTGGAGGCCCTGACGCGGGCGCTGATCGAGCGGGAAGCGCTGGAACAGGACGACATCGCGGCGGTGTTGGGCGAACCGATTCCGCGGTCCGACGC
>CAYRVS010000256.1:0-5447 GCA_964427725.1 uncultured Planctomycetaceae bacterium | reverse complement strand
CCCCCAGACGAAAATTTTCGGGGGGGCGGGTGATGTCGCGGCGAGGGGCAGCCCAGGGAAGGCCTTCCCTGGGCATCTTGAGGAAGATTCATGATCCCATGCCGCCGCGTGCGGCTCACCCCACCGCTCGCGCTTCCCGCGACAATACGCCTTCCCACGGCCACGTCCGATACTCCCGCTGAACGATCGTTTCGGCGTCGTGCCAGATCGGGTAAATCTTGTCCAGAACTCGCCGCACCACGGCATGGTCAGTGGAGTTGGCGGCTTCCCCACCAACGGTTCCCTCGTCCTGCCGGAACGCCTTCAAGCGGCGGAGAGCCGCCAAGACCGAGGTGAAGGGTTGGCGTTGAACGACGGTCCGTTCCATCCACTCCATCTCGATCTTGCCCAAGCCGTTCGTATCCCGCCGTTGGGGCCGCAGAAGCAGAATCCGGGCATGCAGGACGGGCCCCACGGTCGCGAGCTGCTTCGGGGTCGCCGGGTGGCCGGAGGTCCCCCCGCGCGACAACCATGACCGCCCCACCCATTCCACCTCATCCGCCTGCAAACGTTTCTGGACTTGGAGTTGACGGCAAGCGGCGGCTCCCCAGAGCCAGCAGCGCAATTCACGGGTCCGCCGTCCGGCATCCGCGTCAGCGGTGAAGGTCTTACCAAGTTGAAAATCACGGTCATTGTGGAGGGCGAGAATGTCCTTCCGCTCCGCCTCGCTCAGCCAGTGACCATAAGCGCTCAATGTTTCGTGGACGAGAGTGCTCCATGCCATTCGGCCCTTCCCCAGGCGGAGTTGATGATGGGGATCCTTCAGCGGTTGGCCCGCGTGGCGCTCGGCGGATTCCATCACCTGGTCGCCGAGGTCCGTCAGCACTTCTTGATCGGTCCGCCCTTGGGCTTTCAGCAACCGGATTTGCTCCAGGGTGGGGTCGCGGAGGGGAAGGTTCAGCAGTTCGTCCGCGCGCTTCATCACGTCCGCCCGTTCCTCGTCGGGCGCGTCGCTCGACGCGGTCTCCACGAACTCGGACTGATAAGACATGCGCGGGACGTAGAACGTTTCCCGCGTGACGCCGTCCGGCCCCTCCCGATCGACCACGCGTTTCTCGGAACGCTTCTCGAGTTCCCTTTTGAAGCGATTTCTCGCGATGGTTTTGCACCATTGGACGAGCGACAGGTCGTGCTTGGTGGTGTGGAGCTTCGTGCAGACACCCAGTGCGGTGTCCTGCACAAGATCCTCGGCCCATGCGATGTCGGAGTTAGTCAAGGAGCAGCAGTAACGAAAGAGCCGCGGCGCCAGCACCGCCCAGGCTTCCCGAAAGCGATCCCCATCAGGCTTCCCCAACTTGCGGCTCGCCTCGCGATAGGCCCGCAGCGCGCGTTCCGCCTCGGTCCGCGGGGGACTCGACTTGCGTGCCGATAACGTGGGGGCGGCGGTCATGGCGATCGTCGTGGTGCCGGACGACAGCCCTTCGGGCGGAGACGAGACGACATAGTCTGCCCCATCGCCCCGCAGCGCGCGGGCCTGGAACTCCCGCCGGGCCAATAACTTCGTCGAGGGGGAGAGCCCCGCTTCGCCGATGTGCGCGAAGGTGTCGAGATCGTCCCGTTCCACTGGCCGCGTGGAGAGGACGACGCGTCCGTCGGCGGTCACGGAGGGACGGCTCCAATCGACGGTCCCGATCCGTCGTTGCCGTGCGATCCGCATCAATTCGACCGCTTCCCGTCGTTCGCGCGCGGTCCCGTCGGGATCGATCCAGGACATCTCGAGGATGACCCAGACATGCTTGGTCGCGAACTTGCCGCGCAGCTCGATCTGGATTTGCTGCCGCTCTTCCCAGGTGATCCGTAGGGACGACTTCGCCCCACTCGCCGCCGCGAGGCTGAGTGCTGCCGTCCGTTGAGAGGGCGGATGATCAGGCTGCGCCGGGCCGGGCGCGATCGCGGTCTCGAAGGTTTGCGAACACCGGGGGATCGTCGGGAAGCGGAAGGAGCCGGTGATCAGGGCGAGGGGGCGGATGCCGGGCCAGCCGTTCGGGGCGTGGAGGCGGATCGCGCCGTCGGGGGTCTTCCGCAGAATCACCGGAAACTTGGTGCGGACGCCGGCCCGCGTGATGTGGGCCGTGGTCGCCAGATCGTCCGTCCCGTCCTTCGCCAAGAAGAACCGTCGCAGGCGATCCTGCTCGGGGAAGGCGATGAGTTGCGGCGAGGCGGCATGGCGCAGGAATTCCCGCAGTTCGGCCGCGGGGCCCGGTTGCGGGTCACGACCCGTCGGTCCATTTTTGGGATCGTCGGCGTTCATGGAGGTGGCTCCCATCTGCGAGGGGGGGGGATCGTGTGATGCCCGAACTTGGGCGTCACTCAGAACGGAAATCCCTTCGCGGGAAAAAATGGGCGCGGACAAAACAGATTTCGCAACCTCCAACACCATGAAAGGTTATGACATGACGTCCCAGGCAAAATCCAGTCGCCGCCGCGCGACGTGGTACGGCGACCACGGCGAGACGCTGCAGGTGGTCTCGGCGGATGGGTTGTGCCTCGCCGAATTTTCGCGGCCCGTGCCCCCGGACGAGCCCGGCGGGGTGGTGATGGTCGAGATCTCGCTGCAGCCGCACGATGGGCGGGGGCTGCCGCGCGGCGGGCCGGTGGTGGTCGATCGGGAGCGGGTGACGTTGACCACGCCGCCGGGGAGCCCCCGGCAAGGGGGCCGGTTCTGGCTGCCCGATGGTTGGACCGCCGACGAGTGGCGCGAGTGCTACTTCCGCGTCACGCCGGCGGAGACGAGCCGGCCGGGGACGTGACGTTGGGCGGGGCGTCACGAAATTCCGCGTCCCCGCGCCCATTGTTCGCGGCCTGGGCATTCCTGGGGTAGTGACGGGGGACGCAGTGTCGCGTCGCCCGCTCCGCCTCGAACCGCAGGAGTCCCATCATGATCGGTTGTTCGCTCGTCTTTGCCCCCACGGAAACGACCCCCGCCCCGAATCCCGCGCCGCAGCCCGAGTACCGCTCGGCGGAGATCGAACGGTTGCTCGCGGAAGAGACCCGCAAGGAGCTCGACCGCCGGGCGCAAGAGGAACTCGCGCGGCAGGGGGCGGTCGCCGGGAAGGATTAACGCCGTTCGCCAGCGGCCGAGTGGTCCCCTGACCACTCGGCCTTGGTCGAGGGTCCGCCGATGGACGAGACCGTGGTGATTCTGCCGCAGGCCGATTTTCAGCGGATCGCGGCGCCGCTGCTGATCGATCGTCGCGGGTTCGCGCTCGCGCCGTTGGTGAGTCGCCCCACGACGCGCGGGCGGGAGTTGGTGGCGGGGCCGTGGCGGCGACTGGCATCCGAGGGACCGGCGCGGACTCCGCCGCGTGAGGCCGGGATCATCTTGGGGGTCCGTTCGGAGCGGCTCGCGACACCGGACGACTTGCTGCGGACGTGGTCGCCCGTCCCGGCACAGCGGCTCGTCGGCATCCTGCTCGATCCCGTCGACCGGGCGCGGTTCGCGATCGGGCTGTGGGAGCACGGCCTCTGGGGCCGGGTCGATGAAGTCCGCTGGATCGGTCCGCGGTTGCCGCGATTGCCGGAACCGCGGACCACGGTCGGAGACGATCCCCGCGATTCGCGGACGGCGGGGGCCTTGCGCGCGCTCGCGCCGCGGCTGGGGACGCTGAGCGTGGTCCTGGTCGGCGCGGGACGCGGGGCTTCGGAATTGGCGCGGCAACTTGTCGCGGTCGGGGTCCGCCGGCTGACGATCCTCGATCACGATCACGTCGGGCCGGAAAATCTCGACGCCATGCCCCACGCCGCGCCGCGCGACATCGGCCGGCCGAAAGGGGTGGTCCTCGCGCGGGCGCTCCGTCGCAATCAGCCGGGACTGACGGTCTCGTGCCTGAACGACTCGGTCGTCACGGCGACGGCGCTACGGTATCTGGCGCGGTCGCGGGCCGACACCGTCTTCAGCTTCGTCGACGACGACGCGGCGCGGCTCGCGGTCGGGTGGCAGTGCCAGCAGGGCTGTCTGGTGCACGTCGATGTCGGAACGCTGATCCGGCACGATGCGGCGGGCCAACGCGACATGCGCGGCGACGTGCGGTTGTTCGAACCGCGCGGCGGCTGCGTGGCGTGTACGCCTCCCATGCCGCGGCTCAGCGAGGCGCTCTACGCCCTCTCGGCCCCCGACGGAGCGCTCCACCGGGGGACGCCGACAGCGTGGGAGGCCGAACGCAGCGGCAGCCTCCATCACTGGAACGCCGTCGCGAGCGGCGTCGCGGTCGAGGTCTGGCTCGGTTATCTCGCGGGGACGATCACGACGTCGCATTGGACGCGGCTGCGCGCCACGGAAGGGGCCGCGCTACGGATCGACGGGGCGGCGGTCCAAGGGGCTCCCGACTGCCCGTTCTGTCACCCGGAGTTGCAGGAGGTTCTCGCCTGACAGGGGCGCGGGTGGGGGGTAGCATCGCAAGTCGGTTGGGGTTTGGGATCGCGCAAGGGCCGACGGGATGGCAAACGAAGATTGGGAACGATTCGCCGCACGGCTGACAGTCGCCACGCAGGCGTGGGTGACACCGGGCACGATGGCCGAGCTGCTTCATCACTGGCGCGGCGAGGGTACCGGCGACGATGACGCCCCCTGCGTCGCTTTGGTGCGGTATGCCAGCCGGGTCGGTTGCCGACTGGACGAGCCCCTCCGCGCAGCTCTCAAGGCGCTCGAACTCAGCGAGGACGAGCACCGCGCCAGCGCCCGAAATTACCTGCCGCTGTCGACCATGACCTCGGACCAGGAGCAGCGGCAACTGGCCCATCTCGTGCAAGGGCTGATCGCGGCGGTCCGCGCGGCGATCGCCTGGACGGCGGGACAAGAAGCCGACGCGATCAAGGCGCTCAGCCAAGCCGCCCGGCATTACGGGCAAGCGTGGCCGCTGACCAACCTCACCGTCGAGCCGCCGAAGAACCCTGCCGACGATCACACCGATGGCAGAAAGTCGCAGGCACTGCTCGGTCGCACGGTGTCGGCCTTGAGCGGGAACCATGACCGCATGTCGGTCTCGACGTGGCTGATCCTCGAACGGCTCCTTGCGGTGCTGTTCCACGAGCCGGTTCTCCCGCCCGATCAGACCAACACACCCAAGGTCCTGTTCTTTCTGGCGGGGAACACAGCGAATCATCACTGCGGCGTCGTTCAGCCGCTCACGATTCACCGCCGTGCCCACTCCATGGTCGGGTTGCTGGTCGACCCCTTGGCGTTCGGCGTGACGCTGCTCGACGAGGCGATGTGCCGCAGTTTGCGGCTGGCGTTTCGTGTCGCCCGGCAGTCCCTGTTCGCCAAACTCGGCACCCACCGGACGTCGTTCACCCTGGAACTGACCGGGACGATGCCTGACCTCGTCGCGCAGTTGGTGGGGGAATCGGCGGGGGGGCTGTTGGGGGTGGGCCTCTACGCCACCGCGTACGGCATGCCTCTCGATGCGCAG
>CAYRVS010000255.1:0-5639 GCA_964427725.1 uncultured Planctomycetaceae bacterium | reverse complement strand
GCCCGAAGCCGAGACCGGATCGAGAATGATCCAGCGGGGAACCGGGACCAACGAACTCCGCGCGATCAAGACCAGGATGCCCGACAAGATCACAAGCAGCGGAATCTCGACGTCGAGCGACAGCCGGTTCGTTTGCCGCAGGATCGACAACCCGCTGCCGACCAGAAAGACGGGGCCGACCACGATGGTCAGTTTGTCGAAGCCCCCGACCAGAAAGGTCAGCAGCCCCAACACGGCGAGACCGATCGTCCAGACCCAATCGATCCCCGGGGCCACCCCCAATGCCGTCAACAACCAGCCGGTGCCGATGGCGATCAACAACCAGGCCATGATCAACGATTTCAAGGAATGTGTTCCGGTCGGGACGAGTGGTCGGCGGGGTGGGCATTGTTCCGACTGGTGGTCCGGCGTGTCAAACCGGTGCCGGACCGACGTCGTCATGTCTTGATGAAGAATCGTGACGACGATCTCGCCTTAACAAGTCGCCGGGTGACTGCTAGGCTGCGCGTCGCGCGCGAACATCGTCCTAGGGATTGATGGGATCATCGGTTGACGGCAGGTCAGGCAGCGGTCGTATCGGCCACCCCGGCGGGTCCATGGCTCGGCGTGGAACGTTCGTTCCGTGAACGGGATCCCGGGCTCTTCTTCGTCCTGCCGCGGGTCCTGCGCCGTGTCCTTCGCAACGAGTTGGAGATCACCAGTCCCTGGGTCCGGCTGCCGCACCGCAAGTCTTACGTGATTCCCCGGGAACGGCTGTTATGGCTGGTGGAGGTCGATGAACTGGGGATCGAATCGACCGCCCAGGTGCCCGATCGGGCGATTCTGTTGGCCCGCCCCGAAGAGGATCGGCTACAGGCGTTCGAGCCGTCGTCGTTGGCCCGCTATTACTGGCGGCTGGTCTATCACGCGAAGATCGACGCCGTCATGGGCGAGCGGACGTCGGAACGACACATGACCCCCGCCGAGTTGCGGTATCGCATCGACCGCATCGGCCAGGAGCAGTTCGATGAAATTCGCGCGGTCCTGAAGCAGGAAAACTTCCTGACGCATCCCGAGAATCCGCGGCATGTCTACGCGGAATTCGTCGCCGTGTTCGCGGAATTGCAGGCGTTTGCTCCGGAACTGACGCGGCTCTATTTTCCCGCGCTGGTGGACCTCGCCGCCGTGGAACGGCAACTGCGCGAGGACTGCGACTTGTCGCGACTGTTGGAAGCCTGCCGGCCCATCGAGCTCGCGCCGGAGCAGACCGCATCGGCGTCACTCGCGACGGCACGCCACTCCGTCGCGGAGCCGCAGCCTTTGACGGCGGCCCCGAACAAGCCCTCGGCATGGCGGTATCGCTGGTATCAACGCCGGGCCGCCCGACTGAACGAGCGCGGTAACACAATGCGCGCCATTGTGATGCGGCAGCGCGCGCAGCGCTACGCCCCCGCGGCGAATCGCGACGAGACCGACCAACTCCTCGCCGGAGATCTCGATCACTTCGCGGGCCGGTTGCAAACCGCGCTCGAGCTGACCGACGACGAGACGACGCGATTTCGCGAGGTCTGTCGGCAACTTCTTACCTATGCTTCCGACGGTTATTGGAACGCCAACGCGCGCCTGCTGTACGACCTGCAAAAGGTCTGCAACGACTTCGAGAAGGAGGCCTACCGCGTCGATTTATGGCGCTGGCTGAAGACCTGGGGACGAACCCCGCTCAAGCGACCGCTCCCCGACCTCAAACTGGTGTTGATCGCGAAGCATCTGCGGACGGCGACCCGCCGCATCGCCGCCGTACGACTCGGACCGGAACATCGCGTCGAGTTGGAACAACTGCTGCATCACGTCGCAGAACGGGCGGAAGATCGGCTGCGGGCGCTGTTGGAGCCGCAGATCACGACCGCGCTCGAGGCGGCCGGGATGGTGCCGACCTGCGTCATCGAGCGGGTCGCGTTACGAAAACTGACGGCGGAATTGTCGGACGGCGTGGTCGAGCGCGGATTCGTGACGCTGGGGCATCTGCGCGACGCCGTGGCGCGGGGGACACTCAAGCTCCCCGACTTGACCACGCTGCAAGAGTTCGCGCGGGGCGATCTGCTGCTGCGGGCCGATCGACAACTCGCGGCGGAGCTTGACGGGGTCTACCAGCGAGGTCCGTTTTACTTGCGGTGGCTGCAGCGAATGACGTCGTTGTTTTTCGGCACGCCGACCGGGCGGATCATCACGCTGTACTTCGCGCTGCCGTTCGGGATGTCGTATGTCGGGTTGATGGGAGTTCAGCTCCTCAGCTACGAAGCGGCGCACTTCCTGCACACCCCCAAGCTGCACGTCTACAGTCATGGCTTGATGGCGGGCTTGGGGCTGGTGTTGCTCGCCTTGATTCACAGCGCCGTGATTCGCCAGGGGGCGTGGCTCGTCGTCCGCTCATCCTGGCTGCTGCTGCGGGGGATGGTGATCGATCTGCCGCGCTGGCTCTACCGGTTCCCCGGGGTGCCGTGGCTGCTGCGCAGTCTGCCGGCGCTCGTCTTCCGTCGCTATCTCTTCAGTCCGCTGGCGGCGACGCTGCTCCTGTGGAAAGGGCTGCCGACGCTCGGGTGGTATTCCGAACCGAACGTCTGGCTGGGGCTTGCGATCCTCGTCGCCACCTTTCTCGCCTTGAATTCGCGAATGGGACGCAACTCGGAAGAACTGTTTTGGGAGTGGCTCGGGCGGACGTGGTACCGCTTCCGCGTCACCGTAATCATCGGCCTGTTCAACCTGATCGTCGATCTCTTCCGCCAAATCATGGACGGGATCGAGCGGGTCCTCTACGGCGTCGACGAATGGCTGCGGTTCCGCAGCGGCGATTCGCAATGGTCGCTGGGCGTGAAAGCGGTGCTCGGCCTGGTCTGGAGCTTCGTGCAGGGGATCATTCGGTTCTGCGTCACGCTGCTGATCGAACCGCAGGTCAATCCGATCAAACACTTCCCCGTCGTCACCGTCTCGCACAAATTGATCTTCCCGACGTTCTACTACATCAGTCTCCCGTTCGAGGCCTTCACCGATCCGATCACCGCGAAGGCGATCGGGACCACCATCGTCACGGTGATTCCCGGCGTCTTCGGGTTTCTCGCCTGGGAGCTGAAGGAGAACTGGCGCGTCTACGCCGCCAATCGCGCCCGGACGCTCAAGCCGGTCCTTGTGGGCCATCACGGGGAGACGGTGCTGCGACTCCTCAAGCCGGGGTTCCATTCCGGGACGATTCCCAAGCTCTTCGCCCGTCGCCGCCGCGTCGCGCGGAAGTCACGCCACCATGCCGAATGGAGCCGGCATTCCAAGTACGACGAGAAGCTGCATCATGAAGCCCTGGCGTTGCAACACTTCGTCGAGCGGGAGTTCCTCGGGTTGTTGCAGCAGTCCCGGCGACTGCGCGACCTGCCGTTGGAAGTCCGAGGTGTTGATCTCTCGACGAATCGGCTCGCCGTCCGCATCGGTCGGGAAGGTCAGGCGGATGAATTGCGGCTGACGTTCGCCGAGCAGTCGGGCTGGCTGATCGCGGGGATGCATGCCGCCGGGTGGACCCGCGCGCTTGATCCCGATCAGAAACGGGTCCTGACGACCGCGCTGGCGGGGCTGTACCATCTCGCGGCGGTCGACCTGGTCCGCGAACAACTCGAACGGCAACTCGGGACGCCGCCACATCCGTATGATATCGGCGAGACGGGCCTGGTCATCTGGACGACGCGGTCGTACGACACCGAGATCCATTATCCGCTCGCCGAACGCCCGAACATCGCGCCGCGGCCGCGATCGCTGGCCCGGACGGCGGGGCTCGACACGCTTCCGGCAACCGCCTTGGTCTTCCGCGAACACCCCCTCGACTGGACCGCCTGGCGCGACTTCTGGGAGGCGGAAGCCCACGCCGACGTCTGCCCGAACGCGCTCCTGCCGAACGTCACGCTGCTGCGCGCCTAGGCGCTGCTGAAAATCCATGTTCCCGGGTGAGGGGCTGATGTGCATCATCAGGCCGGTGACGAGTCTGCTTCCGCCATGGAAGGTCTGACTGTTGACTCGACATCGGCTTACCGATCAGCAATCGGCTTACCGATCAGCAGAAAGCGAGACGATCGCGATGATCGACCGATGAAGTTCGACCGCGAAGCGGATCGCCGAAGCAACATCCTTGTGCCGCTTATCGGTCGGCCGAAAGAGGCTCACCGCGTGTTCTCACGCTTCGAGAAAACGGCCAAGCACTTCGGCGGCTTCATCAGACTCGCCTTCATCGAACGCTCGCCGCGACCGGCAACCGGACGACGGCAAAAAGGGGTTCAAGCAAAGTCTGGTGGCGTGCAGGGAGCCGGACACAGTGCCGGAACGCAGTCTGGACGACAGGCCCCCTGACCGCAACGAGGATGGTCTTGTCGCGGATGAAATCACTTGGGAATCTTGGGGGCTCATTCCCGACGATCACCTGACAAACTCGTCAACCTCCGTCCGTGTGGGCATGGCGGGTTGCGCGCCGATGCGTGTGGTGGCGAGCCCACCGGCGGCGTTGGCGTAGCGAACGGCGTTGTGCAAGGAATCCCCTCCGGACCAGACCACGCCCAACGCAGCCGTGAAAGCGTCGCCGGCGGCCGTGGTGTCGACGGGTGTGATGGAATACGGAGGAACATGCACGCCGGTCGAATCCGCGTCGGTCAGCCAAGCCCCCAGCGACCCCAGCTTGATGACGACCCGTCGTGCGCCGCGTTCGCGCAGTCGTGCGGCGGCGGCTTGCGCGGCGTCGACCGAATCAACACAAAGCCCCGTCAACAGCTCGGCCTCGAGCTGATTCGGCGTCATTACGTCGACGTTGTAGCACTCGGCGGGCAGCGGGGCTGAAGGGACGGGGGCGACATCGAGGATCGCGCGGACGCCATGCCGTCGCGCCAGACGGATGGCAGCGGCGACCGCGTCGACGGGGATTTCGAGCTGTAAGAGGAGCAGATCGGACGCCGAAATGATCGGCTCCCAGCCGAGGACGTCCTCGACCGTCACGAGACCGTTGCTTCCGGGGATCACGGTGATCGCGTTTTGACCATCATCGGCGACGCTGATCCAGGCGGTCCCGCTCGCCGTGTTGGGAGTCGATAGGATCGCCGCGGTGTCGATACCGGTTGCTTCCAAGCCATGCCGTAAGGTCGCCGAGAAGGCGTCATCCCCCAGGCGGCCGGCCATGGAGACTTGAGCCCCCAGCCGAGCGGCGGCGACGGCCTGATTGGCCCCTTTCCCCCCGGGAATGAAGGTGAGGGAGCGGCCGGTCAAGGTTTCGCCGGGCCGCGGAATCGCCGGGACTCGGGCGACCAGATCCATGTTGATGGAGCCGATGACCAAGACGCGCGGCGGGGTGGTGGAATCCGGCAGGGGCATGGAAATGGTTCCCGCGCGGGTCGCAGATTGGCAGAGATCGGATCCGGTCGAAGTTCGAGAGCGGCCGTATAGTGTGGCGAAGCGACATGGGCTTTGCACGGGTCCGGCGGTCAATACCGGACTGACGTCGGTGAGTGAATCGATCCGGCAGAGCCGTTTCTCGATGGGATCCAGGTGACAACTTGGAACAGGGGCTTTGCTGGTTTCATTTTGAGAGAGCAACTCGACCGGTCTCGTGTCGAGTGCCTAGAGTCTAGAGCAAGAAATGC
>CAYRVS010000254.1:0-5669 GCA_964427725.1 uncultured Planctomycetaceae bacterium | reverse complement strand
GGGAGGGAACGGCGAGATCGTGGTCGATGGCGAGACGGGCCGGCTGACCCCCATCGGAGACGTGGACGGACTGGCGGCCGCGCTGATCGAGATGTGTCGCCGTCGTGATGAATGGCCCGCCTTCGGCCAAGCGGGACGGGAGCGGGTGGTCGAACATTTCGACGTGGGACGGATGGTCACGGATTACGAGGCGTTGTACCGGGAGTTGCTCGCGGCGAAACGGCGAGTCCACACGACATGAAGCCATTCACGCACCCAGAAACGCATCGGCCGGGGCACCAGCCCCGGCCGCGTGGTGTCACCAACGTTGATCGTACGCCCCCGATGTGATGACCGTCGAGCAAGACCACTGGCGAAGCCAGTGGCACACGAAACAGCAACGACCGCCTGGGTGCCGGCGGCGTGACCGAATTCAGAACACACCGCCGAGAACGTGTCATGTACCGCGCGTTGTATCGCCATCTGCTGTTGCCGCTGTTCGACGGGGTCGTCAAAGGGCGGCAGACGCTCAAGCATTGGGCGGCCGCCGAGGAGTCGCAGTGGTGGAGCCGGGGAAAACTCGAGGCGTACCAACTTGAAGCGCTCTCGAATCTGCTGCAGCATGCCGCGACGACATGTCCCTACTATGAAGAAACATGGCGCGCCCAGGGGCTGAATCCACAAGCGATTCATTCATCGGCGGACCTCGCGCGCTGGCCGCTCATCACCCGTGAGACGATTCGGCGGGAACGGCTGCGGATGCGGACCACCGCGCCTTTGGTCCGGATGTCGAAGGCGACCGGCGGGTCGAGCGGCGAGCCGCTGCAATTCGATCTCGACAGCGGCAGCAACGATCGCCGCACCGCGATGATGTATCGCGGGTATGGCTGGGCCGGCGGCGAACCGGGCTCGAAACAGCTCTATGTCTGGGGGAGTCACCTCGGGAACGTCCCGCTGTGGAAGCGGTGGAAAGCCGACCTGCATCACCGGCTGGATCGACATCTGATTCTGAGCTGCTTCGAGTTCACGCCGGACAAGATGCGGGCGCACCTGGCGCGGTGGAACCGTTATCGCCCCGAAGTGGTGGTCGCCTACACGAACCCGTTGTACGAGTTCGCCCGGTTCTGCGAACGGGAAGGCCTGCGACCCGCAGCACCCCGGTCGATCATCGTCGGCGCGGAGAAGCTGCACGACTTCCAGCGGGAGACCCTCACCCGAGTGCTCGGCGCGCCGGTCTACGAAACCTATGGGTCACGAGAATTCATGCTGATCGGGGCTGAGTGCGAGCAGCACACGGGCCTGCACCTCAGCATGGAGAATCTGCTCGTCGAGATTCTGGACGACGACGGCCAACCAACGCCCGACGGCGAAGAAGGGAACGTCGTCATCACCGACCTGTTCAACTACGGCATGCCGTTCGTGCGCTACGTCAACGGCGATCGCGCGGTCGCCGGGTTCACCGACTGCCCGTGTGGTCGCGGGTTGCCGCTCTTGCGGAAAGTGGTCGGTCGGCAGCTCGACACGCTCGAGACCCCCGATGGCCGCAAGATTCCCGGGGAATTCTTTCCGCATTTGATCAAGGAGTTCCCCGCGATCCGCCGCTTTCAGGTCGTGCAGGAGACGGTCGCGCGGATCGATCTGAAGCTGGTGGTCGATGGGGGGTTGACCCTTGCCGACCGCGAGACGCTGCTTGCCGAGATTCGTCGCTGCACGGGGACGGCGGTGGCGATCGAACTGCAACTGGTGGACGACATCCCGCTGACGAAGGCGGGGAAACATCGCGTGGTGGTCCACGCGGTGTGAGTTCCAGGACGCCCCGGGAAGGCCTTCCCCGGGCATCATGAAGCATCAAGATGAACACCTTGACTTTAAGCATCACCACGGGCGTGACCCCCATCGACACGGCCGTACGTGGACATTTGTCGCAACGCTATTGGGACTGGCGGCGGTTGTACGACGCCGATCCGCAGGCTTGTCCGTTGCAGCATCCCGACGTGGTCTTGACCGATCTCGACCATGCCCCGCGAGCGAAGCTTTCACCGTTGCTGGCGCATGCCGATCACGACCATGAATGCGTGGGGATCGGCGCGCTGGTGCCGAAGTTGGTTCACTCGCGCCGGTTGGGGGCGGTTCCACTGGGGCGGCGGATGGAAGGTTATCGGCTCACGGGGAATGGGTTCGCGGTGAGTGATTCCGCGCCGGAGGTCATCGCGGCGTTGTGGGAGTGCGCGCTGACCGAGACGCGACGCCGGGGAGCGGAGTTTCTCCTCATCGAGGACTTGGACGATGCCCACCCGCTGGCGACCTTGATCGACGCCGAACTGCCGCGCGGCTGGAGTGTCCATCGGCACGCGGGGCGGCAACCACGACGACGGATCGAGCTCCCCGCGACTCCCGAGGCGTACTGGCAAAAGTTCTCGTCGAAGACTCGACAGACCTTTCGTCGCAAATTGAAGAAGTTCGGCGCGACCCGCCTGGATCGCTGCATGACGGTCGCCGATGTCCCCCGGTTCCTCGACGCCGCGCATGAGATTTCACGTCACACCTGGCAGACCCGGCAGTTCGGCCTGCGGGTTCGGCACGACGCGGGAACACTCGCTCAATTCACCAAGCTCGCCGAACTGGGCCTCTTCCGGTCGTACTTGTGGTGCGTG
The DNA here is from genome assembly GCA_964427725.1 of uncultured Planctomycetaceae bacterium. Taxonomy (GTDB): domain Bacteria; phylum Planctomycetota; class Planctomycetia; order Planctomycetales; family Planctomycetaceae; genus DSVQ01. The sequence continues at coordinate 3,036 of CAYRVS010000254.1, read as the reverse complement.
GAGGACCGGCCGGTCGCGTTTACGGTCGGGAATCAGGATCACGGCGTCTTCCACTACGAGGAAGTCGGTTATCTCCCCGAGTTCGCGAAGTTCTCGCCCGGGCAGATGATGCTGATCCAGATGATCGACGACCTGATCACGCATCAACCGGCGACGTGGTTCGACTTCGGCGGAGGAGACGCCGACTACAAGGAGCTCTTCGCCAATCACACCAGTCGCAGCGGCACCGTCTGGCTGTTCCCGCCGACGCTCGCGGGGCGACTGACGCAGACCCATCTCCATACAAGCCTTGCGGCGCGGCAATGGGTGCGGCGGCAAATCGCCGAACGGGGTTGGACGACGCGGTTCCGGCAATGGGTCCGCGGCGCGGGCCAATCCTCACGCGATCCACAAGGGAATGCCGAAGAAGCCCAGGGATAGCGAATCCCGGGCTGCCCACGCGCGACCGGGCCCCACACCATGCGGATTCTGTTCTCCTCCTACGCTTACCCGAACGCGGGGCAGCCCGAGCTGGCGACGTTCAATCGCACGATGCTCGCGGCGGTGGCGCGGTCGTGCGCGGTCCGCGTCGTGGCGCCGGTCCCGTTCCTTCAGCGTTGGCGGAAACCCCCGCAACCCGAGGGTTACGCCGCCATCCCGGGGATCGAGGCGACCTATCCGACCTTCTATTACCCGCCGAAGTTCGGGCGGGATCGGTACGACCGTTGGCTGTGGTGGTCGGTTCGCGCGAAGCTGAAACGGACCATCGCGGAGTTTCGCCCCGATGTCGTGTTGTCGTACTGGGCGCATCCGGATGGGACGGTCGCCGTCCGGGCCGCGCATGAAGCCGGTTTGCCGGCGGTCGTGATGGTGGGGGGGAGCGACGTCCTGATCCTGGGACGATCAGGCGCCCGCCGGAAAGTGATTCTGGAGACCCTCCATGCCGCGGACGCCGTCATCACGGTGAGCGGCGAGATCGCACAAGTCTTACGGGAGGATGGCCTCGATCCCGCGAAGATCGCCGTCGTGCCGCGCGGCGTCGATGACGCCGTGTTTCATCCCGGCGCACGGCTGGCGGCGCGGGACAACCTCGGTCTACCGACCGATCGCCACATCCTGCTTGGCGTGGGTCGGCTGGTCGACGTGAAAGATTGGCCCACTTGGATCGACGCCTGTCGGGAAGTTCATCGGCAAGGGGTCCCGATCGCGAGCTATGTTCTGGGTGGGGGACCGTTGTCGGACGAATTGCGCCGTCGGATCGATGCGGCCGGTTTGACCGACATCGTCACCCTGCACGGGCCGCAAAGTCAGCACATGCTGGCCGAGTGGTATCGCGCCGCCGATTTGACGGTCCTCTCCAGCCGCTCGGAAGGGGTCCCCAACGTCCTGCTGGAAACGCTGGCGTCGGGAGGCTCGTTCGTGGCGACGGCGGTCGGAGGGATCCCCGAAATCGCCGACACCGTTCACGATCGCCTGGTGCCACCCGGGGATCCCCGGGCGCTGGCGGCGGCAATCATCGACCGACTGACGCACACACCGCCCGCCGGGTGCCCGCGACGGTTTGAACCCCGCACGGCCCACCAGGCGGCAAGCCAACTGTTGGACGTGTTGCAAGCCGTACGAACCGGCGCCGGAACGCGAACCGCGAATCTGATCCCGCCCCGAGACGCACGGGTGGGGATCTGAATGGACACCCAACGAATCGATGGGCCTGATCCGACAACTGCTGCGAAGCACCTTGACCTGGACCCTGCCGACCGAACGGTGGCTGGTGCATGGTCCTCGGTCCGCGCGGCCGCGCCCGCGATTGGCCTTCACGTTTGATGATGGACCCGACCCGGATCACACTTCGGCGGTCTTGGACACCCTCGCCCGCTGGCGGATCGTCGGCACGTTCTTCGTGATCGGCGAGAAGGCGGCCGCGCATCCCGATCTGATCCGTCGGATCGTCGACGAAGGCCATGCCCTCGGCAACCACACGTGGACACATGGCGAACCGCGCCGGACGTCGACCGCAGAGTTTCTCGGCGAAGTCCGCGAAACCGATGATTGGCTCGAAGAGCTGACCGGCGTTCGCCCCTACTGGATGCGGCCCCCCAAAGGGGAGTTGACGGCGCGCAAGTTGACCGGACTGTGGCGACTGAACCATGGCGTCGCCTTGTGGAACATCGACCCGCGCGACTACCGCATGACCTCGTCGGCCGAAGCGCGCGCATGGGTTCGACGGTATCAACCCGCCGCGGGAGATGTCGTGCTGCTGCATGACCGACATCCGTGGGCGATCGACATCCTGAACGAATGCGGCGAACAAGGTCTGTTTGACGCTTTCACGACTTGCCGCCTGGACGACTGGCTCCCTCCCGGCGTCGACGAAACGCGCTCCAAGATCCCGACAACGGAAGGGTCCCTGCCATGACGGCTTTGCTCGAACCTCCGGTCCTAGTGACATCATCCCGCTCGACGGGACCGCGCAAGCGCGTCTTGCTGGTGGCCTACTGTTTTCCACCGGTCGGCGGCGCGGGGGTCCAGCGCCCCGTGAAATGGGTCAAGTATCTCGAGCGCCAAGGCTGGGACGTCACCGTCCTCACGCCGGCGAATCCGTCGGTGCCGGTTCTTGATGAGAGTCTCCTCGCCGAGATCCCGGCCGGTACGGCGTTTGTCCGACCGAAGACGTGGGAGCCGAGCTACGCCACCAAACATCAATTGGCGGCGAAGCCTGGGGAGCAGCCGGGCGGATGGTCACCGCTGCGATCCTTGAAACGCGGTCTCAGCCGGTTCGCGAAGGCCTGTTTGCAGCCCGATCCGCAGATTCTGTGGTATCCGAACGCCGTCGCGGCGGGGAGTCGGGCGCTTCGACAAACGCCGCATGACGCCATCTTGTGCACCGCCCCTCCCTACACCAGCTTTCTGGTCGGGCGGACGCTCAAACAGCGATTCGGGCTGCCGCTGGTCCTCGATTATCGCGATGAATGGGATCTCAGCAGCGAGTATCTCGAACACGCGCCTCGTGACCGGTGGTCGCGGTGGGTGCAGGAACGGCAGCAACAAGCGGTGCTG
>CAYRVS010000253.1:0-5812 GCA_964427725.1 uncultured Planctomycetaceae bacterium | reverse complement strand
GAACCGGCCGTTTCTCCCCCATCGACCCGATCCAGGGAAAATCCCGCAGGGAACTTCGCGACGACGCAGGACCGTCAGCGTCCCGAAGTCCGTTGCCGGCGGCAGGTTGGCACTCGACGAACGATTCGATTTCACCGTCTGGAGAGAATCTTACGAATCCGGCGCGGGACGGGGCAAGAGGCCGTTTCGGGAATGCCAGGGCGGGCCGCGGCTTGATCGTTACAGTCGGCGCGACTGGCGGATCGACCCAGCCAGCCCACTGCTCGGCGAGAATGCGATGACGGGAACCCGCCGCCAGCCTGCCGACAACCCCTCAGAACGGGCCCGCTGTAAGAGTTTTCGGGGCGACCGGTAATCTCGGCAGAAACGTCACGGAAATGGATCGTCCCGCGGCGCCGCCGGACGACGACCCGCGCTACAATGTCCCGATGTTTGTCCGTAGGAGCCTTGGACCCATGACCGACCGCATCCTCACCGCCTTGCCGGTCTACAACGAAGTCGGCCATGTGGGACCGGTCTTGGATCAGGTGAAGCGGTATGGCCGCGACATTCTGGTCGTCGACGACGGTTCGACCGACGGGACGTCGGAGCTCCTCGCGGCCCGGACCGACATCGTCTGGCGGCGGCACGCTCGGAACCTTGGTTATGGGGGGGCGCTACGGACCGCGTTCGAGTATGCCCGGGAGCATCACTACGACGTGCTGGTGACCATTGACTGCGACGGTCAGCACGAGCCGCGACTCATTCCCGAACTCGCGGCCGCCGTATTCCGTGATCCCGCGAACCCGGTCGACATGGTTTCCGGCAGCCGGTATCTCAAGGCGTTCGACGGCGACAGCCTGCCCCCCGAAGATCGTCGGCGGATCAACATGGAGATCACCGCCTGGCTGAATCGGCGGTTCCGGCTGAACATTACCGACGCCTTCTGCGGCTTCAAGGCGTACCGCGTCGAAGCGCTCAAGCTCCTGAATGTGACCGAACTGGGCTATGCGATGCCGCTGCAGGTCTGGGTTCAGGCGGCCCGGTATTGTCTGCGGATCGAAGAGTTCCCGGTCCCGCTGATCTACCTTGATGAAGAACGTTCGTTCGGCGGGAGCCTGGATGACGCCGCGATCCGGCTGACCCACTACTACACGGTGCTGCATCGCGAGATCGCGGCCCTGGAGTTCCCGTGCGAGACGCCGCGGGAATCTGTCGCCGCGACGTAATGTTCATGGCGGCGGTCGTGGTGCTGGCTCGCAAATCACCCATAGGCCGGGGCACCCGCCCCGGCCGCGTATTCGGCTCAGTGGACTCCGGCCAATGAGTACTTGGGATCGGACGAAGTCCGATCCCAGATGTTCCCAGATCACCCGTGATCTTTGTTGCCAGCGTACAGGCGAAGATGCCAGACCCCCACCACCACGGCACTCTGTGGTGGCGCGGTCACGGAAGGAACCCTGCTTAGCCCCAAAACACCACTGGCGGAGCCAGTGGCACACGCCGGGGAGCCTCGCGTGATATGACTTTACGGTCCGGAGATCTGAAGCAAACGCTCCGCAAGCTCGGCGGGAGATTCCTCTCCCGTGATCGTCACCGGTCGGCATTCGACGAGGTTGCGGAACCAGGTCGTCTGGCGTTTGGCGAATTGGCGGGTGCGGGTCTGGATGAGCGTGATCACATCACGCCAATCGTTCGAGGGGCGCGGCCAGACGTCCATGATCTCCTTATAACCAAGCGCCTGCCGCGCGGTATGACTCAGCGGTTTCTCGCGCGCGACCAACCGGCCGACCTCCTCCACCAGTCCGGCGGAGAACATCGCCTCGACGCGCTGATTGATCCGCGCGTGCAGCCAGGGACGCGGGGGATCGAGCCAATAGACATGGCGGGGACGTTCATCCTCGGGCAGCGGTCCCTGGGTTTGACGGGCGGAGAGGGGTTCCCCCGTCAGCAGCGCGACTTCCAGAGCCCGCGTGACGCGGCGGACATCCTGGGGAGGCAAGCGCGCCGCGGCGACGGGATCGACGGCATGCAGTCGGGCGTGAAGCGCGGCGGCGCCGTGTTCCTCATGAAATCGCGCCAGTTCCGCGCGCAGGGCGGCATCGGCAGGCGGGCCTTCCAGCACGCCACGTAACAGCGACCGCAGATAAAGTCCCGTCCCCCCGACGAACAACGGCACCCGGCCGCGCGCCAAGATTTCGCCGGTCACGGTCCGCGCGGCGGCGAGATACGCCGCGACGCTGAACTCTTCGTCGGGCTCGAGGATGTCGAAGAGGTGATGCGGAACTCGGGCTCGTTCCTCGGCGGTCGGTTTGGCGGTCCCGAGGTCCATGCCGCGATACAAAGTCATCGAATCGAGGGCGACGATCTCGGCGGAGAGACGATCGGCGAGCGCGAGCGCGACCGCCGATTTCCCGGACGCGGTAGGGCCCGCCAGAAACCAGCAGCGGCGCAAATCGGCGGGATCGAGCCCGAGGGTGGTCATGCCGGAAATGGAGGGGAATTCAGGATGGTACGGATTCGCGCTGATGTCACCACGTTCGAGACGCGCCCGGATGATCGACGGATGGTGTCCGCTCAGGTCACACGCCCACACCAGACACGGACCCGACCGGACAAATCCTTGAGGAAGCGCTGCTCCGCGAAGCGCCCCGTGGCCTCGGCGAGCCCGCGCACCGTCGCGGCCTGTTGAGGATCGAGCTCCAGCAACAACCACCCGTCCGGTTCCAACCGCGCGGGGGCCTGAGCAAGAATTCGCCGAATGATGTCGAGTCCGTCGGCGCCGCCATCGAGGGCCAGTCGCGGCTCGTACCTCCGGACGTCGTCATCCAGCGTCTCGATTTCGGACGTGGTGACGTACGGCGGATTCGACACGATCAGGTGATACCTCCGTTCGACGGGGAGCGTGGACCAAAGATCCCCTTCCATGAGCTCGACCCGGTCGGTCACACCATGTTTCTCGCGGTTGTCGCGGGCGATCGCGAGCGCGGCGGGGCTGAGGTCGACGGCGTCGACGGTCGCGCCGGGAAGCTGCTTCGCCAACGCGATCGCGATACAGCCCGATCCGGTGCACAGATCAAGGAGCCGCGGCGCGGCGAGTGTTTTCGCGAGGCGGACCGCTTCGAGGACCAGCGTTTCCGTGTCGGGACGCGGAATCAGGACATCGCGGGTGACGGCGAAATCGAGGCTGAAGAACTCACGATGGCCGACCAGATACGCGACCGGTTCCCGGGCCGCGCGGCGTTTGACCAGCTCCTTCATCGTCGACCGGACGGCGTCGGTGAGCGGAGTGTCATAGTCGGTGTAAAGCTGAATGCGTCGGCAATTCCGGGCTTGCGCCAGCAGGATTTCGGCGTCGAGCCGCGGCGTCTCGCTGCCATGTTTTTGCAAATGCCCGGTGGTCCATTCCAAGACCCGCCGGACGGTCCAAACGTCGGCGGCGGGGGCGGGGGAATCCGAATCAGCCATGGCCATCCGTTGCGCTGCGGGATAAAGACGATTGCCGGTATTCGTGTGACGTGCCGATTACGGGGCGCGGAGTTTTTCGATGACGGCTTTGAGGGCGGGGCTGTCGGTGGCGTTGACCGAATCGTAGGCGAGCGCGGCGCGGACCGCGCCCTTGTCGACCACGACGACGGTGATCCGCGCGCGATCACTAATCGCCCAACCCTCGGGACCCGCGACCGGTCCGGGAAAGATGGACCATGTGACCGTGGGGAACTTGAGGGAGCCCTGAATGCGGCCCAGTTGCTCGACCGCGGCGGCGGGATCGGCGGCGAGCCACACGACGACCGCGCCCGATAACGGCTCACGACGCTGAAGCTGCTGCACGGCGGCATCGACCTCCCGCAAGTACGAAGCGGTCGGGCGATCAAACCGTTCGCCATCGAGGAAGACGTAAAGGGTGGGGGCGTCCGCGCGCTGTTTGCGCAGATCGGCGGCCTCGGCGGCGCGGCCCTGCTCAACGATTTGGACTTCGAGCGCGGCGACCTTCGTCCCGACGGCGGGACCGGACTCGATCGCCGTGATCCACAAACTCAGGGCCGACCACGAGACGAGCGCGATGGGGGAGAGCATGGGACGGTACCTTTCGGACAGCAGTGAACGACCCGCGGGATGAGCGTACCGCCTTAAGGGGTGATTCGCGAGATGCGGGGCGTGAACCGATCTGTAGGAAGCCGGAAATCCGGGTGCCGCGCCGCTCGCGATCACGCTTTGGGGGTGACGCGGCGGGGGGTGTAGAGGCTGCGGACGTCGACCACCTGCATGCCTGCCGAATAGGCGGCCTGCACGCCGGGATCGGTGTCTTCATAGGCCAGGCACAATTCGGGGGCGACCCCCAGGCGGCGGGCCGCTTCAAGATAGATGTCGGGTTCGGGCTTGTGGCGCGAAACATCCTCGCAGGTGACGATCGCCTGGAAGAGATCGAGGATGCCGATGTGGGTCAGGATCGCGTCGACAATGCGGCGGAGTCCCCCGGAGGCGACGGCGAGGGGCATTTCGCCGGCGTGGCGGCGGGCGACTTCGACGACCGGATCGATCGGGACGACATGCCGGAGCTGAGTCTCGAAGAGGGCTTCCTTTTCGAGGACGATGTCGTCGGGGGTGACGTGCGGTGACGGGGGCGTCCGGGTGAGGAGGTGATTGGCCACCTGCCAGGTCGGCCAGCCACCCATGGCGTAGAACTCGTCCTCGTCGAACTCGATGCCGTAACGGCGCATCGTGACCAGCCACGCCTCGTAGTGTCCGGGCATGGTGTCGGCGAGGGTGCCGTCGCAGTCGAAAATGATCGCCTGCGGGGTGAAGGTCAGCATGGGGCTCTCTGCCAAGACGCCCGGGTGTGGCGATCCCTGGGCGTCCGCTGGAATTTACGTGGCCGATGACGCCGGGCTACTGACCGTGGCGCCGCGGACGACGACCGTCCCCTTCTTCTGCTGTTCGCGCTGGACGAGCCACAGCAGGACGGGGTTGGCGATGTAGACGGTGCTGTAGACCCCGGTGATCACGCCGATGATCATCGAGAAGGCGAAGCCGTGAATCCCGCTGCCGCCGACGGCGTAGAGGATCAGCACGACGAGCCCGGTGGTGAACGCGGTCAGGACCGTTCTCGACAGCGTCTGGTTCACCGACAGGTTGATCATGTCGTAGGTGATGTTGGGGTTCTTCCCCTTGATCTCGCGGATCCGGTCGAAGATCACGATCGTGTCGTTGAGCGAGTAACCGACGATCGTCAGCAGCGACGCGATGAGGGCGAGGTTGATCTTGAAGTCCTCGAAGAGGAGCAGCGGCCCGATCGGTGTTCCGCTCAGGTACGCCCCCAAGGCAACCGAGCCCAACGTGACCAGGACGTCGTGGGCGAGGGCGAAGACGGCGGCGTACCCGAAGTAGACCTTCTCGAACCGGTACCAAATGTAGATCACGATCACCACCAGACTGGCGAGGATCGCGAGGAGCGCGTCGATCTGCGTTTCGACGGCGACCGAGGTGGCGAACGAATTGACTTCCTCGAACGCGGGGGTCTCGGCGAGGGTCTTCGCGGCTTGCGCGAGCGCCGTCGTCAGATCCTCGACGGCGACCTGCGGGGCCGCCTTGAGGGTGAGTTCGGTGAACCGGGTGGGAGCCGTGGCATCGGGAGTTGCCGTGTCGGCGGCGGCCTTGCCGGCCACGGCGATCAGGCTGTCGACCGCGTCGTACTTGGCGACGTTGTTCTCGCCCTTGATCGTCTTGAGAGCGTCGGCGATGTGTCCGGCGGCGGTGTCGGGGGCGACGGAGTCGCTGTAGGTCAGCGCCGCTTCATGCCCCCCCGCGAAGCGGTCGGCGGTCGCCTCTCCTT
>CAYRVS010000252.1:2889-5857 GCA_964427725.1 uncultured Planctomycetaceae bacterium | reverse complement strand
CCTCACCCTCGCCCCCTGAGCCACAACCAACAACCACCGTTCAGCGAATGCACCCGACGATCGATGGTCATCGATCGCTTCCGAGAATGGCGGCTTGATGGACGTCGCCCGTCGGCCATGCGAGACTACGGCGTTATTCGTCTTCTTTTCGTTCTTCCTCAATTCCTCGTGGCAGCGGAGGCGGTTCCGTGATCTTCGGCATGTTCGGCAAAAAAGGTGACGCGGGGGGCGGCGGTGACGATGACGACGAAGAGGAAATCGAGCTCTGTTCCTTTCAAGGGGCGGTCAACGGCAAGGCAGTCGACTTCCAGGTCAATCAGCGGCTCGCCCAAGCCGGGCTGATTCCCGCGAAGGAATTGGTGACCGACGCCATCAATCGCCGCGCCGATCGGGTGAAGATCGAGCTTAAAGGGGAACGGGCGCAGGTCGCGTTGTCGATCGACGGCGTCCCGTACTCGGGCGGCAAACTCGCGAAGCCGCAATATGTCGCCGTGACGCAGATGCTCAAGCTCCTCGCGGGACTGGACCCCAAGCTCAAAGGCCAGAAGCAGGAGGGGGGTATCAAGGTCGATCATCTCGGGACGCCGTACGAATTGGAGCTCGAGGCGGTTCCCGAAGCGACCGGAGCCGACAAGGTGACGCTGAAGCTGCGGAACCTGAAAGGGAAGACGACCACGGTCGAAGACCTCGGCTATCCGCCGGCGCTCAAGGCGCTCCTGCGCGAGGTCTCCTCGAAACGGCATGGACTGGTGATCTGCGCGGGTCCGCCGGCGAGCGGACTCACCACGATGGTCTACGCCTTCCTGAAGGGGCTCGACCTGTATATGTACTCGGCGTTCACCATCGTGAAGATGGGGAGCCGCGAGGTCTACAACGTCCAGAAATTCGAGGCGAACGAAGGGGACGACTACGAAACGACGATGGGCCGGATGATCCGCGCGGAGGCCGACGTGATCTTCACCGATCCGATTCGGACGCCCGAATTCGCGAAGATGATCGCGAACGTCGCCGACCGCGTGACGATCTTGGCCGAGTTGCCGGCGAAGGACGCCGCGTCGGGGATTGTGCAGTATGCGGAGTGGATCGGCGATCGGGCCAAGACGGCGGAACAGCTCGAAGCGTTCTTCAGCCAGAAGCTGATCCGCACGTTGTGTCCGACCTGCAAAGAAGCCTTCAAGCCGAACCCCAAGCTGCTTCTCAAGGTCGGGCTCCCCCCCGAGACCAAGGTGCTGTATCGCAAGCCGGAACCCGAGCCCGATCCCAAGACCGGCGAGATGCCCGACCCCTGCGAGAAGTGTGCCGGGACCGGTTACCTCGGTCGGATCGCGATGGTCGAGGTGATCGTCGGTTCCGAAACGGTCCGCAAATTGATCGCCGAAGGGGCCGCCGCCGACCAGATCAAGGCGCAGGCCCGCGCCGAAGGGATGCAGACCTTCCATAAGGACGGACTGCGGCTGGTCGCGGAAGGGAAGACGTCGCTCGAGGAATTGCAGCGGATCTTCAAGGGGTGAGCGTCTCGTCCGCCTACATCCACGTCCCCTTCTGCCGGCATCGCTGCGGTTATTGTGACTTCACGCTGATCGCCGGGCGCGACGATCTGGTCCCGGCGTATCTGGCCGGGTTGGCGCGCGAGCTGCGTATCCATCCGGCCGACCCGGCGACCGAGGCGACGCCGCTGGAGACCCTGTTTCTCGGGGGGGGGACCCCCACACATCCCGGCGTGGACGACCTGCGCCGGTTGTTCGCGCTCCTGCGGGCACGATTCACCTGGACCGGCGAAACGGAAGTCAGCGTCGAGGCGAACCCGCTCGATCTCGAGGACGCCAAACTGGAGTTGCTCGTGTCGAGCGGCGTCAATCGGATCAGTTTGGGGGTGCAGTCGTTCTCCGCCACGCATCTGGCGACGCTGGAACGGGATCATCGACCCGCGGACTTGGAAACGATCCTGCCCCGAGTGCGAGCGGCGATTCCCAACGTCGCGGTCGATTTGATCTTCGGAATCCCCGGCCAGACGCTCGCCGATTGGGAACGCAGCCTTGAGGCGGCCCTCGCCCATGATGTCGCGCATGTCTCGACCTATGGGCTCACGTTCGAGGCGGGGACCGCCTTCGAAACACGCCGCCAGAGGGGGCAGCTCGCTCCGGTCGCGGAGGAGCTCGAACGGACGATGTATGGCCTCGCGATGGACCGGCTGACCGCCGCGGGGTTCCTGCACTATGAGATCTCGAACTTCGCGCGGCCGGGTTACGAATGTCGGCACAACCTCGTCTATTGGGACGGTGGCGAATACCACGCCTATGGTCCCGGAGCAGCGCGGTTTCATGGCCGCCGTCGCGAGACGAATGTCCGCAGCGTGCTGGGGTGGCTGGCGAAGCTCGACCGCGGCGAACGTCCGGTCGGCGAGCGGGAGGATCTATCCGAAGAGACCTGGATTCGCGAGCGGATTTTTCTGAGACTACGCAAGTTGGCGGGGATTGATTTGGCGGACTTCGCGCGGACGACCGGCCGCGACCTCGAGTCGTTCGCGCCCAAGGCGGTCGGCGTGAATCTGTCACGCGGCTGGCTCGAACGGACGGCCACCCATTTGCGGCTGACGCGGGAAGGCTGTTTTGTGGCGGACCGCGTCGTCACCGAGTTTCTCTGACGGCGGATCCGAAACCTCACGCCAGCGTATGGTTCCGGCCACCGGAGAATCCCGGTTACGATTTCGCTTTCTTCGCGGGCTTGGCTTTGTCGGCCGGCTTCGCGGCGGACTTGGTTGCCTTCGCGGGGGCGGCTTTCGCGGGCTTCTTCGGCGCGGCTTTTTCGCCGGCCGCCTTGTCCGCCGCGGCCTTCGCAACGACGGGTTTTTCGGCGACCGGCTTTTCGGCGGGGGCTTTCGCCGGTTTCTCCACCGTTTTCTCAGGGGACTTCGCGGCAGGTTTCTCCGCGGCCTTCTCGGCGGCCGGAAGCTTCTTAATCATCACGT
>CAYRVS010000252.1:0-2879 GCA_964427725.1 uncultured Planctomycetaceae bacterium | reverse complement strand
TTCTCCGCGGCCTTGGTCGCGGCCTTCTTCGGGGCGGCGGCCGCTTTGGCTCCCTTCTTGACGGGTTCCGCGGCGGGCGGCGGCACGACAGCCGCGAACTTCGCCGCCGCCGAAATCCCCTGCTTGAACAGCGTGGTCAAACGATCGATCGCGGTGCCGGGGTCATGCCCGTCCGCGGGATGGGCATAGTGCCGATGGTCGTAAGCGGCTTTGAGCGCCGGGTCGACCGCCGCCGCGCGAATAGTAAAGCAGAACTGGTGGGCTTCCGCCTTGCGAACCGCCGACTTGAGTCCCTCGCCCATCTCATCGAGCGGCTGATCGGCCTGCACCAAGCCGAGCCAGGCGAGAAACCGGGCGCTGGCGTCATCGAGGGGCAGCACATGCGCCCCGATCACCTGCTGCAGCGTGTAGGTCCGCACGAACGGGGTGAGATGCCGAATCTTCGCGAGCTGTTTCGTGGCGAGTTCCAGCGTCTTCTTGCGGAGGCCTTCCAGCTCGAAGCTGTAGGTCTTGTCGAACACGTACTGCAGGACCGCGCGCGTGCGGAAGGCGCGCCAATCGACGTCCTCCATCCCCGCGAACGCCGGGGCGAGCTCCGCGATCGAGCTAACCCGCGCCTCGTTCAGATCGGGAAAGAGCTGCAGAAACCGCGCGTAGGCCGCGTCCGCCTGCTCGACCGACGCCCCTTCCAGGCAGACGGCGTAAAGCATCGTCTCCATCACCGGCCGATCGAACTTCGGCAGCGGCACCTTGTACTGCTTCTTCACCAAGGGGAGCAGTTTCTTCAGGATCGCCTGACGATCGGCCGCTTTCGCGCGGGTGCTGGAAGCCATGGAGGGGTGTCCGGAATCTGGGGGTCGACCGTGGGAGGGACCGGCGACGAATGCGAGGTGGTGCGGAGGATCGAGGGGTGTCAGGTGACCGACATCAACGGAGCCTGCCTGTCGAGCCGGGTTCAATCGCTGCGGGGTTCAATCGCTGCGGGGTTCGTCGCTCCGCGAGTCGGCGGGGGGCGATTCGTCCGCCGCCGGCGAGGCATGCCGACGGAAATCGTCGGGGATTGCCGCCTCTGCGTCCGCGACATCACCGGCATCGTCCATGTCACTAAAAGCCGATTCATCGTCGTCATCGGCGTCGGGCTCCGGCGGCAGGACCTCGCGCAAACGGCGGGACGCCTCGATGCTCTTCTTCACGGCGGGATCGAGCACGAACGTCAGGACGGGAGTGTACCGGGTCTGCAGGCGATCGGCGAGTTTCGCCTGAATGAAGCCCCGGGCCGACTCCAGCCCGTGCAGGCACAACGACTGTTCCTTCGGCGTCCCCATCACCGAGACGTAAACCTTCGCGGTCTTCATGTCGGGGGCGGCCTCGGCCGAGAGGATCGTCACGTTCTTCACGCGGGGATCGCGCAGCTCAAACAAGACCGTCGTGCTGACGGTCTCGCGAATGGCCTCGGCGGCTTTGGCCAGGCGACGCGTGGTCATGGCAAGTTCCTGTCTGAGAGCGGACGGGCTTCACGCGGGCGGCCGGCGACCCGACGACTTGATCCGCCGGGTGTGACGCCACCGATTCCGCTCAATCCAGCGTCCGACGGACTTCCTCGATCCGATAGGCCTCGAACAGGTCCCCTTCCTTCACGTCGTTGAAACCCTCCAGCCGAATCCCGCACTCCATCCCTTCGCGGACCTCCTTCGCATCGTCCTTTTCGCGACGCAGCGAACCGATCCCGTAAGCGTTGAGAATCTTCTGCTCGCGGATCAGATGGATCCGGTGCGACCGCTCGATCGTCCCGTTGAGGACGCGGCAGCCGGCGATGGTGCCGAACCGGCTGATGTTGAAGATCCGCAGGACGATCGCCCGGCCCGTCACCACTTCGCGCTGTTCGGGCTTCAGCATCCCTTCCAGCGTGTTGCGGATGTCGTCGATCACCTCGTAGATGATGTTGTACCGCCGGATGTCGACCCCTTCCTGCTGGGCCAACTGCTCGGCCCGGTCTTCGGGGATGACGTGGAACGCGACGATCACGGCGTTCGACGCCGACGCCAGGTAGACGTCGCTTTCGTTGACCCCGCCGATCCCGTCGTGAATCACCTTCACGCGGACTTCGGGATGCTCGAACTTGGCCAGCTCGTGCTTGAGGGCCTCCATCGACCCCGGCGTATCGGCCTTGACCACCAGGAACAAGTCCTGCACCAGCCCGTCTTTCGCCCGATTGAGGATGTCCTCGAGCGTACGTTTTGACGTCCGGCTGGCGAGTTGTTCCGCCCGACCTTGTTGCCGCCGCGCCTCGGCGATTTCGCGCACCAGGTCGATATCATCGACGGCGAGGAAGCGATCCCCCGCCTTGGGGACGATGTCGAGCCCGGCGACCTTGAACGGCGTCGACGGGGGCGCCTGCTCGATTTCCTCGTCCCGTTCGTTGTACATCGCGCGGACGCGGCCGTACGCCTGGCCGCACAGGATCACGTCGCCGACCTGCAACGTCCCCTTCTGGTCGATGAGCCAAGCCAGCGGCCCGCGATGTTCGTCGCGGAAGGCTTCCAGGCACAGACCGCACGCGGGGCGATCGGGATTCGCCTTCAGCTCGTGAAGCTCCGCCGTCAGCAGGATCGTGTCGAGCAGGTCCGAGACCCCCTTGCCGGTGAGCCCCGACGTGCGGACGACTTCGATGTCGCCCCCCCACTCGGCGGCCAGAACGTTCTGGGCCGCCAAGTCCTGCAGGACGCGCTGCTCGTTGACGTCGGGCAGATCGATTTTGTTCATCGCCACGACCAGCGGCACTCCCGCCGCCCGGGCGTGGGCGATGCATTCGATCGTCTGAGGCATCACGCCGTCATTCGCGGCGACCACCAGCACGACGATGTCGGTGACGTTGGCCC
>CAYRVS010000251.1:0-5936 GCA_964427725.1 uncultured Planctomycetaceae bacterium | reverse complement strand
CATCGTGATGACTCGCCGGGTCTTCCTCGGCGACATGCCCGACCAGTTCGTAGACCTCCTCCACCAGCTTGGCGGCCATCACGCCATGCCCGGCGGCGAAGAGCTCGGTCGTGTACGAACCGGCGGGCCGCTCGCGATACCGCTGAGCGACGACGTCGGCGAGTTGACGGATGATCGCGGTCGGTTCGCTCATCCCTCGAGCGCCCGCTTGAGCGCTTCGCTCCGATGGGCGTAACCCTCTTCCAATCGCTCAAGGATCTTCTCGGCGGTCAGAATGAAGCCGAGCATCCCGCCGGGGGGCTCGAACTCGATCCGGTTGAGGAGCGCGGCGTGCCCGTTGTCGAGCCGTTCGATCGTGTAGTCATGGACCCACGAGGACATCGGTCCTTTGACCATCTGTTCGCGGAAGCCCTCGGGGCGGGTGAGGGAGACGATCTCATGGATCAGTTGCTGCGTCACCCCCATCGCCGAGACTTTGAAGACCAGTTGGGCTCCCGGGGCGAGGACTTCGGGGGCCTCGACGATCACCATTTGACTATCGGGCGGGGCGATGGCCGCGATGTTGGCGGGCCGGGTCATGAAGTCGAACAAGACTTCCGGAGTCACCGCCACTTCGGTCCGACACTCGAAGACTGCCATGCCCATCCTTTGCCGCGTCGCGGGATGTTCCATTTTTCGATGCGGTCGCATCGTATCGCGGCGACTGGGCCGTGAAAACATCATCCGGAGAGGGCGGAGCTGATCGCGGTGATCGAGCGACGCGCGATGAAGTGTTCCCACGTTCGTGACACGGCGGGCTGACGCCGCGCCGCTCGTTGTTGCTCAACAACGATGACCGAGGTCTCGGAAGGATGACGAGCAACCTCGGGCTGTCACTCCAGCCCGACCCGATCGCACGGCTTTCGTAGCGGACACGCGTCGCATTGCGGCCGGCGGGCGATGCAAATGCGGCGGCCGTGGTGGATCAGTCGGTGCGAGAAATTGACCCATTCCTCGCGCGGCAAGAGAGCGATCAGGTCTTGCTCGATCTGCTCCGGGGTCACGGAGGTCGTCAGCCCCAGCAACCGCGTGATCCGTTTGACGTGGGTATCGACCACCACGCCGCTCGCGATCCCGAAGGCGGTCCCCAGGACGACGTTCGCCGTCTTCCGTCCGACGCCGGGCAGGGCGATCAGTTCCTCGAGCGTGCGTGGGAGTTCCCCGCCATGCCGTTCGACCAGCCCCCGCGCCATGCCGATGAGATTCGCCGCCTTGGCGCGGAAGAACCCGGTCGATTGCACGATCCGCTCGACCTCTTCCTGCTCGGCGGCCGCCAACTCGTTCGCGGTCGGGTAGCGACGAAACAGTTCCGGCGTCACCAGATTGACCCGCTCGTCGGTGCACTGCGCCGACAGGATCGTCGCCGCGAGAAGCTGAAACGGCGATGCATGATTCAAGGCGCATAAGGCCTCGGGATATGCCGCCGCAAGCGCCTTCACGATCCGACCCGCGCGACGCTTGAGGGCCGGATCGACAGCGGGCGGGCGCGATGGCATGCGGGCGGCTCTCAAACAGTCTCGGCGGAGGGGCGTCACGACACTGGTGGACGGCCCTCCGGGCAAGGACTACGATTTTCCGGGCCTCGCCCCGCGGCCGACGGATGAACTCTCGATGCGCGACGAACTCCCCGCACGATACCTGGAAGGCATTCGCCTCTTCAACGAGGAGGATTTCTTCGAGTGTCACGAAGTCCTCGAGGAGTTGTGGGCCGAGACCGACGGCCCGGCGAAGAAGTATCTGCAAGGTCTGATTCAGGCATCGGTCGCGCTGTTCCACTTCGGGAACGAAAATTTCGGCGGCGCCAAAAAGCTCTACCTCTCATCGACGAAGCTCCTCACGCAATACGGGGCTGATCCCATGGGGCTCGAGCTGGGCCGCTTCATGGTCGATTTCGAGGCCTGCTTCGCCGAACTCCTCGCGAACACCGAAGCCTACCCCACGACCGTCGCGCTACGTGACGAATTGGTCCCCAAACTGCATCTGATCGGGGAAGGTTAACGGCCATGGCGGGCTTTCTTGAACGTGATCCGGCCTTGGACCTTTTCTCGGGAGAGGCCCCGATTTTTCCGTTGCCGAACGCCGTCCTTTTTCCGCACGCGTTGCTGCCGCTCCACATCTTTGAACCGCGGTATCGACAGATGACGGCGGATGCCCTCGCGGGGGAGCAATTGATCGCGATGGCGCTCCTGAAGTCCGGGACGGGGCCGCGGCCGCCGATCCACGAGATCGTGGGACTCGGACGGATCCTGGGCCATGAAAAACTCCCCGATGGTCGCTATCACCTCGTCTTACGCGGCATCGCCCGGGCGCGCGTCCGGCGCGAACTCGAGACCGATCGGCTCTACCGTACCGCCGAACTGGAACTGCTCGAAGACACCACGGCCCTTGAGTTGAGCGACATCGCCCGGACCTTGGTCACGCGATTCGAGAAGTCGTTTCCGGCGGTCAAGGACCATCCGGTCTGGAAAGTGGTCGGCGAGCAGGCTCTTCCCGCCGGTGCGGTGTGTGATCTGTTGGCCTCCGCGTTGCCGATCGCCCCCGAGTTCGCTCAACGCTTTCTTGCCGATCTCGACGTCGCCAGCCGTTGTCGGGCCCTCGCGGCGGTGTTGGATCAGATCGAATCACGGCCCAAGGCATCATCCGGCGAGACGCCGCTCCGCCCGTTTCCGCCCCCCTTCAGCGTGAACTGACCCGCAGGGGATCGGCCGCCGGGTTTTCCTGTTGACGATCGGCATCATCCGGCCGGGATCGCGTCATCCGACCGTCATGGCGACCGCGCATCAGCCCCATCCCCGGCCGCGTCACGGAATCACTTCGGGTGAACCGGAACGATCGGCGACAGCGGGGCGGGGCGGGGGCTATACTCGACGCGAGCCCGCTCCCGCCGAACTTCACCGGCCGGGACGCGGAGCCGTGGGGCAGGGGCCGGACGGCATTCGTCGTCCCCTTCGCCCGGTCGCCCGGAGAGCCTTCGCCATGTCCGCCGGTTTTGAACCCATCGACAATTACGAAGTCGCCGCGTTCATCGCGGGCGGCGGAACCAGTCAGGTGCTCGAAGTCATCGAGCCCGGGACCCATCGGCACCTGGCGATGAAGGTGATCAACGAGAATCATCCCGACGCCAAGGCGCACAAGGCGGCCCTCAAGGCCGAGGCGGCGATCGCCAAGCAGCTCGATCATCCGAACGTGATTCACTACGAAGGCTTCATCAGCGGCCGCGACCACACCTACCTGCTGATGGAGTATTTCCGCGCCCCGACGCTGAAGGTGCAGTTGAAGCTGGACCAACTCGGTGTCCATCTGCGGATGAAGAAGCTGCTGGAAGGGGTCTGCGCCGCGTTGCAGCACATTCACGATCGCGGGTTCATCCATCGCGACATCAAGCCCGAAAACGTTCTCATGAATAAGGTGGGGGAAGTCCGGCTGATCGATTTCTCGCTGACAGTCAAGCAGCGTACGGGCCTGGGCAAGCTGATGGGGGGCAAGCCCGCGACGATTCAAGGGACGCGGACGTACATCGCCCCGGAAACGATCCGCAAACAGGCTCCCGTCCTGCAGACCGACTTCTACAGTCTCGGGATTCTGTTGTTCGAGGTCCTGACCGGCCGGACTCCCTTCCAAGCCCCGACGCCGAACGAGCTCCTGCAGAAACACGTCTCGTCGACCCCGCCCAACCCCTCGGAGTTCAATCCGAACATCACCCCGGAAATGGACCGGCTGATCCTGAAGCTGCTGGCGAAGAAGCCGGACCAGCGCGGCAAGGATATGGCGGAAATCTCGGCGGAACTCCGACGGATTCGCATCTTCAAGGAAGACATCGAAGAAGCCAAGCCGGTCGACGAAAACGCCCCCACGCCCGATCTCATCGCGGAACTCGCGGGCGGGGGCGTCGACAGCCGGCTCGACGCCAAACGCAGCGAACTCGTCCGCAACAACCCCGAACTGGCGGCCCAGATCACCGAAGCCCAGGAGAAACGCAAGGCGGCTGAAGCCGCCAAGAAGGCGAAACTCAAGGCGTTGGCGGATGCGGGGAAGAAGGGGGATGCGCCCCCCGCCCCCACGGCGGCGCCACCGGCTCCCCCGATGATGATGCCCCCGGCGGCCCCCTTCCCGTATCCCGCACAACCCGGATATGCGATGCCACCGGCCCCGGCATACGCCCCGCCGATCGGTTATCCGCAGATGCCCCCCCAGATGCCGGGCTATCCGGGCGCTCCGGCCGCGACTCTGCCGCCTGGGTATCCTCCCACGATGCTGCCGCCCGCGGGACCTGCGCGAACGATGCCGCCCGCGCCCCCCGTTCCCGGCTTTCCGAATTCGCCGGTTCCGGTCACAATGCCAGCCGCGCCGAATGCACCGCGTCCCCCGGCTCCCCCGACCGCGGTTCCACCGGCCGCCTCCGCACGTCCCGCGGCGGCACCTCCCAAGGCTCCACCCAAGGAGCCCGAAGAGTTGGAGTACATGACCGACTTGCCCGACGTCCTCTGACCGGCCCGCGCGCGGGAGAGCAGGGGGACGGCGGCCGATGAAAGCCCCCGAGTCCTCATGGCCAGCGTCTTTCAACTCCCGTTCGAAAAACCGATCCACCAGCTCGAGCACCAACTCGAAGAGCTCGAACGGCAGCCGAATCCCACCGCCGCGACCCTGGAAGCCATCCGCAACATGCGGGCGGAAATCCAGAAGATGCGCCGCGAGATTTTCGAGAACCTTGATCCCTGGGACGTGGTCAAGGTCGCCCGGCATCCCGAGCGGCCCCATACCAAGGATTACCTCGAACTGATGTTCGACGAATTCGTCGAACTGCACGGCGACCGGGCCTTCGGCGACGACCGCGCGATCCTCACCGGGTTCGCCCGGATCGAGGGCTACAAGGTGCTCCTCGTCGGTCAGCAAAAAGGGCGGACTCTCAAGGAACGTAACGAGTGCTATTACGGGTGCGCCCATCCCGAGGGCTATCGGAAGGCGCTCCTCAAGATGGAGCTCGCCGCCCGGCATCGCGTCCCCATCGTCTGCCTGATCGACACCCCGGGGGCGTATCCGGGCATTGGCGCGGAGGAACGCGGCCAGGCCTACACCATCGCCGTCAACCTTCGCGAGATGTCGGTCATGCCGACGCCGATCATCTGCGTGGTGATCGGTGAAGGGGGGTCGGGCGGGGCGCTCGGCATCGGGATCGGCGACTACGTCGCGATGCTGCAGTTCGGGTACTACTCGGTCATCAGTCCGGAAGGGTGCGCCGGCATCCTGTGGAAGAGCGTGACCCACGCCGACAAGGCGGCCCGCGCCCTGAAGTTCACCAGCCCCGATCTCCTGAAGTTCGGCGTGATCGACGAAGCGATTCCCGAGCCGCTCGGCGGCGCCCATCGCGACCATCGTCAGATGGCGGCGACGCTGAAGGGGATGATCGTGAAGCAGCTCCGTCAGCTCACCGCGCTCCCGACGGACCAGCTCCTCGAGCGCCGCTACCAGAAGTTCCGCCGCATCGGCCAGTTCCTGGAAACGCCGGGGGCGTAGGGGCCGTGGATGGCTCGAACGGATGCCCAGGGATGGCCATACCCGGGCATCTCACGAGTGTCGCCAGGAACGCTTTCCGCAAAGTTTTTCGCCCCACACCCAACGTCCGATAATATCTGTTATGTTTCCTTCGGCGTCGAAATCCCGCTCGGAAAACGACGATTCCGCCTACGATGCGGTCCTTACGGTCGTGATGCGATTGGGCCACGGCGGCCGATCCCCCACAACCTGGGAAGCGGTCAGCGGGACGGGGCGACCGAGGGGGTGACCGACGAGCGTCGCCGACGGCCGGCTCGGACGACGAAGACCACCCCGGCGAGCGTTCCCAGGACGCCTCCCAAGTAACTCGCGTCGTGCAGCAGGCCAACCCGAACGAAGGCTTC
>CAYRVS010000250.1:0-6080 GCA_964427725.1 uncultured Planctomycetaceae bacterium | reverse complement strand
CCTATCGCCAAAGCTCGATGCTCTCGGCCGCCGCGCGTGTGAACGATCCCCAAAACCGGCTCCTCTCGGCCCAGAATCGCTATCGCCTCGAAGCCGAGTTCGTCCGCGACAACGCTCTCCAAATCGCCGGGCTCCTCTCCCCCCGCATCGGCGGCGAAAGCGTGAAACCCTATCAGCCCGACGGCTACTGGGATTACCTCAACTTTCCCAAGCGAACCTACCCCCAGGACCATGGCGAACGGCTCTACCGGCGCGGCCTCTACACCCATTGGCAGCGGTCGTTCCTCCATCCGCAGATGCTGATTTTCGACGCCCCCAGCCGCGAGGAATGCGTCGCCGAACGCCCCCGCTCGAATACCCCCCAGCAAGCCCTGACCCTGCTCAACGACCCCGCCTATCTTGAAGCGGCCCGCGTTTTCGCGATGCACGCCTTGCGCGACGGCGGCGACTCCGACGACGCCCGCCTTACCTGGGCCTACCGCCGCGCCATGGCCCGTGACCCCCGCCCGGCGGAACTGGCGGTCCTGCGGCCGTTGCTTGACAAGCACCGCGCTGAATACGCCGCCGATCCCGCCGCCGCCGAAGCCTTGTTACGCGGGGCGGGGGAGGCCCCAATCCCGGACCAGATGACCCCGGCGGAACTTGCCGCGTGGACCAGCCTCGCCCGGGTGATCCTGAACCTGCATGAAACCTTGACGCGGTTGTAGCGGCCATCGTCGTGACAACCGTCCGAGAAAGCCGGAGTGAGGGAACCACGAAATACACGAAATGACACGAAAATCATGTGACGAAGAGGTTCTTTCCCCGATTGTTTTTGACGCACGAGCTTTCACCCCTATGGAATTTCCTTTCGTGGTGTTTCGTGCCTTTCGTGGTTCCCCTTGCCTGCTCACTCGAACCGAACGATATCCCAGCCATGCGATGGCTGGGCTTCCCTGAAGACACTGATCCCACTTCCCGTGCTCCCCGGAATCCCATCATGCTCGACCCCCGCACCGCCGCGAATCGCCGCACGTTTTTGGGGCACTCGCTCTCCGGGCTCGGTTCGGTCGCCTTGGCGTCGCTTCTCACCGAACGGCAAGGGCGGGGGGCCGCGCCGAGTGACACCGCCTGGAAAGGGATCGTCCAACCCCTGCATGGCGTCCCCAAGGCGAAACGGGTGATCCATCTCTGCATGGCGGGGGGCCCGAGTCATCTCGAGACCCTCGATCACAAGCCGAAGCTCGCCGAACTCAACGGCCAGCCGATGCCCGAATCGATCACCCAGGGACAGCCGATCGCGCAGCTCCAGGGGCAGAAACTCAAAATCCTCGCCCCGCAGCACGAGTTCGCCCGCTACGGCCGTTCGGGTCAATCGATCAGTACGGTCTTCCCCAAGCTCGGCGCGGTCGCCGACGAGCTCTGTATCATCCGCTCCCTGAAGACCGACGCGATCAATCACGACCCCGCCCACACCTTCATGAACACCGGCAGCCTGATCTCCGGCCGGCCCAGCATGGGCAGCTGGTGTTGGTATGGCCTGGGGGCCGAGGCGGTCGACCTGCCGGGCTTCGTGGTCCTCACGTCAACCGGCTTCAGCGGGCAGATGCAGCCGATCGCCAGCCGCCAATGGCACAGCGGGTTCCTCCCCAGCAAGTTCCAAGGGGTGCGGTTCTATTCCAAGGGAGACGCCGTCCATTACATCGATCGTCCCGCCGGCGTGACCGAAGGCCGCCAGCGCGACGTCATCGACGCCGTGGGAGCCCTCAATCGGCAACTCGACGACGTCATCGCCGACCCGGAAATCGCGACCCGCATCAATCAGTACGAACTCGCCTTCCGGATGCAGACCAGCGTCCCCGAGTTGATGGACCTCTCCTCGGAACCGGAACACATCCTCAAGCTCTATGGCGCGAATCAAGGGGACGGCTCGTTCGCGACGAACTGTCTCGTCGCCCGCCGGCTCGCCGAACGGGGCGTCCGCTTCATTCAGCTTTACCACCGCGATTGGGATCACCACGGCGGCGTGAAGGAAGGGATCGCCCAAATCGCCCCCGAGGTCGACGGACCCTGCGCCGCCCTGATCACCGACCTCAAACAACGCGGCATGCTCGACGACACGCTGATTATCTGGGGCGGAGAATTCGGCCGCACCCCGATGGCCCAGGGCTCCGGCCGCGACCACCATCAAAAAGGTTTCTCGATCTGGCTCGCCGGGGGCGGCATCCGCGGCGGAATCAGCCATGGCAACACCGACGAATTCGGCTACCACGCCGTCGAAAACGTCGTCACCGTCCACGATCTGCACGCGACGATGCTCCACCTCCTGGGCGTCGATCACCTCCGCCTGACCTACAAATTCCAAGGCCGGGATTTCCGCCTCACCGACATCGCGGGCGAAGTGGTCACGCCGATTCTTACGTAAAAGTTAGACTGCGGTGGTTTGTGGAAGACGCGTGTTTTTTCGATCAAGAATCAATCGGGGAGGGGACTTTCCATCAGGATTTCCCCTGCTGGGAGCCTCCCCGATGCCTTCTTCCGCATCTTGAGTACCGCACGTCGATCCGGCTGTGACGACGATATCAAGTAGTCGAGTTTGAACGTTTTTCGGAGAGCTGGCTGGGAGGTGAATCACACAAAATCCACCTGAGGCGATGACCTCAGCCAATTCGCGACCGATGTTCGTCAGGCGACCGGCTCATGCGGGAGCGGGTCGCCTTGGTGGATTGGTGCGGGACGGTTCCATGCGCATCTTGGTGGTCACCCCGATCGGCTGCATGCGACGGTCGCTGGAAAACTGGATGGGGGAGTTCGGGCATAAGGCCTACTCCGCCGAAACCCTCGAGCGGGCGGTCGAACTCCTCGAAGCCAACCCCGGCGTCGACGTCGTCATCACCGAATGGTTGCTCGGCGAGCACACCGCGTACGATCTCTTCAAGCGGGCCAATCGACTGACCCGGATGGCCGATCACGAAGGGCAGACCGCCCCCTTGAACTTTCTGATCCTGCTGACCCCCGTCGCGCAAAATCCGCGTCTCAAGGATCAGCTCGACACGCTGCGCAACCTCGACCACGTTGTCGTCCTCGAAAAGCCGATCCGCCGCAGCATGGTGCAGGATCGGCTCTTGGAACTGGCGACCGTCCGCGCCGAATCGACGATGAGCGCGCGGCCGAACTACGCCTCCCCCCCCGCCCAACGCCTCGCCGACCAAGTCGGCTGTGAAGTCCAGCAGACCAGCCCGCTGCCGGCGGAGACCGACGCGCTCCTGCAATCGCTGCTGTCGTCGGTCGAGACCCTTTTAGTCGACATCCAGCGGCATCAAACCTCGCTCCGTGCGATGATCGCCGCGCGCTCTTCCTGATGTCCCCCGCCGCGTCGCGAAAAGTCACCCCGTCGCTCCAAGCCGCCATTTCGGCACGAGTTGCAGCGCCCACCGCGGCGAGGGCGCTTGACTTGGCGCGTCGATCGACCCATGATGCCTCACAGTGGCACACGGGCCGCGTGCATCCGTCGCCAACGTCATGACGACGTCGGGCTGGTGTCCGTCCGCCCACCGGGCGGACTGTGATTCCCATCGCGGTTCCCCCGCCGCCTCGTCTCCGCCGAATCCCATCCGCAAGCATCGGTCGCCGAAGAGGAATGTGGCATGTCGACCCGTCGTCTGGACATCGAAGAAGTCGGTGACGTGACCGTCGCCAAGTTCGTCGACAAGAAAATTCTCGATGAAACCAACATTCAGATCATCGGGAACCAGATGTTCGGCCTCGTCGACGAAGACGGTCGCAAGAAGATCGTCCTTGATTTCAGCAACGTCGAATATCTCTCCAGCGCCGCCCTCGGCAAGCTGATCACCATGGACAAGAAGGTGAAGGCGGCCAAGGGCAAACTGCGGCTCTGCAGCATCCGCCCCGAAATTTACGAAGTCTTCGAGATCACCCGGCTCAACAAGATCTTCGACATCCGCGGCACCCAAGAGCAGGCGCTCGAAGGCTTTTAGCGGCGAAACGTTTCCGCGGGACACACCCTACCCCTCCGGCCCCCGGACAAACGGCCTAGGCCATGGCCGTTCGCCGGTTTCGACCCGCACCACGATATGCCTCAACCCGAGCACTTCGAGGTCGTCATCCCCAGCGACACCGCCTTGGGCCAGGAGGTCCAGGAGCGGATCGTCGGTCGTTTGGAGGAACTGGCCTTTCCGCCGCGCGACGTCTTCGGCGTCCGCCTCGCCCTGGAAGAGGCCCTCGTCAACGCCATCAAGCATGGCAACGGGATGGACCCCGGAAAGCACGTGACGATCGCCTGGCGGATCGACGAGGCCTCGGTCCGCGTCGAAATCGAAGACGAAGGCCCCGGCTTCATTCCCGCCGAAGTCCCCGATCCGACCGCCGAGGAAAATCTCGATCGTCCCTGCGGCCGGGGAATCATGCTGATGAAATCGTTCATGAGCCGCGTCGAATTCAACGCCCGCGGCAACCGCGTGATCCTTGAAAAACGCCGCGATCCGTAACCCCCCTCCGGTGTCTTGGTCATCACGACCGGTCGATCGTCACGCCTGAATTCCGTGTTTCTTCAGTTTGCTGAAGAACGTGCTCCGCGGCAGGCCCAATAGTTGCGCCGCGCGGGCCTTGTTCCCACCCGCCGCTTCGAGCGCCTCGACAAGGCGCGCGGCTTCGTCATCGCTCCTCGTCGGCCGCTTCCAAATCGCCGGTGACACGCCGGCTCCCGCGGTCGATCGCCCCCGGGTCGCGGCCTGATCGCGGGAGAGACGCGGACTCCGGACCGCCGCATTCGTCAGATCCCCCGGCAAATCGCGCAGCGCCACCAGTTCGCCGTCCGACAGCACCACCGCCCGCTCGACGACGTTTTCCAACTCGCGGATGTTGCCCGGCCACGAATAGCGCAAGAGCGCGTCAAGCGCCCCCTCCTCGAAGTCGACCACCCGCTTGCCGCACTTCACCGCGGTCCGCTTCAGGAACTCGACCGCGAGCTCATGCAGATCCTCGCGCCGCTCCCGGAGCGCGGGCAGCTCCAACGTGATGACGTTCAGCCGGTAGTACAAATCCTCGCGAAACCGGCCGTCGGCGATCATCTGTTCCAGCGGTCGATGGGTCGCCGCCACGAGCCGCACGTCGACGGCGACCGGCGCGCCCGAACCGACCGGTTCGATCTCGCGTTGCTGCAGCACCCGCAGCAACTTGACCTGGGTCTCGAGCGAAATCTCGCCGACTTCGTCGAGGAACAACGTCCCTCCGGACGCCGCCTCGAACCGGCCCCGGCGATCGGCGGTCGCCCCCGTGAAGGCCCCTTTGACGTGTCCGAACAGTTCGCTCTCCAAAAGACCCGGGGCGAGCGCCGCGCAGTGGACCGTGACCAGCGGCCCATGCCGACGCGGGCTGTTATCGTGAATCGCCCTCGCCAGCAGTTCCTTCCCCGTCCCGCTTTCCCCTCGAATGAGGACGGTCGCCTCGCTGGCGGCGGCCTTGCGCGCGGTCTCGAGCACCCGCGCGATCCCCGGCCCCGATCCGCTGATCGCCCCGCGGCGAAACTCCTGTTCGTCGGGGATCGCCGGCTCGGGACGACTCGCCGCGAGCTCCGCCTGCAACAGCAGGATCTGTTGCTTCTGTTGGGCGATCCGTTCGACCTTCATCCGCAGTTGTTCGTTGAGCTGGGTCAGATCCTGATGGACCCGCACGCAATGCAACGCGACCCCGGTGAGCTGCGTCAGCGCCGTCAGAAACGTCCCGTCTTCGCTCGTATAGACGCCGCCCCCCGGCTTGGGCCCCAAAATGACCAGCCCCGCCGGTTCGCCGTCGATCTCGAACCGATGGACCAGCTCGCCTCCCAACGCGTTCAGCCCCGCCACGAGCGATGTGGTCTGCGTCCGGGGATCCCCTTCCAGCGAGACCACGCCCGCCTCCCGCTCGAGCGCCTGCAGAAACTCCGGCGTCGGGGTCCACGTCAGAGGCAATTCGACGATCGCCCCCTGCGTCCCCGACAGTCGATACGTCCCCGAGCCGTCGCCGTCCCGCAGATAGAGCCCGGCCCATTCCGCCTGCAAGACCTCGCAACACGCCGCCAGCGTGCGTTCCGAGAGGTACTG
>CAYRVS010000249.1:0-6119 GCA_964427725.1 uncultured Planctomycetaceae bacterium | reverse complement strand
CCCCCTTGTGGGTCAATTGGACGTGATGCAGCGTCTTGCCCCCTTCCGGAACCGGGCCGACATATTGGAACTCCATCTGAAACGTCAGCGTCTGACCGGCGCCCAGCGGGGCCGTCATGCTCTCGGTCCAGGTCGTTCCCGGGTCGATCGCGCGTTTCGGCAACAACTTCACGGCCTGTTGCACCGTCTCTTTTCGCTTGGCCGGATCGAAGAGGTCCGCGAAATTGGGGTCGAGATTCGCGGCGTGTTCGGCGGGGATCGTCACTTCGCGGACGGCCCCTTGCGCGTCGTAGACCATCGTCACCGGCGTCCGGTAGGTCGCGCGCAGCACCGCCGCCAGCGGTTCCAGGCCGGTGGGGACCTGCGCGTCGGGGTTCGCCGAATCAAAGGGCATCTTTGTGCCGACGATGTCGACCTCCCCTTGCAGGACGTCGTACTTCTCGACGACGGCGATCGCCCCGTCGGGGAGGGCGTCGCCGGTGGAGTACCCGATCACGGCGAAGGTCGTGCTCTTCGTGGGGATCGCTTGCCCGTTGATCGTCAAGGTTTGGGCGATCTCCTGTTCCCGTTGAATCTTCCAAGTCGACTTCGGCGGGAATTTGATCGTCAAGGTTTCCGCGGCGGAGCCGGTCGCGCCTCCCGCGAGGAACCCGCTGACAGCCAGCGAACCGGCGACAAACAGACGCAAGCATAAGGTGGACGTTGACATGCGGACTCCTGAGGCCGAGGGGAGACGGGACGAGCCGCGTAAGCGGCGTTGTGGAGAAAACCTCCGGAACCGGAGGAATTGTCACGGAGATACGGTCGGAAACCGACCCGGATCAGCACGAAGTCGAAGGTTGATTCTCGATTGTGCCGCAACTCTTTGTCCGAAAGCAAGATGCGGCGATCCGTTTTTTCTGATCCGAGATGTGATCGCCGGCGTAGTACTTCATGGATGTCAACAACCCAGGCTCACAATCGGGTGGGCCGCCTATTGAAGGAGCAGGGAACGATGCGTCTCAGTCTGACCTTGAAAGGTGTCGATCGGAATCCCTCGTTGGATCGCCTGCTGGAACAGAAGCTCCATTTCGCGTTCGACCAGTTCGGGCGCTGGGTGCGCGGGGTGGCGCTGGCGGTCGAGGATCTGAACGGCCCCAAAGGCGGCGTCGACAAACGCTGCCGGGTCTCGGTCCATGTCCCGCGTCATCCGGGGGTGGTGGTGGTGGGTCGTGGCAGCGACCTCATGGCGGTCGTCGCGGAAGCGATCGACCGGACCGCCCAAACGTTGGCGCGGTTGCGCGATCGCCGCCATGCCCGCCGTAAGGGGGCGATCGGTCTGACGTAATCTGAACGCTTCGTTCCCGCCTGCTCCGGAACCGGTGAGACGACGGAGTCGTGGATCGGATCTCGGAGCGGTCAGTCGGGGCGGAGGTTCCCTCCCAGCCGGAGGCCGAGTTTGCAGCCGGAACTCGCCGACCTCGTTGGGGGGGAACCTCCGCCCCGACGTCGTTTTCCGTAGGGCAGGCCCCCGCTTGCCGCCGCTTTCGCTCGCGTCATGATGAGCACCCATCGGTTTCCCCACGATCAGGTTGTATCTGGCAGGCGAGAATTGGCCTCAGGGCCGCAACTCTCGAAGTCACGACCGGAATCCGGTTTCGATCGGTAATCGACCCAGTCCGGCAGGCGGGAGCCTGCCCTACGCGACTACGCGACCCAGTCCGGCAGGCGGGAGCCTGCCCTACGCGACTACGCGACCCAGTCCGGCAGGCGGGAGCCTGCCCTACGCGAGTCGAGACGAATCTCGCGGGAGTTGAGCCGATTCGCGACGCATGGCAGGATGGGAATCCTCGTCGATTCGTGTCACCCAGAGAGAAACCGCCATGTCGTTCCGTTCCCTACTCCTCGCCGCCGGGCTGGTCGCCGGCCTCGGTCTGGCCCCGTGGTCCACGGCGTTCGCCACCGATGAAGTGCTGTTGTGGCCAACCGGAGCGCCGGGAAAAGTGGGGGACGAACCCGCCGATCAACCGTGGTTGTGGGTCTATCCCGCGCCCGAGACGAATCGCAACGGGACCGCCGTCGTGATCTGTCCCGGCGGCGGGTATGCAATTCACGCCGTCGATCATGAAGGGACGCAGGTCGCGAAGTGGTTCAACAGCTTCGGCGTGACGGCGTTCGTCCTGAAGTATCGGCTCGCGCCGCGTTACAAGCACCCCGCGCCGATGCAGGATGTCCAACGGGCGCTGCAGACCGTCCGCGCGAACGCCGACAAGTACCACGTCGCGCCGAACCGCATCGGGGTGATGGGCTTCTCCGCCGGGGGGCATTTGGCCTCGACCGCCGCGACCCATTTTCTGGACGCCGATCCGCAGGCAGGCGAGCCCGTCGCCAAGGTGAGTTCGCGGCCCGATTTCGCGGTCCTCGCGTATCCGGTGATCTCGATGACCGAACCGTGGGGGCATAGCGGATCGCGGCGAAATCTGCTGGGAGACAATCCCGATCCGGAACTGGCGAAGTCGCTGTCGAATGACCTGATGGTCACCGAACAGACCCCGCCGACGTTCCTGTTTCATACGCAGGAAGATGTCGGCGTGCCGTCCGAGAATTCGGTCGCGTTCTTCGCCGCGTGCCTCAAACACAAGGTTCCCGCCGAGTTGCATGTCTACCAGTTCGGCCCGCACGGAGTGGGACTCGCTCCGGGCGACGAGGCGTTGTCGACCTGGAAGGATCGGCTGCATCAATGGCTGCGGAATTCGGGTTTCCTGGCCGACATCCAGCGGGCTCCGGTCACGGGGATGATCAAACTGAACGGATCTCCGCTGAAATGGGGCCAGGTTGCCTTCCTGCCGAAGAACCCCCACGCGCCGCAGGCGATGGCGATGATCCGTAACGGTGGATTCAGTCTGCCGCTGAAGCACGGTCCCGTTTTGGGTGAGAACGAGGTCCGCATCGTGACGATGGGAGACGTCGCCCCGACGCCGACGGTCGAGGACGCGGGACTCGTCACAAGTCCCCATGAGAGGATGGTGACGGTGCGGGCCGAGAAGAACGATTTTCAGATCGACATTCAGCGCGACTGACCGTCAATTCGCCCGAGCGGCCCCGTGGGAAATTCTCCTGGGCCGCCATGGATCGTCACGCGATCTCCAGCACGGACGGGCCGAGGATTTCCGGTCGCGGGGTGACGCCGAGGCCTGGTGCGGTACCGGCCGCCATCGTGCCCTGCTCGCGCCGCGGGGCGCCGGTTCCGGTGCTGACGGTGACGTAACTGTTGAAGTCGGTGCTGGTGAAGCGGTACGGCTCGGGGGTGCTATGGGCCAAATGGGCGATCGCCGCGGTGGCGAAGTCCCCTCCCCAGGTGTCTTCCAGGGTCATCGCGATGCCGAGCGACACGCAGAGGTCGCGCAGTTGTTTGGTGCGGGTCAAGCCCCCCAGCTTGCTGATCTTCAGGTTGACGACGTCCATCGCCAGATCGCCCCGGGCCCGCAGCAGCATCTCGAGCGAGTCGATGTTCTCGTCCAAGACGAACGGCTTGTCGGTGTGCCGGCGGACGGCGAGACATTCCTCGTAGGTCAGGCAGGGTTGTTCAAGATACACGTCGAGGTCGCGCACCCCCTGCGCGACGCGGATCGCTTCGTGTTGCGTCCAGCCGGTGTTGGCGTCGGCGACCAATCGATCGGTCGACGGCAACAGGGCGCGGACGGCGTGAATCCGCTCGATGTCGGTATCGGGATGCCCCCCCACTTTCAGCTGGAACCGCGTATAGCCTTCGGCCCGATAGCCCGCCACTTTGCGGGCCATCTCGTCGGGGGCTTGCTGCGAGATCGCCCGATACAAGGGAATGCGGTCGCCGAAACGGCCGCCCAACAGGGTGCAGATCGGCAATCCGGTCGCCTTCCCCAGCAGATCCCAGCAGGCGATGTCGAGCGCCGA
Organism: uncultured Planctomycetaceae bacterium; assembly: GCA_964427725.1. Taxonomy (GTDB): domain Bacteria; phylum Planctomycetota; class Planctomycetia; order Planctomycetales; family Planctomycetaceae; genus DSVQ01. The sequence continues at coordinate 2,207 of CAYRVS010000249.1, read as the reverse complement.
TTTCACGTAGGGATGTCCCTTCATCGCGGCGTCCATCCGCGCGTTGAGCCGCCCCAATTCGCGGGGATCCCAACCGAGCAGATGGGGCCCCAACTCACGCAGTCCCGCGCGGACTCCCTCGGCATAGGCCGGCAAGTAGAAGGCCCCCAGGGGACAGACCTCGCCATACCCGATCATCCCACACGCCGTTTCGACGCCGACGATCGTGCTGTCGAAGACCGTCACCGATTTCCCGCCGGACCAGGCGTAAGCGCCTTCGACGAGCGGGAGTTCGACGCGGTGAGCGAAAATGCGGGCGATGCGCATATCGAGCAATTCCCGAAGCGGCGGCAAACTTTCGATGACGGACCACGTGTTGCGATCATATCGCGATCCTGGGCGTCATGCTCGACATGGCGTGGGGCGGATTCCTCGCTAAAATCGCGACGCGCCTTCCCCGGCGCGTGGGAGCCCCTCGTCATGCTGAGCCGCGTCGCCGATGCGATCTACTGGGTGAGCCGCTACGTCGAACGGGCGGAAAATCTGGCGCGGTTCGTCGACGTCACGCTGAATCTCCAGATCGAATGCGGCAACGACGCCGGCGACCTCTGGCCGTCGTTGGTGCAGATCACGGGCGATCAGGCCTGGTTCGCCGATCGCTACGGCCTCGCGACGCCCGACAGCGTGCTTCCGTTTCTCACGTTCGACGCCGCTTATCCCCATTCGATCCATGCCTGCCTGGCGGCCGCCCGCGAAAACGCGCGCTGCATCCGCGAGGCGATTTCCACCGACATGTGGGAGCAGCTCAACCAGTTCTATCAGACCGTGCTCGCGGCGGAATCCGATCCGCACGTCCGGCAGGCCCCGCAGGAGTTCTTCCAGGAAATCCGCCTCCAATGTCATCTCTTCAAAGGGCTGGTCGACAGCACGCTGTCACGGGGGGAAGGCTGGAACTTCGCCCGACTGGGCTGGCTGTTGGAACGGGCCGACAAAACGTCGCGGATTCTCGACGTCAAGTACTACATTCTGCTCCCCAAACTGCATGACGTGAACTCGACGATCGACGACCTGCAATGGCAGGCGGTGCTGCGGTCGGTCTCGGGCTTCGAGATGTACCGCCAGCGGCATCACGGCATCACGCCGCGGAAGGTGGTCGAGTTCCTGCTCCTCGACCGGAATTTCCCCCGGGCGATTCATCATGCGGTCGCCGAGGCGGAACTCGCCGTCCGCGCGATCACGGGGACGTTCGCCGAACCGCGGCGGTTGCCGCCGGAAGAGTTGCTCGGCCGATTACGCGGCGATTTGGAAGGGGCCGACGTCGGCGAGATCATCCACGCGGGACTGCACGAGTATCTCGATCAATTGCAACTGCGGCTGAACGGGATCGATCTGGCGATCCACCGGACGTTCATTGATAAGGAAGAAGCCCAGGGATCGTGATCCCTGGGCTTCCTGTTACATCGGACGCGCACGGTCGTCACTTACTTCTTGACGATCTCGAACGCCTTGTCGAAGGCCTTGTCGCCGAAGACGAGCTCCTTCTGAGCGTCGCCCTCGGTCTTCGCGACCTTGCCTTGGCAGTTTTCGCAGCAGAAGGCGACCTTCACGCCGCCGACTTCCACGGTCTTGCTGTCATCGAGCTTGCCGCCCGACAGCGGGCACTTGGTCTGCTTGAACTGCTTGGTGCCGGCGAGTTGATGATTCGCGGCGACCGCGAACTTCGCCGGGGCTTCGGTGAACTTGCCCTTGCAGTTGTCGCAGCAGAAGTAGACCTTCGCCCCCTTGTACTCGGCGAACTTGTCTTCCTTGGCGTCGGGCTTGCCGGCGACCAGGCACTTGGCCGAGAACTTCTCGGCTTCGGCGGCGACCACGAACCCACTGATGAGAACAGCGGCGGCACACCAGCTCAACATACGGATCGACATGACGAAACTCCTCAAGATTGTTGGAGCGAACGGAGCGAAACGGGACCGGACCAGACGACATTCGCCCGATCCATGGATGCAGTTTGAGAGCGCGAGTGAGATCACACGGCACGCGGCCGATGGTTTCACGATATGGAACGCCCGGCGGCTTGATTCGGGCGCTCAAGCGAGCAGACGGCAGAGGCTCGACAGATCGGGCCGGTCGAGATCACCGGGTGGAGCGACCCCGGACAGCACGCTGCGAGGCATCATGGGAATCGATTCAGTCCACTTGGACGGGACCGTCATGCCCCCCATGTAGGC
>CAYRVS010000248.1:0-6167 GCA_964427725.1 uncultured Planctomycetaceae bacterium | reverse complement strand
GGGCGGGTGCCCCGGCCCATGGGTGGATGGTATTTGCAGAAGCGGCGAGCGCCCACATAGCGAGGGGCACCCGCCCCTCGCGCGGGTCGCCATCGAAACCGCGAACCAACCGGGCCGGCGAGTGGCTGGGGTCAGGCGTACTCGCCTGAAACCAGGACGGTTTGATCGCTACTGCGTGGGGGACGACTGGGGGCGGACGAAGACGTCCGACCCCAGCCACCCAACCGTGGTCGACGGAGCGGAATTGATCGCTTCCGCACGCGGCCGGGGCGGGTGCCCCGGCCTATGGATGGCTCGTCATGAGATCGTCACTCACTCCGGTATGCTGACGCGGCGAACCGAGAGAATCGCGTCGATCAGATAGGGCCCATGTTCCGTCAGCCGGCCCGTCTCGTCGTGACCGATTAACCATAACTCGCCGCGCCGGCTGCGGCGGGCGTCGGGATAACCCTCGAGGGTCCGCCCGTCGGTCAGCGTCACGACGACCGGTTGCGATTCCTCGAGCCCCAACTCGTCATGCACCATCTCGGGGAAGCGACTCCAGGCCCACGCCCACAGGGTCTTCTCGGGATCGACCTTGCCCGCGATGTCGGCCCATTCGTGTTCGGCGAGAAGTAGGTCGGCTCGTTTCGCGCGGCGACACCACGGTTTGAGTTGCCGCTCGATCCAGCCCTTGCGCGATGCCACCAATCCCGCAAAGCCGTCATCCCCCGTCGTCACGCGAACGCCGTCTTGGAACGAGGTGACGCGATCGACCGTGGCGATTCGCAACAGGTACGCGCGGTACCACGTCGACCGACCACCGTCCTGCGCGGCTTGATGCTCGAGGTTCGCTCTCCACGCCGTCGCGGTGTCGGGGGAGGTCCAGTAGGAGACCGTGATTCCCAATCCGTGGGGATCGCGGACCGATTCGACGCCGAGAAAGCCGGGCTGCTCGGCGGCCAGCGTCTGCATGCGACGGCCCATCGCGGCGTAGCCGTCGTCATCGGCCGCGGTCCGTTGTGACGTGAAAATGACGGCGGTGTAGGGGGGCGGGACTGGCGGGTCGACCGGAGTCGCTTCCACGGATGACGGACTCACGCGATCACTCCCAGGGACGAGGGACCGCGGCGGGACGAATCGCTGTCATCCACACTTGGTCCATGGGAGCGTCATCATAGCCGCCGCGTGGAGGATACGTGATCAACGCGTGCGAACCCTCATGGGACCTTCACGCCTGGATGAGTTCGACATGCCTCGGTCACTCGTTACGAGCTTGGCCCGTGCGCTTGAGCCGTGTGCTCGTCGAGTGAGACCACTGGCGGAGCCGGAGGCACACGCTTCGATTCTGTCCCTTGGTCGCCGAGTCAGCGGTCGTCTTCCACGAGGACCGCTTCCGGGACGTAGCCGGCCGGGGTGTTGAGCATGTCGCGGCCTTCGGGGTTGAGCTCGTACCAGCCGGTGGTCCCGCGGTGGAAGAACTGCTGGAACCACAGCATCCGCTGAACATTGGGTTGCGGCGTGGTGAGCGCGAACCAGACGTCCCGCTTTTCATGCCAGTCGAACAGCATGCCGAAGAAGCCGCTGGGAATGTACTTGACGTGCTGCATGTCGACGACGATCGCGCGGCAGTGATCGCGTTCGATGAACTGGGTCAGGCCTTCGCGGAGCAGCGCGAGATCCGCGCCGTCCCAGATGTCCATGTCGCCCATGTGCAACAGGTACGTTTTGTCCTCCAGGACATCGATCACCATCCGTTTGAAGTGGCGCTGCTGCGTCATGCGAGGCGGTCCCTTCGGCGGTTCGACAACCGGCGTGGTCGTCGTGCCACGCGTGGTGCTCGACCGTGAAGCAAACGCCTTGCCGCGGCGCGCGCCGCCGGGCGACTTCCGCGAAACGACCGTCGTGGTCAGTGGTTGCGTCATGCGAGACATTTCGTGATGGAGGCGGTGGTTTCCAAGGAGTGCTGCCGGACCGCCACGTCACCCTCATGACCGGGTGACTTTCCGCAACACGAGAACCCTCGAGCCGGCACGGCGATCGTGTCGGCGACCATCACGAAACCTAGCTCATGAACTCTCCGCTCGTTCATGGTCGCGGGGAATTCGCGAAGCGCACGAAGTCTTCCCTCACTCGACTAGCGGCTGAATCGAACGCGCGGGGCGGGGGGCGGCGGCGGGGGATCGAAGCCGATCACGACCTCGAAATTCGCCGGCGTCGGCAGCGGAGTGAAGGTGCTCATGTCTTGACCGACGGAATCGTTGTCGTCGCCGCCGTCGAGGGTACCCGGGGTCATCGGGTCGTTGCTGGTGATGGTCGATTCCTGGAAGCCGACGATGTCATCCCCCGCGCCCGTGACGATGTTGAGGAGCATTCCCAACGTCGGATGGCTCCCCAACCGCAACGCGATGATGGTGTCGGGGCCGGTTCCCCCCAGGACGTCGAGTCCGCTGAGGCTGGTGTCGACGAGGGACAAACTGTTGACGCCATTCCCCAGGTTCGCCGCGAGATTCAGCATCGCCGTCCCTTGCAGGGAGACACGATCATCCCCTTCGCCGGTGTCGATGGTGACGTTCCCCGCCGTCGGACCGGAGAGGCTGAAGGTGTCGTTCTCGTTGCCGCCGGTGAGGCTCACCAGGACGGAACTGGCGCGAAGCTGGACATCATCCGCGCCACCATTGCCGACGAAGCGAATCTCCGCGACGTTTTGGAAGACTTGGTTCTTCCGCGCGAGGAACGTAGGGGCCGGCACGAGGGCCGAGCGGAAGCCCGCTCTGACGACCGTCCGCACCGGATTGCCGCTGATCGAAACGCTGTCGGCGGCGGAGGTCCCGGTCAGTTCCAGGATCCCCCCGGAGAAGCTGACGGTGATTTCCCCGGCGGAAGAGGTCAACGGTCCCAGCGCCGCGATCGCGGCGAGCAGTCCCAAGGTCAATCGGCCCATGGAAGTCGATCCTTGAAGAGTGTCGAAGAAGTTCGGGACACCAAGCAGGGGGCACGGAGTGCGTTAGCGATCACGCCGTGGTGTCCGCGCGGGCAACGGGCGGGATTCCGGGATTGGCGCGAGCGCGGGAGTGGTCTTGGCGGGGACGGCGCAGATGTCGCTTTCGATGCCGACGAAGAAGCCGCCGTCGCCGTCATCGGTTTCGATCATCCCCGCCAGGATGCGATTGTCGAGCGCGGTGATCGCGGTGATCTTGGCGTCGGTCGCAGAAAGGATTTCGACCTCGACGAAGTTGATCGTGAAGAAGAGGGCGACCGTCTCCGATTCGATGCTCCACGTGCCGATGATCAGCCCGTTCGAGGCGGTGAATTCGTCCTCTTCGCCGAACTGCATGCAGTCGCCGTTGAAGAACCCGGCGAACGACAGGAAGACGAAGTAGTCGCGGCCGGCGACATCCACATCGTTGACGTCGATCGCCCACGCCGACCGAGGCATGAGCCCCCCGGCAAGGACCAACAGCCAAGCGAAGGCGCGAAGCAGGCGAACGGGCATCGAACGGTCTTTCGTGGAAATCGCGGCGAGATGCGGGTTGTGACGGTGGTGATCGGGGGAAAGCTTGGTGACGGCGAATTAGTCCCGGGGTGGTTGATCCAACCGCCGGACCGTGGCTTCGACGGCTTCGGGCGCGCCTTTCAGCAGCGACCGCACGACCTCGGGATGGCGACTGGCGATATTCTCCGTCTCGTGGGGATCGCTCGCCAGATCGTACAACCGGAGGCGGCCCGTTTTTCCCGTGTAAATCCCTTTCCACTGAGCGCGCCGCACCGCCTGATCCTCGGGATGTTCGGCGGACCGCCAGTAGAACAGCCGGGGCGCGGTCGCGCCGCTCCCGGTCAGCCAAGGCCGCAACGACACGCCGTCTTGTCCGTCCGTGGAGGCCGCGATCCCCGCCAAGTCGGCCCAAGTCGCCGGGAGATCCCACGTCGCGATCGGTGTCTCGAGGCCGCGACCCGGATCACGCACGCCTGCCCCCGCCATCACCAAGGGAACGCGCAGTTCGCGTTCCGAGAGGCCATCCTCCCGTGAAGCTTCGCCTCCAAGGGCCGTGACGATGACCGAGACCCGGTCTTCGAGTTCGGTCTCCGCAAGGGCTTGTTGCACATTCGCGAAATACTCGTTCCAGGCGGACCAAGTCGCGGCGGGAACCGTGACTGACGAGTCGGGCGTCGTCGAGTCGGGAACCACCACCGGCAGGCGGACCAACAACCACCCCGGGCGATTCGAGGAACCGAGGGAGCGCAGCCATTGCCGTGTCTCGATGGACAACAACTCCCGCCAGGTGACTCCGGTTTGTCCGTCGCGATTGGCGGGAATCTCCATCCGGCTGCGGCCAACCGCGAGATGAGTCGGACACGCCGCCGGCGGGGTCGCCCGATCAAAGCCGCACCAATACTCGAAGCCGTGATCGAGCGGATGGTCGTTCCGGGGCCAATCCCCCAGCATTGCGGTGGTGTAGCCACTTTTCCACAAGCGGGAGGGGAGTCCATCGCGCGAAGGGAGCGTCGCCGTCCGCGCGGTTCCCGGAGCAAGCCGTCCCGTGTTCCGCCCCGTCAGCAGCGACCACCACGCCGTTTCGGGATCGCTGCTCGCCGTATATGCCTGCGTAAAGTGAAGTCCGGCGGAGCGCCAGCGCGCCAGCGCCGGGGCGCGCTCGCCAAGATTCGGATCGAGCAAACGGGCCGGATCGCAGCGTTCGAGGACGATCACCACGCCCGAGGGGCGTGCGCGGCCGGTGGTGTGCGACGTCCGACGATTGAGCCGATCGAGCGCCTCGCGATTGCGTCGCTTGGCATCCTCGAAGATCGTCGCGGCGCGATCCAACGACTCCAGCAGTCCTTCGGAACTCCCGGACTCTTCAAGAATCGTCGATTGCTCGACCTGATCACGCAGCGTGCCGATTAACCCGCCGGTGGCCTTCGCTGGCGCCGCGGGAGTTCCCGGTGGGCTGAGATCTTGAGGTTGGGGCCGCGGTTTGGGAGCGGGATCGGCCGCGGCGAGTTGTCGCGTAGACTCCGTCGCGACCAGTCGTGCCGTCGGACCCACACCGGCGAGAGGGCCGCGACTTCCCACCATCGCGTAGCCCGGTGTTTGGACCCGAGGGGCTTGGAAGGTGCGCGCCATAAGCCCCGGCGTGTATCCGGTGAACCAAACGATGATGGCGGTCAGCAATCCGAGCGACGCGAAGGTCATCCACGAGTTTGCCGGGCGTGCGGTTTGTTCCATCACAACGGTCATCTCCCTGCGAAGCACGCGGGGCAAATCACATACCGTCCCGGCCGACGACCCGGCACGTAAGGCCGAATCGACCAGCTCTTCCCGCGATGTCGATCACAACGATCCTGCGGTTCGTAAACTGCGGAAACTGCCGGTCGTAACGGAGGTGGCCGGAAACGCGATGGTTCCAGCAAGGATCGCCGATGCTTGTCCTGACGGAGTTCGGGGCTGTCGCGGTTGTCGCGCGTCGACCGGGCTCGACGGTTGGATCGCGAGGACCATCCCGGTAGGGATGCAAAGTGGGGCCGGAGATGTCGATCACGCTGCTGGTGTTGTTGGCCGGACAGGTCGGACCCGGGCAAGCGCCCCAACGGCCTTTGCCGCCGAAGACTTTGGCGGCCCGCCCCGTGACGACACGCCTCGCGCAAGCCGCCGACGCGCCGCAACTCCCCCCGGAACCGGTCACGGCCCCCACGCCGGTCCCGGCTTCGGCCCCGGTGAAAGTTCATGCGGAAACGTGGGCTCCGCCGCAAGCGGTCGAAGTGGCGGCTCCCGTGCCGGCGGTTGAAGTCGTCGAAACGCCCATGATGGCGGGGGGCCTGACGCCGGGCGCGGGCTGCCCGACTTGCCCCACGGGACTCGAGGAGGATGAGGACGACTGCGTCTGCAAGTTGGGGAGCACCTGCGACATGTACCCCCACTATGCCTACTACCCCCGGCTGCACGGCTACTACTACTTCCGCCCGTACAACTACACCGCGATCGCCGAGCACCAACAGACGGCGGCCTGCATGGGACTCGATCCCCGGATGCCCTACTCGCTGGCGAATTTCCAGCGGATTGACAGCACGTTTCCCCGGCAGTTCACCCCGCAGCAGTCGCCGCTGGGCTCCGCGTTGCCGCAAGGGAGTGGTTTGCCGGAACTCGAAAGCTTGGTCGACCCCAAGGTCGTCCCGGCGGAGTAGGGGTC
>CAYRVS010000247.1:0-6326 GCA_964427725.1 uncultured Planctomycetaceae bacterium | reverse complement strand
TGAACGAAACGAGCCACCAAAGTGCTGGTAACACCAAGGTGGCTCTAACCAGAACCCCCTTTGACAGTGAAAGTGAAGCAATGGCTACTCGTAATTCTAGTGGCATCCCGGCGGTCGGCTACGCCCGTCGCAGCACCGACATGCAGGAGCGTTCGATCCCCGACCAGCAGGCCTACGTCGAGAAGTGGGCCAAGGAGCATGGCTACCGCATCGTGCGGTGGTTCATCGACGACGCGATTTCCGGCACCAGCGCGAAGGGCCGCAATGCGTTCGAGCAGATCATCGCTGCCGCCGAGAACGGCCGCGACTTCGACACCATCCTCTGCTACGACATCAGCCGGTTCTCGCGCGGCGGCACCAACGAGACCGGCTATTACCTTCATCGCCTGCGGCTCGCCGGCGTCGATGTAGTTTTCACCGCTGACGGCATTCCCGAAGGCGACGAAGGCGAACTCATCCAGGGCGTGAAGTCGTGGCAAGCGCGGCAGTACTCGGTGAAGCTTGCCCGCGACACCATTCGCGGCCAGATCTCGAATATCCGTGAACGCAAGAGCGCACCCGGCGGCGTCGCCCCCTACGGCTACGACAAGCAGCATCTGACCTCGGACGGCAAGCTGCTCCGCACGCTGCGGTGGATGCCCGACGGCAGCAAGCAGGAATATGGTGTCGATGGCAAGTTGCTGCGGGTCATCGAGCCAGGCGTGAACATCAAGAAGGCGAAGAGCGACATCATTCGCTACGTCGCCAGCACGCCCGACCGAGTCGCAGTGATCAAACGCATGTTCGACCTCTGCAACCAGGGATACGGCTGCCATTCCATCGCCCAAACATTCAACAACGAGGGGATCGTTTCCCCTGGTGGTCAGAAATGGAACACCGCTCGCATCGCCAAGTTGCTGCGGAACCCTGTCTATCGCGGTGCCATCGTCTGGAATCGTCATACTATGGGTTCACTGTTTGGTCTGGATGGCGAAGGTAAGCTGCTGCCCAAGCGCGGCAAGGGCTGGAAACGGAATGCCGAGGCCGACTGGATCATCAGCGAGAACGTGCATGAACCGCTGGTGACGCCGGAGACCTGGGCGTTGGCGCAGAAAGCGGTCGCCAAGCGCCGGGCCGACGCCGGCAAGGCCCGGCCGACGAAACGCACGCTGCTGTCGAGCCTGCTGCTTTGCAAACGCTGCGGCTGCAGCTTCACGACGATCCGCGACCGACGCTGGCCCGGGCCCACTGGCGAGGGCTATCGCAGCTACGCCTGCTCGGGCTACCACCGCTACGGCAAATCGGTCTGTGGCCTGACGAACCTTCCCGGCCCGGCTCTCGACGCCTTCGTGCTGCAAACGATCCAACGCGTCCTGTTGGGCGACCACGCCACGACCAAGCAGGCGGTCGAAGCGTTCGTGAAGGCGGTGCTGGCCCCACGGGCGGCGACGAAACGCACCAAGAGCGATGACCGCGAACTCGACCTGCTGAACCGCAAGATCAAGGCCACGGTTGCCATGCTGGCCGACCCGACGTTCGATGGCCTGGATGAACTCCGCACCACGCTGGCCGACCTGAAGGCCAAGCGGGACGCGTTGGCCACGCGTCTGAAGCCCGTCGATCAACCGGCGACGCCCGCGATCACCGAAGACGAACTGCGGAAGTGGGCGTTGTCCCAGTTCGCCCGCCTCGACGACCTGGCCACGCGAACCACGGTCGACCTGCAAGACCGCCAGTTGGTCGAGGCGTTCGTCCAACGGATCGAGATCAACCCGGAGGCCAAGACCGGCGAGATCATCCTCATCGCCGACCTCGCCGATGCGTTCCGCGAAGGCTCCACACGCGAACCCATAGGGGAAAAACGCGCCAGCCCCGAGGATTCAGGCTCCACCCCGTGCGTGGATTGTCGCGACATGGCATGATCTCGCGGTTCGCGAGCGTGGTTCAGGACCTCCGCACGATCCGGCTCCGAAGCCGAGTCGGCCCCATGGATCCGCATCAAGTTACTTCGCATCACAAGGTGTCATACGGAATGACGGATCACCCGAATCCTCTGCTCACGACCACCGGACTCCCCGCGTTCGATCGGATCGAACCGGCGCATGTCGTGCCCGCCATCGAGCAGACCGTCGCGACCGCCCTGGCCCGCATGGACGAGCTTGAAGCCGGATTCACGCCGAACTGGGACGGCACGATGACCTTGATCGAGGCGCTCGAGCTCCCGTTCGAATACGCCTGGAAACCGGTCGGCCATCTGTTCGGCGTCAAGAACTCGCCCGAACTGCGCGAAGCGTACGACGCGGCGCAACCCAAAGTGATCGAGTTCAGCCTCCGCGTGCGGCAAAGCGAACCCCTTTACCGCGCCCTGCGGGACCTGAAGGATGGTCCGGAATGGTCGCAACTGTCGGCGACCCAGCGGCGGATCGTGGATGATCGCCTGAAGGACGCCGAACTCGCGGGAATCGGACTTCCCCCCGACCAGCGACAACGCTTCAACGAGATCGAGCAGGAACTGTCGAAGCTGGCGTCGGAATTTTCGAACCACGTCCTCGACGCGACGAAGGCGTATGGACTCGACATCACCGAGCCCGCCGACGCCGAAGGTTGGCCCCCCACGTTACGGCAACTCGCGGCCCAAGCCTGGAATAAGGCGAATCCGGTCGCGGCGGCCGCGGCGACTCCCGAACAGGGACCCTGGCGGATCACCTTGGAAGCCCCGATCCAGACGCCGTTTCTGGAGCACAGCCGGAACCGCGCGCAGCGGGAAGCCGTGTATCGGGCCTTCATCACCCGCGCGTCGTCCGGACCCCTCGACAACACGCCGCTGATCACACGGATTCTGACGCTGCGGCAGGAGAAGGCCCGGCTGCTGGGGCACCCTCACTTCGCGGCGGTCAGTCTCCAGCGCAAGATGGCTCCCGGTGTCGCCGCCATCGAAGAGATGTTCACGCAACTCCGCGACGCCGCGTGGGAACCGGCGCAGCGTGATCTGCGGGACCTGATCGAACTGCAAACCGCGCGCGGCGACATAACGCCGATGGCGCTGTGGGATGTCGCGTTCTGGGCCGAACGGCTGCGGGAGACGCGTTACGCCTACACTGACGAAGAGGTGCGGCCGTACTTCCCGTTCCAGCGGGTCCTCGCCGGATTGTTCGAGCTGCTGGAGCGGCTCTTCGCGATCCGGGTTGTCGACGCCACGCACGAGGTGACCAGATGGCATTCCGACGTCCGGTTCTACCGGATCTTCGATGAAACAGGCGCGGCGCGCGCGGCGTTTTACCTCGACGCCTTCTCACGACCCGAGAACAAACGCCCCGGGGCGTGGATGGACGATTGCCTGGGACGCCGGAAGATCGACGGCCGGCCGCAATTGCCGGTCGCCTACCTTGTCTGCAATCAAACGCCGCCGGTGGGGGATCAACCCGCGCTGATGACGTTCCGCGAAGTCGAGACCTTGTTTCACGAAATGGGACATGGGCTGCAGCACATGCTGACCGTGATCGAACATCCCGACGCGGCGGGGATCAACGGCATCGAGTGGGACGCGGTCGAGCTGCCGAGCCAATTCATGGAGAACTGGTGCTACCATCGGCCGACGCTGCTGGGGATGACGGCCCATTATCAGACCGGCGAACCCTTGCCGGAGGCGCTCTTCGAGAAGATTTGCCGCGCGCGGACCTATCGCGCCGCCTCGATGCTGCTGCGCCAACTCCTGTTCGGCATGACCGACATCGCGCTCCATACGACGTACGACCCGGCGGGGACCGAGACGGTCTTCGACGTCTATCGACGGTTGGCCCGGCGGACGAGCGTCCTGCCTCCGCTGCCCGAAGATCGGTTCTTGTGCGGGTTCTCGCACATCTTCGCCGGAGGCTACGCCGCCGGGTACTACAGCTACAAATGGGCCGAAATTTTGAGCGCCGACGCCTTTGCGGCCTTTACCGAGCGCGGCTTGGACGACGACGCGGCGGTCGCGGAACTGGGCCGTAAGTTCCGTGACACGGTCTTATCGCTGGGAGGGAGCCGGCATCCGCTGGAGGTCTTTCGCGCCTTCCGCGGCCGCGATCCGCGAGTCGAGCCGCTGCTACGGCAGTGCGGGCTGCAAGGATGACCCGAAGGCGGTCCTTGGACACGATCGAACCATAGGCCGCGGTCACGAAGAGGTACGCAACCGGCAAGGCGCGAACGGAGCCGGCCGCTCGCGGGTGATCATGGCGAAGCGATCGACCGAGGAACTTTCCGTCGAGCCCAAGCCAGGGGGATTCCTACTTGGGTGATCCCCGGTGCCCCGTCGGCTCGATGCATCATTCACCACCATCTTCGTTGGAATCGACTCAATGAGAGCTCACAAGCGATCCCGGAATCCGTCACGATGACAACGTCTCCCCTGCTGACCGTGCATGCCGTCTCGAAGCGGTTCGGGGCGACCCAGGCGTTGGCCGACGTTTCGCTGTCGGTCGCGGCGGGACGGGTCCTGGGACTCGTCGGCGAGAACGGAGCCGGGAAAAGCACGCTGATGAAAATCCTCAGCGGCGCGCACCGGCCCGACTCCGGCGTCATGCGGCTCGACGGTCGCGAGTACGCTCCGGCGGGGCCCCTCGCGGCCCGGCAAGCCGGCGTCGCGATGATTTATCAGGAGCTGAACCTCGCCCCCGATTTGTCGGTGGAAGACAACATCATGCTCGGGCGGGAAGCCGCGCGTTGGGGCTGGTTGCGGCGCGACCGACAGCGGCCCCGGATTCGCGAAGTCCTCGCCTGGCTGGGGCATCCCGAACTGTCGCCGGAAGTTCCCGTCGGCCGCTTGTCGATCGGCGCGCAGCAACTCGTCGAGATCGCGCGGGCCCTGGTTCACGACGCCCGGCTGATCGTCTTCGACGAGCCGACCAGCTCGCTGACCCAGCGGGATGTCGCCCGGCTGTTCGACGTGATTCGCCGGCTTAAAAATGCGGGCCACGGCATCATTTACATCAGCCATTTTCTCGAAGAGGTCCGCACGATCTGCGACGACTACGCGGTGCTGCGCGACGGTCGCTCGGTCGGCGCGGGATCGCTCGCCGGGGCGACCGAACGGCAGATCGTCGAGCTGATGGTCGGCCGAACCGTCACCGAGCTTTTCCCGCAGGTGCCGCATCACAGGGGCGAGCCGCTGGTCTCCTTGGCGGGGTTGACGGGGGAGCGGGCGCCGATCGACGCCTCACTGACGCTTCATCGCGGCGAGATTCTGGGGCTCGCGGGGCTGGTCGGCGCGGGGCGGACCGAACTGGTGCGGTGTCTGTTCGGCCTCGATGCGGTTCGTTCGGGCAAGATTCTCATCGCGGGTGTCACTCCCGGCAGAGGTCCGCGCGGGCGGATTCGCGCCGGCGTAGGGATGGTCTCGGAAGACCGCAAACAGGAAGGGCTCGCCCAGTCGCGGTCCCTCGCCGACAACCTGACGTACAGCCGACTCGAACCTTACAGCCGCGGCGGCTGGTTGGCGTTGTCGCGTCGGCGACGGGCGGTCGACCACTGGCTCGATCGGCTGCAGGTGAAACGCCGTTCGCAGGAGCAGGCGATGCTGGAACTGTCCGGCGGGAACCAGCAGAAGGTCGCCATCGCCCGGGTGCTCCATCAACAGGCCGATGTGTTGCTGCTCGACGAACCGACCCGCGGGATCGACGTCGGGACGAAGTCGGAAATTTACCGGTTGATGGGGGAACTGGCGGCCGAAGGCAAGGCCGTGCTGTTCGTCAGCAGTTACCTGACCGAATTGCTGGCGATCTGCGACCGCATCGGCGTGATGTCCCGCGGCCGCCTGAAGGCGATCCGCCCGACCCGTGACTGGACCGAACACGACATCATGAACGTCGCGGTGGGGGGGTAGCTTGCGACTCGACGCGGCACCGAGTCAATCCTGTGTGGTGTATTGAGACGGACCCGACGCGGCTGACCGAGTGGTTGTGTGAAGGGCTCGAGCTGCGGACGGGGATGCGGGTGCTCGATCTCGGCTGTGGTCGGGCGCTCTCGTCAATCTTTCTGCATCGTGAGTACGGCGTGCAGGTCTGGGCGACCGATCTGTGGATCAGCCCGGCGGAAAAGCTGCGGCGGGTGCACGACGCCGGCGCGCGGGATGGCGTCTTTCCGCTGTCCGCCGACGCGCTAGCGCTCCCCTTCGCCGAAGGCTTCTTCGACGCGGTGGTGTCGATCGACTCGTTCATGTTCTACGGGACCGACGATCTCTACCTGAATTCCCTATCGCGGTTCGTGAAACCGGGCGGCCCCATCGGGATCGCGCAGGCCGGCTGGATGAATGAGATCGTCGACTCCGTCCCGCCGCACCTCGCCGAGTGGTGCGTCGACGAGCTGACTCA
>CAYRVS010000246.1:0-6328 GCA_964427725.1 uncultured Planctomycetaceae bacterium | reverse complement strand
ATTCGCGTCCTGTATATTGAAGGGAGCCCGCAGGGGTTGACGCAAACGGTCGTCAATGGCCGGCCGGTGATCCGCGGTCCGTTCTCCGATCTTTCCCAGGCGCTGATGACCGACGAAGACATCGAATGCGTCGTCCTCTCGCCGCTGGGCGGGGGGACGCTGTCGCGGATCAGTGATGCGGGGATCGAACGGAGCCGGGGTTTTCCCGAGACGGAGGCGGAACTCGCCGCGTTCGATGCGATCATCCTCAGCGATGTTCCCGAACGGCTCTTCACGGAGACCGAACTGGAGTGGCTGACCGATTGGGTCGGGCGGCGCGGCGGCGGGCTGCTGATGGCGGGCGGCGGGAATAGCTTCAGTTCCGGGGGCTGGCGCGAGACGAAGCTTGCGGAACTGTTGCCGGTCGAACTCCTCGACCAAAACGATTGGAACTCGGCGGAGCTGATTCAATGGCTGCCGCTGTTGGGGACCGGCGCCCATCCGATCTGGAGCCTGTATACCGAAGAACGCCGCAACGCGACGGCCTTGTCGAAGATTCCCGTGATCACCGGGGCGAACCGGTTCGCCGCCGTGAAACCGAACCTGACGTTGACGCTGGCCGATGGTCGGCTGCAAGGCCGCGGCAAGACGGCAACTCCACCCATGCCGGTGCAGAACTCGAACTCGCTCCAAGACGCGTTTCGCCGGTTCATCGGCGTCGAGTCGACGCCGGGAACGCCGCCGTTGGGGCAGGGGCCCGAACGGACCTCGGCCGAAGCCGGCGTGAGCGCGACGTTCGCGATCGGTCGCTATGGGCGGGGTCGCACGGCGGCGCTCTCCACCCCGATCACTCCGCCGTGGTCCGCCGACTTCAACACGACCTGGAAGGAAGGGGATCAGAACCATTTCCCGCGGTTCTGGCGCAACGTCGTCTACTGGCTGACCGAAAGTTCCTCGATTGGTCGGCGGCGGTTGATCGCGTCCGCCGACAAGCGGTTCTACAACCCGGGCGACGAGATTCGGATTACGGCGTCGGCCTTCAATGAGCTTGCCCGGCAGACCAAGGATTACCGGCTGGTCGCGATGATCGAACCGGGGGGGAACCTGAAGGACGTGGTCAGCGATTACTCCCCGCTGAAATGGCCCGCCGGCTTGCCCCGCACCAGCGGCGAGGAAGGGCCCGACATTGCGTGGGGCGAGGAGTTGGAGATTCCCCTGGTCGAAACGGGGGACGCGCCCGACTACGGCTTGACCCTGCCGATCGCCGACGTGCTCGTCTCCGGTTCCGCGAATCAGTCGCTGCGGCTCGAACTGACGGCGTACGAGGATTACACGCAGGTCGACAGCACATCGCTGGATCTGCAGATTCTGCACGATCCGTTTGAATTGCAGAACCCGTTTCCGAACCACGACCTGCTGAAGGACGTCGCCCGGCTGTCCGGCGGCAAGGTGCTCCGCGACGGCGCGGACTTGGCGACGGTGCTCACCGATGTCCCCTTAAAGGTCGGCCCGCCGATCATCAGCAAGCATCCCCTGTGGAGCAGTTGGTGGTTGTGGGGCTGGCTCATCGTCCTGCTGACGGTGGAATGGCTTTGGCGGCGGAAAGTCGGTCTGGCGTAAGGCTGCGGTTCGCCGTCATCCGGCCGTCGTTCGCGAGGTTCGCATGATCGGGTTGAGTCAGGTGTTGCTACTGGGTGCGGCGCTGCTGGGGGCGGATCATCCTTCCACCGAAGAGGGCGCGGCGCGAACTCAGGCCGCGCGCGAACATCTGGCGCGCTGCGCGATGTCCGTGGTCACCGGTGATTCGTTCACTGCCGCTCAAGTCGTCGCGCTGCCGCAACGGCCGTTGTTGACGTTCGGCGATCCGGCCCGCAGCAACGACACGGGCACCGTCTGGGCCTACGGAACGACCGGTCGACCGCTGGCGGTGCTGGAGCTATATCGCAGCGGCGTGACCGGGGCCGATTGGGTCCATGCGATCGCGCTGACGAACACCACGCCGGTCACGCTGTCGCTCCCCGACGGCCGCCGATGGACGCCTGCCGTTCCGGAAGTCCCCCACCTGACGATTACCGCCGAGCCCCCCGCCGACACGCCCCGCTTGCGGCTCGCGTGGATGAAGCAGTTCGTCGCGGAATGCGCCGCCCACGAATTCTGGGAGCCGGACAATTCCCGGTATGAACTGCGACTGTTGCCCCAACCGCTGATGCGTTACGCCGATGCACCGAATGGCCTGATCGACGGAGCGTGTTTCGTCTTCGCCCATGGGACCAATCCCGAAATTCTCCTCTTCGTGGAGGCCGTGATCGACAAACAACGCAAGGAACCGGAATGGCGGTTGGCCGCCGCGCCGCTCGGCAGCGCGGAGTTGGTCCTGGAGCATGAGGGGCGGACGTTATGGACCCGACCGCGTGCGCCGGGCGTCACCGGCACGGCGCGCGACGACTACTGGCTCTTCCTGCTGCCGTCGGAGCAGGAGTCGGAGACCTCGCGGCCGTAAGCGATCCATCAGTCTTCGGGCCGACAAGGGAACGTCGAGACAACCCGAGTCCGGATCGCGGACCAACGACGTCGACAGTTTCAGCTCCGATGTGCCGTCCTCGCATGGTGTCGAGCGGGCAAGCCTAATCGACGCACCCCGATCACTCCGCATAGCGATAGGGTTCACGCGCCAGATACATGCGCAGTCGCGCCCGGTAATCGGGTTTGTCTTCGCGCGACGCGAGCAACACCGCCGCCTGAGCGGTGACCGCGGCGCGGTCGAAGTCCCCGGTTTCCGCGTACGCGGCGGCGAGCGTATCAAGGCAGCCGGCATCTTTCCGCTTCGTCAATTCGCAGGCCCGCTCGGCGTCACGGACCGCCTGGGCTCCGTCACGAAAGGCTGGGTCGGGACCGGCGGACCGCAGCAGCGAGCGATTACATAACGCCTCGACGAACTCCGGATTGAGCCGCAGTGCGGCGTCATAATCGGCCAGGGCCTCCGCCAGCCGGCCCGCCGTTTGATGGAGAATCGCCCGGCTGTTGTGGACATCGCTGAAATGCGGGGCCGCCCGCAGCGCGGCGTCGTAATCGGCGAAGGCCTGCTCAGTCTCCCCTCGATCCTCATGGAAGCTGCCGCGCTGATGATAGGCATCGGCGTAGTCAGGCCGCAGGCGCAAGGCGGTCTCGAAATCCCGCAGGGCGGCCGCATCCTCTTCGAGCGTCGCATGCAGCACGCCGCGCAGGCAGTAAGCCTCGGCGTCGTTGGGGTCGAGCGCGATGGCGCGATCGAAATCCGCCGCGGCGCGATCGAGCTCGCCGGCGGTTCCCACCAGAATCCCGCGCTGACGATAGGCCCACGCCGATTGCGGTTCACGGCGGATCCATTCCTCGTAATACGCTTGGGCTTCGTCAACCGGGATGACGTCACGGATGCGGATTTCGACGTCCCCGTTGTCGAGCCACTCCCCCGCGACGGCGACGACGGTGAAGGGCAACGGTTGCGGCTGCGGATCGGGACGGCCTTGCACGTGATAGACCGCCCCGCGGCGCGGCATCACGTCACGGCCGAGCCAGGGAGAGCCAGCCGCCGGTTCGGCCCCCGTGACGGTCGCGGTCAAACCGAGGCCGGCGACTTCAATGCTCAGCCCGAGGACACAGCTCCACCATGACATCGCTGGTCGGCGCACAAGGTCTCTCACGGCAAGTTCTTTCGCGGCCCATCAGATGTGAATGGTTCCATGCGGCGTCAGTCCGAGGATGTCGCCAATCTTGGACTCGTAAACCGCGTCCGCCACCCGCCAAGGGGATTAGCCTGAGTAACTTCGGCCTTCATCCGCCACGGGTATCCGCATACGGCGCTATGCGGGCGTGAGCGCCGCTTGGCATAACCGCAATCGGCTGGAATCGATCGTCGCGGTGCGATTTTGCTCCGCGCATGCCGCCGAACGGACGGCGATCACGTCGGCACCCGACTTGGAGAGTTCGGGAAAGTCCCGGGTCTGTACTTTGCCCGCCAAGGCGACGATCAGTCCCGCTTCATGGGCCCGACGAACGACGCGCTGGAGCTCACGGGGAGCCATGTGCGTTGTGAGTCCGCCTCGTTGTTTGTCCCAAGTGTCGACCAAGAGCCCGGTGCAAGCGGTTTCGATCGCCGCCGCAAGGACCGCATCGACCGCAGGCGCGTCCGCGCGGACATGATCGGCATAGGCGACGGCGATCCATCGGAGTCTTCGGCCGGATGCCGCCTCCCAACGCGCGCGACAAGCCCGCCACCGAACGATCCAACCTGGATCCTTCCCGCAACCCTCCAAGCCGAGTTTCACCCAGCGGACCGACGCGGGAAGGGGGAACAGTTCGGCCTCGTTCGATGCCTGCGAGAGCTCCCCCAAGGCGACGCTCAAGCCGGTTTCCCGCGGCGGCCCATCCCAGAGTCGGGCGATGGCGTGGATGGTCTCCGCATCAGCGCGGCCGAGCGAACCGCGCGATGGTTCCTTGACATCGATGATGTCGACACCCGCCCGCAGGCAAAGCTCCGCCTCCGCGACATCGCGGACGCTGACCAGTAGGCGGGGGACATTCGACCCCGGTGTCATGGCGTCACCGCGGATACATGCCGCAGCGCGCGGCCGGCGAGACTCCCCGTCGGGACTCCCTGATGGACCGCCGGGACGCCGTTCACGAAGACGTACCGGATCCCTTCGGTGTAGCGATGCGGCTCGTCGTAGGTCGCGGCGTCGATGTAGGTTTTCGGATCGAAGACGACGACGTCGGCGAAATAGCCAGCGTGTAGCAGACCCCGCTCGGGCAGACCGAGAATTTCCGCCGGCAATCCCGAGGCGCTGCGGATCGCCAGCTCCACCGGCAGTACGCCCTCCTTCAAGGCGTATCGGCCGATCTTGCGCGGGAACGTGCCGTAACTGCGGGGATGGGGGCGGTCGCCCCCCGGCAGGTAGGATCGCCCATCGGACGCGGTCGCCACCCACGGGAGCTGCATCGCCTGTCGGACATCCTCCTCATCCATCGAGAAGTTGACGACCGCCGCCCCGCCGTTGCGGACGATCTCGAGCACGACATCGGTCGCCGGAAGTTGTCGCAGCGCGGCGATCTCGGCGACGTTCTTACCGATGTAAGCGGCGTTCTTGGCGTATCGGGCAATATAGATCGCCGCGCCGTCGCGCTTGGTTTTCAGGCTGGTGGTGATTCCCTCGCGAATGTTCGGGCCATCGGTCGGATCGTCCAGCCGCCGGAGCAGTTCTTTGTCCCCGCCGGACCGCGCCCAGGTGGGGATCACGGTCGCTTCCAGCGAAGTACTCGACGCCGTGTAGGGGTACTGATCGGCGGTGACGCGGACCCCTCGGCCGCGCGCCTGTTCGATCAGGTCGATCGCCAGCCGCAACTTGCCCCAGTTCTCTTCGCCGGACGACTTGAAGTGCGAGACGTGGACCGCCGCCCCCGATTGGGCGCCGATGTCGAGCGTCTCCTGGACGGCGGCGAGCAGTTCGCCCCCTTCGCCGCGGATATGGCTTGCATACAGCCCACCATGTTTCGCGACCACTTTCGCGATCACGACGATTTCGTCGGTCGAGGCGTAGACGCTGGGGACGTAAATCAGCCCGGTCGACATCCCCCAGGCGCCCGCCCGCATCCCCGTCTCGGCGAGGGCCGCCATCTTCGCGAGTTCCTCGGCGGTCGCGGGGCGATCGATGCTCCCGATCACTTCCTCGCGGAGATTGCCCTGGGGGATGAGATGGGCCACGTTCGTCCCGGCCCCTTCGGCTTCGATCGCTTTGTAGAGCCGTTCGACATCAACGGGACCGCTGCCGCAGTTGCCGGTGACCTGCGTGGTGCACCCCTGCATCAGGTAGTTGACGGAACCCCGGAGCAGGGGGTCGACCACCTGTTTGTCGCTGTGGGTATGGAGATCGATGAAGCCGGGGACGACCATCAGGCCCGCGCAATCGATCGTTCGTCCCACGGAGGACGGCCTGAACGTGCCGACGGCGACGATCCGGTCCCCCTTCAGGCCAACATCCCCGACCAGAGCCTGCCGCCCCGACCCATCAATCAACGTTCCCCCTTGGAGCAGGACGTCGACGTCGAGTTCCTGAGCGTCTAGGGAGATGGGGCCCGCGAGCACCAACCACGCGGTGAGTCGCAACATGATTTGAATCAATGGGTTGCGACATGGCTCCTGAGCCGGGAGCGGGTCCCGCGGTGACGATCGATTCACGTAAGCCGGTCCTTCCGTCGGGACGGGGAAGTGTGAAGAGTTGATGGAGATCGCCGGGAACTCCGTCAAGGCGTCTTTCCAGCGTACAGGAAGTCCTTTATAATCCATCCTACGGTCAATGTCTCAACGGAGTGAAGG
>CAYRVS010000245.1:0-6353 GCA_964427725.1 uncultured Planctomycetaceae bacterium | reverse complement strand
ATCGAAAGGACTTTGTGTCTCGGAGGTCATCAAAACGGCAGAATCCAAGGTCTCGTTGGGGTGTGCCACCGGCTCCGTCAGTGCGATGCCGGTTTGGTGTCCGCCGCCGAGAATCACCGTCGAAAAGACCACTGGCGGAGCCAGTGGCACACGGATCACGACATCATCTTCATCAATCGTCACTACGAAGAGGTCCCCTCACGAGGACTCCTCCAGCCGATACAGATACTCCCCCGCCTTGCGGACCAGCAGCACTCCTTCGGCTTCCCGATTCGCGAACGACTCGACGTCGATCTCGTTGGGGTCGCGATAACCGAGGTTGATCCGCTCGCACGTTTCGCGCGGGATTTGCGACGCCAACGTCACCTGGACCCGCGGGCGTTCGACACCGTGCTCGAAGGTCCCCCCGCCGCGGACATGCGTCGAATGCGCCAGGACCCCCCAAGGGACCTCCTTGAACCGGTCCCATTGCTTGGTGAAGTAGTCGCGGACGTGGTAGCCGATCCGTTCGATCAGCGCGCCGTGTGTCACCGAAATCTCGCGGACATGCGGAGCGTAGATGATCAACTCACCGCCGTCGGCCACCACGGGCTCGAGCTTGTACATGCACTTCCCGGCGACCCATAAGTCGTCGTACATCGGCGGGGCACACGACAGAACCTGCCGGAATGGCTTGGCGACCCGGCGGATATGGACCTGATTCGACACGTCCGCCGCCGCGTTCCAAGCGGCCTCCGGCGTTCCATAGTGCAGGCCATAGACGCTGGCGTCCGATGCGACGACGAAGGTGATCGCCCGCCGCGTCACGGGAATCAGCGCGGCCGCCTTGTCGACCACCCGCCGAACCGGGGTGTCCTTCACGCCGATGATCGAGGCGTTGGTGATCAGCGCCCCCAGCCAATGGAAGAAATTCAAGATGTCGGGACCGGCGATCCCCGGGAAGAAGTACTTGTTCCCCCCGGAGAAGCCGACCACTTCGTGGGGAAAGACCGGGCCCAAGACCAGCAGCAGGTCATAGTCGCTGATCCGCGAATTGATCTGGACCGGCACTTCCAGCGACAACAATCCGCTCGACAATTCCGCCGTGTCGGCTTTGGAGAGGGTCCCCAGCGTCGTCAGCCGCTCGGGGCGATCCCATTCGTGGTTGTGGAACTGCGTCTGGAAGAAGAGCCGCTGCCGTTCGGACTCGTCGATGCCCAACAGCTTGCAAATCTGCTGTTCCGACATCGGTGGATGAGTGCCGAGGGCGATCATCACGTCAAGTTGGGCGACGACGGGCCGCAACCGCTGGTAGAGCGCCCCAAACAGCAAAGGGAGCGGAGCCGTCCGCGTCGCGTCGGGGACGATCACCAGGACGCGACGACCCTCAAAATCGTCCAGCGGTAGCTGCTGGGCGAACCACGCCTCGACCTGGGTCGATGACCATGTGGGGAGGTTGGCCACGGGAAAAATGCACCTCGGAAAAGGGCGGAAGACGTGCGATCGGACCGACGTCGCGCGGCGGGATTCTACCCGCTGCCTCCGGACGGTCCCAGCGTGTCGCGGGGAATTCAACCTCCCGTGTCGGGGATTCGTGGCAATCCACGGGGTCTGCGTGCCGCATCTGGGTGGATCCTGTCACGGCGTCGCTTTGCCGGCGGTGGTGCCGGTGGGACGCCAGCGCACGCCGGAGCATTCGAAGCCTTCGCCGACGATGGGATCGCAGGCCGACTCGACCCGACCCAAGCCGATTCCGCCTCCGCAGGTTCCGAGGCGAGCCGTTAGGGCGTGGTACCACAGCAGTGTTCGGGACGATGGCGGACGTCGAGCAGGATCACGGTATCTTGTGAACGACCTTGCCACATGGTTCCCGCCGGGCGGTCTCTCAGGCCGTTTCCGCCAGCGGACAAGGAGATCGCGACCTTCGCCGGATCGAGTCCTACTCGCCGGCATGGTTCCTGCACCCGCGGGCCGATCGCTGCCGGTGACATTACCTCCGAAACGGCCGGCCCGCTCGGCCGGTGCCGTGCCCGGACCCTACATTCGGCGAAGGCTTCCCGTCCGCCGACATGATCTTTTCCCGGGCGTCATCCTCTTGATGCGGGCACCGGCCCCACGGTACGAACCGACATCACCGGAACCATCACTTGTCTTGGTTTTCGGCCCTTTCAGCGCGGTCTCGAACGCCGCGCCGCACGATTCCGGATTACGACCGCATGATGGGCGCCCGGCCAGGGACTCACTCCGTCGGCCCCTGGCCGGCGAGAATCTTTGGCCGAAACTTCTCGATGCGGGCGCGCCGCGTCGCGGGTTGTTTCGCGGAATTCAGATGGATGACGTAACCCCGCTGTCGTCCCGGCGTCAGCGCGTGGAACGCCGCGGCGAGTACGGGGTCCCGGTCCAACGCTTCGGTGAGTTCGAGCGGCAGTTCGATCGCCGCCGTGCGTTTCGGGGGTTTCAGACCCGCTTCGACATACCCCATCGACTCTTTCAGGTACGCGAGAATCACCGGTTCCAACGTCAACGGTTGATCTTGCTCGGTGAAGCGGAGCATGTCGCGGATGGGCGAGTTGGGCCCGGACGGTTCCAAGATCCCCTGCGGATCCCGCAGGAGCGCGGCATCAAAGAAACTGAGGCGAAAGTCGTCCCGCAGGGCGCCAAAGATGGCGACGTTCCGCTCGCGATGCATGTAACACGGTTGCCCCCATTTCACCGTCTCCACCAACCCCGCGGCGAGACAGATTCGGCGGAGCTGCGCCAACCCGAAACTCCAGCGACGTGTCGAACAGTCGGGCGTGGCGAAGCGTTCGCAGCGGCCGCAGCCTTGGGAAAAGTAATCGTCAATGACGGTGATCATGTGTGACACCCATGAGCCTCGGCCGGTCGGGAGTGAATCCGTTCGCGCGGGTCGGGAACCGGCCCCAACCCGACGCACCTCAGCATGCGCGATGGTAATCCCCCGCCGCATCCCCCAAGGGCATCCCATGTCGATGTCCGTGATCGGTCGCTCGTCTCGTCAGCGGAAGCGTGCGACAAACCGGCGGTCGATGCGGTCCTTCCACCAGCGGATCCAGCGGCCGCGCAGCGCCCACCCGCGATAGTCGAGGATCGCCGTGCCGTCACCGCAGTTCAACAACGAGAGAAAATCACTCTGTGGCGGATACGGGACCGGCGGTTCCCCCGTGAACCAGCGGCGCAGATTCTCCCACAGGATCGGTCCTTGCCGCACCGCATAGACACCAGCCTTGGGGACCGACGTCGGAAGCTCCGCGACGTCGCCGGTCGCGAACAGGTCGTCATGCCCTTCGACCTGCAAGGTCTCGCGAACGGCAAGGAAGCCGCTTTCGGCCAGGGGGAGTCCCGCGCGCGCCAGGAACGGGGGCGGGGCCGCTCCGGTGACCCAGATCGCGAGATCGCACGGCAGACGACGACCATCATCGACGATCAGCGCGCCGGGACCGTCCTCGTCACACCCCACGATCCGCGTCCCCGCTTCAAGACTGACGCCATGCCTCAACAACACTTGCCCCACCAAGCGTTGGACGGCGGGGGGCCGATCTTCGAGGGGGCGGCGGGTCGCGGTGATGAGTTCGAGTCGCGCGGGGGGGCCCTCGCGGCGGAATTTCGCCGCCAGCCCCAGCGCCAATTCCACGCCACCCGCTCCGCCGCCAATCACGGCGACGCGCAGCGGATCGGCGGTGTCGGCCAGTCGTTGGCTCCGCCACTCGGCGAGCCGTCGTTCCAGCCGATCGATCAGCGTGGTCAACGGTTTGACGCTCACCAGCATGCGATGGGTCTGGCAGAGGTGTTCATGCCGCGGCACCGAACCGATGTTGATCGCCGCGACGTCATACTCGACCGCGGGATGATGCGCGCAGACGATGCGGCGATTCAGCGGATCAAGACCGGTCGCCCGATCGACAAAGAGCGTCACCCCCGCCGATTCACAGAACGCGGGCAGATCGATGACGGCGTCGGCGAGCGCGGCTTGACCGGCGAGGACGGCGGGGATGAGACCACTGTAGGCCGCGCGATCGAACGCCGTCAGCAGGAGCAGTTCGACGCCGGGGATCGGGCGCTTCCGCCAGGCTTCGATCACCTGCAAATGGGCGTGCCCCGCGCCGATCAGGACGATCCGGCGGGGTCGCGCGGCGGCGGCCTCGTCTGCGGCGGACATCACGCGGCCGGGGGTTCGATGCCGAAGTCGCCGATGGTGAGCAGCGACCGGAAGGGGAGGCCCCGCGCCGCGAAGTTGGCGGCGCCCCCTTCTTTGCGGTCAATGATCCCGACGACGCAGACGACCTCGCAGCCGAATTCGACGACGCGATCGACCGCTTCGAGCGCGCTGCCGCCGGTGGTGACGACGTCGTCGATCACCACGACCTTTGTGCCGGGCTTCACGGGCCCTTCGATGTAGCGTTTGGTTCCGTGGCCTTTTGCTTCTTTGCGAACAAGGAACCCTTCCAGCGACCGGTCACTCGCGGCGGCGGCGACCAGGACCCCGCCGACGATCGGATCGGCTCCGATGGTCATCCCGCCGATCGCGCCGTAGTCGACATCATGCAGCAGTTCGAGGAGCCCCAGACTGACCTGCCGCAGCCCTTCGCCATGGAGCGTGATCTGTTTGCCGTCGAGGTAGTACGTCGACTTCTTGCCGGAGGCGAGGGTGAAGTCGCCGAATTTGAGGGCGCGTTCGCGCAGCAGGGTCATCAAGCGTTGTCGGTCGTACATGCCCGCGGCTCGGAGGGTTGACGAGAATGGATGGCGCGATGAACGGTCATCGTCGTATCGGAACGATTCGAGTGTACCTTGCCGCGCGTGTGTTGCCCAACATGCTCGCGGGCTCCACAATCGCGGGTGAACGACCTGCCCCGTTGACCCCGCGAAGGCTTGACCGCGCATGACCGCCACTCCGGATTCCTCGACCCAGGCGAAGATCGGCATCGTCACCGTGTCGGATCGCGCCAGCCAAGGCGTGTATGAAGACCGCGGCGGCCCGGCAATCGCCGAGTATCTCGTCGAGGTCTTGTCGAGCCCCTTCGAGGCGGTCGCCCGCGTGATCCCCGACGAGCGGCCGGTCATCGAGGCGACCCTGCGGGAGCTGTGCGCCAACGTCGGCTGCTGTCTGGTGATCACCACGGGGGGGACGGGACCGGCGGTCCGCGACGTCACCCCCGAGGCGACCCTCGCGGTATGTGACAAGGAGATGCCCGGGTTTGGCGAGTTGATGCGGCAGGTCTCTCTGACGAAGGTGCCGACGGCGATTCTTTCGCGGCAGACGGCGGGCATTTGTGGCCGGGCGCTGATCGTGAACCTGCCGGGTCAACCGCGCGCGATCCGCGAATGCCTCGACGCCGTCTTCCCCGCGATCCCGTACTGCATCGATCTGTTGGGGGGGCCATCCCTGACGACGAACGAGGCGCGGTTGGTCGCCTTCCGCCCGAAATCCGCCGCGCAGAAACCAGGTTGATGACCCCCCGATGCCCAGCCATGGCGCAGGCTGGGTCGACGATCACGCGGGCGGGGCGGGTGCCCCGCCCGATCGCGCGATGGGTCAAGCATTCTGATCAATGGGCCGGCGGGGCGCTGTTCTGAAACGCGCGGGCCCGGAACAGGAAGTCGACAATGTTCCCTTCGTGCGGTTGGAGCCAATTGAGCTGGACCGTTTTGACCCGGCCGACATTCAGCCGGTCGATGTTGACCGCGTCGAGCAACTGCTGCGTGAAGACGGGGTCTTCCGTGATCGCCGTGCAGACCAACGTCGACCCGATCTTTTGGATCATCTTGTTCTGCGGACATTCGACGACCGACGCGAACGGGAACATGTACTCGGTGTTCGCGAGCGGCGTGTCGGGACTCGTGCAATGAACGATCGTCGGCCGCAGGTAATCACAGCGCTCGTGCGGAATCCAGCGGTCGCCGTGGCGATACTTCGCGGTCACTTCCGTCTGCCCGGGCGTCTTCAGATGCTCTTCGATCTGGTTGTGCATCGCCTCGGCGACCCCCTTCGTGGTGAAGGCGGCGAGGGTCGCTTTCGGATCGGTCGGCGGCAGGGGTTCGACCGGACCGAGTCGCTGGGCGATGGCGTCGGCGATCGCGGCTCCATGCCGCGACACCCAGATCCCGCTGGCGTTGATGCAACTGCGGCCGCTGTTGGCGAACACGCTGTCAACCAGGATGTCAATGTAATCCTCCCAGCGATCGACGAGGTCGTCACCGATGATCAGCTTCGAGAAGCCGGGACCATGGACCGAGACGCGGGGGTTCCCCTTGTGCTGGTCGACGGTCTGTTGGCTGCCGAAGATCATCGTGCGGGCACAGTCGGACATCAGCGCCCCGCCGACGTCGTGGCCGCCGGGGTAGATGCCGATCGC
>CAYRVS010000244.1:0-6354 GCA_964427725.1 uncultured Planctomycetaceae bacterium | reverse complement strand
AGGCTGTGGCGGACGTCATCCATGGAACGCCAGCGTCACCGACCCAGGTGCTCAAAACTCCGCCGACACTTCTCCCGAGGCCCGCGAAGCCGCCGCATCGAGCGTCCCCTTGTCGACGTGTTCGCTCACGAACCGGACCGAACCATCCGCCAACACGAAATGAGCCCCCCCGGCGTGTTCGCTGCGGAAGTTCAGCAGCGTTCCGGCGGCGGCGTGAACCCAGCGTTTCGGGTTGAAGCTCCCTTGCGTCGTGAAGTGCGTCGACGTCGGATACGGCGAGGCCCACATCGTGAAACCCCAGCGACTCTGTCCGGCGCACGGTCCCGACGTGAAGAGGTAATCGGGAAAACTCCACGTCGCCTCTCCGACCAGTAAGGTCTGACTGAGCCCATCGGTGATGTCTCGAAATGAAATTGCTCCCGAAGCGCCGTTCGTGATCGCGCCGTTGTTGGGGCCATCCGCGGAATTCGTCCAACCACTGAGCGGACCCCACGGGTTGCCGTTCCCGCTTGAGGCCGCATACGTCGCCGGGGCGCGGCCGATCGAAACGCCCGGCGTGAAGTCGCAGCCGCTGAGCGGAATCTCGCGACGGAACGACGCCGACGGACAGATGTACGTGGCGATCCGCTGACCGACCGCCGCGACATTCACAGGATGCGAATTCGCGCGGGTGAAATCATACCGCTGATAGAGATTGGTCTGGTCGATGTGGGGCAGGATCGAGGTAAAGATCGAAGGGCTCGCCAGGTTGGCGTTCGGATCATTCATCGGCAGGCGGTGGTGCTGATCGTGGTAGTTGTGGATCGCCAACCCGATCTGCTTGAGGTTGTTGCGGCATTGCGTCCGCCGGGCCGCTTCGCGGGCTTGTTGGACGGCAGGGAGGAGCAACGCGATGAGGATGGCGATGATCGCGATCACCACCAGGAGTTCGATGAGCGTGAAGCCGCGCGGCCGGTAACGACGAGGCATGGCAAGACCCTTTCGAGGACGATGACGACACGGACAACACCATCACGCCACGGGCCGTCAGCTGGCTGAGGGCTCGCGCAAGGGTCGGGGCGTGCGGAGAGCAAGTGGCCCACAAGGACCACGGTGTTGGCGAGTGGAGGCCCGCTGTTCACAAGCCGCGGCGCGAACAGCCGACGGGCTCTGATTGAAACGACCACGTGTCGAGCGGGGGATCCGTCCGTCCACCGGGAGACGTCAGGGTCATGCGGTCGGCGGGACGGACCGGGGCCAGGGGACAGGCTGGCGGGCGCGGGAGCGCGGCTGGCGAAGAACTGAGACTGAGTCTCAATGTCGATTTATCCTACGCTTCGGCGCGATCTTTCACAAGAGGCCCCGTAAGATTTTTTTCCCGACCACGCCGAAGAATGCGCGCAACTCCCCTCAGGAAAAGATTCTAAGAAGCGGCGCGGCGTCAGCCCGCCGTGGAAAGCGTGATGGAGTGTGATGGTCCGCGATGGGGGAGAACCCTGTTATGGCTCCAACGTTCGTCTCTGGCCTGCAATCATTCTTCCCACGGCGGGCTGACGCCGCGCCGCTCTTTTGCCTGCTATTCCTGCCGCGATTGCCCGATTCCGCCGTACCGGATGATGTAGTAGAGGAGCGTGAGCAGGGTTTGCAGGGTCGCCGCGACGTAGGTCCACGCCGCCGCCCCCAACACATCCCGCACCACCGCCGCGCCGTGGTCATCGACGATCTGCAGTTCGCCCAGAATCCGCTTGGCGCGGTTGCTGGCGTCGAACTCGACCGGCAGGTTCACCACCTGGAAGACGGCCAAGCCGCTGAAGGCGAGAATCCCCAGCCAGATGAGCCCGGGCATCGCCATGATCGCGCCGGCCATCAGCAGGAAGATCGACAGGTTGGCCCCCCACGTCGCCGCCGGAACGGCCCAATTGCGGACCACTAACGGCGCATAGTGCTGGGCGTGCTGCAAGGCATGGCCCACCTCGTGCGCCGCGATCCCCACCGCCGCCAGCGACCGTTCGTGATACACGGCGGGGCTCAGCCGCACCGTCTGCGTGCGGGGATCATAATGGTCGGAAAGTTCGCCCGGCGTCTCTTCGATGGGGATCTGGTGCAGCCCCGCGCGATCGAGAATCAACCGTGCCGCCGCCGCGCCACTTAAGGGGGCGGGCTCCTGCATCGCGCGCTGGTAGCTCGACCGGACGCGCATCTGCGCCCACCCGGCCAACAGCATCGCGGGGATCATGAACACGAAGTAGAGGGGATCAAACCCGATCATGGCTGTCCGGCGGTCGCCGCCCGTCTCCTGAATGCTTGAACGTAACCCACGATCGAAACACAAGTTCCGGCACCATGACGGACCCGGTTCCGCGGGCGTTCGTCCTTATTGTACGCCGTCCGACTCGACCGCGTGGACAAAATCGGTGTCGCCTGCGTCGCATTCCGATACGCATCGGCCCGCGGCGGGGATCACCAAAATCGCCGCGACGATCGTTGGGAGATGGTCACGCCGCCCTCGGCGGCCCTCACGTGCCGCGGAAGAAGAGGGGCATCAGGTCGCTGCCGCTGTCGAGGGTGACCGCCGTCCGCTTCGCGGCGACTTCGTCGTACGTTTCGATTCCATCCGGCGTGATCCCGGTCCCGCACATCGCGAACGGGACATAGCCGTGACTGTGGGTCTTCGTCCGCAGGAAGGTCGGATGATCGGGACAGATGAGGAGCCGGTACTCCCCCTGTGACCGCAGATACTCGTGCAGCGGGCCGACGATGTGCCGGTCGATGTTCTCGAGCGCGCGGACCTTTTCGTGGGCGTGCCCTTCGTGAGACGCCTCGTCGGTCGCCTCGACATGGACCACGAGGAAGTCGGCCCCGGTCTTCAGCGTCTCGATCGCATAACGGCCCTTCGCGGCGTAATCGGTGTCAAGATAGCCCGTCGCCCCGGGGACTTCGATGATGTCGAAGCCCACCAACCGGCCCATCCCGCGCAGCAGATCAACCGCCGTGATCACCGCGCCGCGTTTACCGAAGCGCTCATAAAACGAGGGAAACGCCGGGCGCTTTCCCAGGCCCCACAACCAAATCTGCGTCGCGGCCTGCGCCCCGCGCGCCGCATTCGACGCGACTCCCGCCAACACCTTGCGGCTATGTTGCATCAGCTCATGCAAGACGTCCGCCCCCGGTCCCGTCGGCAGATGGGGGGCGATCGGTTGATCGGTGATGTCGTGCGGCGGGGTCGATTGCGTCGCGGTCGTGAACGGTGGTTCGCTCCCCGGCCGCGCGCGATAAAGCAACAGATTCCGGTAGCTCACCCCGGCGTAAAACTTCCAGTGCTCGTCGCCGCACCGATCGGCCTGCAACGCGCGAATCAGTTCGGCGGCCACGTCGTTCGGAATCTGGCTCGCGGTAAAGCTCCGCATCGTCTCCGCGGCGACGGTGACGAAGTTGCAACGGATGGCCCAATCTTCGGGACCGAGTTCGATCCCCTGCGCCGCCGCTTCGATGGGCGCCCGGCCGGTGTGATACTTGCGCGGGTCGTACCCGAACAGGCTCATCGTCCCGACGTCACTCCCCGAGGGCATCGGCAACGGGACATGGTCGGCTTGGCCGACCAACCCGCTTCGGGCGACGACATCCATGTGCGGGACCGCCGCCGCCTGGAGCGGCGTCAAATTTCCCAACCCGGGTTGCGGCTCATCGGCACAACCATCGGGGATCACCAGCGCGAACTTCATGCCGCCATTCCGAGAAACAGACTCTGAACGCCCCGACTCCGATCACTGAGCGGCGCATCATGCGGGGAGATTATGCCTGCCCGAGATCGGCGCTGCCAATGTGGTCCATCTGCCGGTATGGAACGGGGTCCGAGCCTTGGGGGGGAACAACCACACCGGCGGCGTTCGGTCATGCGGCCGCAATGGCGAAGTTGGGCGGCAACTCGGCCGGCGCGATCGACCCCTGGCGATACCAAGACGACCGTTCGCCGGACCGCCAAGCTCCGCGACGCGCGCCCGATCGAGAGTGCCTTGCCGTCGTAGCGGAACAGGATCTCGCGGGTCCGAGGCAGCCCTGCGGCAATCGCGCATCAGTGACTCAATTCATCGCTCAGCACCCCGGCGTGCGCGCGTCTCGGACAGCGCGCAAGCATCACGTTCACGATCTCCAAGCGTGTCGCGGAGGATCGCGGCGCGTCATTTCGGCGCGGGTCGCCAACGCTTCACGCTGTAGCTGGCGGAGTAGACGCCCCAACTGTTGGAGGTGACGCCGTTCGCCGTGGAGGCGTGGTGCGGATGAGGGGACTGATGAATCGTCACGGCGACGACTCCGGTTTCACCGTCCTTGAGCGCGCCTGCATGGACCGCGGCGACCGCGAGGGGGGAGTCGTAGGTGTAGAGTTCGGTCCCCCAGACCGTTCCCGCACGGGCTTTGCCGGTCACCTCGAACAGGAACGTTTCCCCGGTCTTCGACGCGTAGGCGGAGAGGTTGCCCGGATCGGGGCGAAGATTGAGGCGGGCCGCGTTGAGCCTGCGGATGAGATCGCGGATGGCGACCGCTTCATCGAGCTTCGCCTCGCGGGTGAATTCGTCCTGCAGCGTTTGGAGGGACTCGGCGAGCGCGGTGCCACGGTTCGCGATCTCGTCCTCCACCTTCTTGCGGAGGATCCGGGACTCTTCGAGATAGCCGTCCAAAAGTTTCCAGGCGGACTCGGGGAGGTCGGGCGAGGCGACGAGTTTGGGCAGAGCGGGGGGGCATTCGTCGGCAAGCGTGGCCGGCCCGAGACGCTCCAAGAAGGCGATTCGACCCGTCACGCCGGCATCGGTTCCGACACCATGCCCCTCAATGCCGGCCCGTTCGGGAACCGGTGTGTCCGCCTGGCTGGCGGGTGCGCTCGACTCGTCACCTTTGCGTGTCGCCTCGAGTTCGGTGATATCGCGCCGATCCGGTTCCGCCGCGACGAACCCCGCCGTCACCACGATCACCCCCAGCCAGTTCCACGTCGTTCGCCACATCGCAGACTCCTTGAAAAAAGTTCTCCGTTCGTAGTCGTTCGTCGTTCGTAGGCTGGGTTAGCCGCAGGCGTAACCCAGCACATGGTGCACCAGTGCGCTGGGTTACACGGCGCCCGCCCAGCCGACTTGCTGAGGACACGCGGCCGGGGCGGGTGCCCCGGCCTATGACCGAGGGGAATGCGATCGGTCTGATCCGAATGCGATCCGACCATATGCGATCACCAACCCGTTTGAACCGCAGGCAACAGACGCTGCTCCGCCGACAAAGTTCCGGGAACTTGTCGGCTCGGACGGTTTGGCCGTCACATTCCTCCGGGATCGATAACCCCGCCCCTTCACGGACGGTATCATGCGGGACGCACGGGCGACAGATCAGACCATCCGCCGGATTACCGGCCGGACCGCCGCGCGCAAGTGTTATCCATTTAGGGAGTTGTGGTGACGGCAGGGGCGCGGATCGCGATCGTCGGCGGCGGGGGAGTCTTCCCCATGGCCGACGATGTCGAAGGGTTGGGGCGACTGATCGCCGAGGGCCGCGATGCCGGTCGCGCGGTCCCTCCCGGGCGCTGGCGGCTCGACCCTGCGAGGGCGTATCAACCCGGCGGACCCGCTCCCGACAAAGTCTATTCGACTTGGGGCTGTTACCTCGACGCGGTCGCCCCAGACTGGGACGGTCTCGCCGTGGATCCCGCCGAACTGGTCGGGCTCGATCCGCTCGTGACGATCGGCTTGAACGCCGCCGCCCGGGCGTGGCGTGCCGCGCGAACTCCCCAAGTCGACCCCGCACGCGGTGGCGTGATCTTCGGTCACATCGTCCTGCCGACGGAGGCGACGTCGGGACTGGCGCGCGATGCCGTGCTGCGGCGATTCTATGAAAATCAGTTCGGCAGCGTTCCCCCGGGATTCACGCCGTCGGGGTGGTCGCCGGGGAATTGGGAGATCGCCGGGCTCCCCGCGACGATCTTGGCCCGAGCGCTGGGACTTTCGGGGGTGGCGTACACCCTCGACGCGGCGTGCGCTTCATCACTGTATGCCCTGAAGCTCGCCTGCGAGGAGCTCCTCGCCCAGCGGGCCGATGTGATGGTCGCCGGCGGGCTGTCGCGGCCTGATTGCCAATACACGCAGATGGGGTTCGCGCAATTGCAGGCCCTCTCGAAAGGGGGGCGCTGCGCGCCGCTGTCGGCGGCGGCGGATGGGCTCGTCGTCGGCGAAGGAGCCGGGTTCTTCGTCTTGAAGCGGCTGAGTGACGCGGTGGCGGCGGGGGATCGAATTCTTGCCACGATCGCCGGGATCGGGTTGTCGAACGATCGCGGGGCGAATCTCCTCGCGCCGCGATCGGAGGGCCAACTGCGGGCGATGCGGGCCGCGTATCGACAAG
>CAYRVS010000243.1:0-6369 GCA_964427725.1 uncultured Planctomycetaceae bacterium | reverse complement strand
GCCCGCGAACATCAGCAGCCACCACGGAGTCATCGACTGACCTCCGCAGGGGTCCGTTGCAACGGCCCTTCGAGCGTCAGCGCGGCGGATGCGTCGGTTGTGTCCGTCTCATCCGTCGTCGCCAAACTCAGCGAGTTCTGCAAGACCATCAAGCTGCTGATGACCATCAGCGCGGCGGCGAGCGCGGGATGGAGCCAGCCACACGCCGCGACGACGACGCCCAGACCGTTGTAACCGAATGACCAGCGCAAATTGCCGCGAATCCGGCGGACGGTTTCCTCGGCCAAGTCGAGCGCCCAAGGCAACCGGCGGAGATCGTTCGTCAGGAGGCAGACATCGGCCGAATCGCGGGTGACATCCGCGCCGCAGCCGAGGGCGATGCCGACTTCCGCCGCCGAAAGGGCGGGAGCGTCGTTCAAGCCGTCGCCGACCATCGCCACCGGACCGATTTCGGCTTGTACTTCGCGGAGCGCGGCCAATTTGTCTTCGGGGAGCAGCTCCGCCCGCACGGGGAGCCCTAACGTGGCCGACAACGCCAGGCCGCGCGCGGCCCGATCGCCGGTCAGGACCGCGAGATCGAGCCCACGTCGCAACGCATCGGCGAGGACGGCGGGGACTTCGGGACGCAGGGCTTCATCCAAGACAAAGACGGCGCGAAGCTCCTGGTTCCAACCAAGCGCCACCAACGACTTCGTCGTGTTCCCCTGCAAACTCAGGCGCGCGGCCAATCGCGGCCCGAGCGTCGCGCCTTCCGCTTCGAGCCAGCGGACCGCCCCTAACCGCACCGTCTCTCCCGCGGCGGTGCGTCCTTCCAGCCCCCGTCCCGCGATTTGTCGAACTTCGTCACAAGTTGTCACGTCGGTATCGGGGTCGAGGAAATCCCGAATCGCCAGCGAGAACGGGTGCTGGGAGGTCCGAGTCAGCATCGCGGCGGCGGCTTCGACCTGATCGCGTTGCGCGTCGTCTTCCAGCAGCAAGCCCCGCACTTGCGGCCGCCCGGCCGTGAGGGTGCCGGTTTTGTCCCAGCGGATCGCGCGAATGCCGGCCAAACGTTCGAGCGCCGCGCCACTGCGGAAGAGAACGCCATGCGCCGCCCCCCGCGCCAAGGCCGACCAGATCACGAGGGGAGTTGCCAAGGCGAGCGCACAGGGGCACGAGATCAGCACCACCGAGAGCGCGGTCAAGAGCCCCGTTTCCCAATCCGCGCGCCACGTATGGAACGCGAAGGTTCCCGCGGCGACCACGGAAATGATCGGGAAGAAGCGACGCGACCACCGATCGGCGAGAATCTGAAAGGGGCCCTTATGTCGCCGCGCCTCGTGCAAGGCCTGGACCAGTCGTCCCAAGGCCCCGGCATCGGGGGGGCTGGTCGTCGTCAGGACCAGCTCCCCATCGAGGTTAAGGCTTCCTCCCAACACGCGACTGCCTGGTTCTTTCTCGGCGGGAGTGCTTTCCCCGGTGAAGAATTGCTCGTCGACGACCCCGCGACCGCGCACGATCGTGCCGTCGACGGGGATCCGTTCACCCGCCAACACACGTAGTCGCTGCCCGACGAGCACATCCCGCCGCGGCCGCAGGACTTCATCGCCGTCGGTGTCCACGACGCGAACCGTGTCGGGAAGGAGTCGTTCCAACTGATCGAGCGCCGCCGAGGCTTTTAATCGGCCGGTCGCTTCGAGCCATCGCCCTACGGTGACGAGGACCAGAATGACACAACTCACTTCATAGTAGACATGTCCGTCGGAGCGCACGGTCGCCCAGACCGAAACGAGGTACGCCGTCACCACGCCGGTGAGGAGCAACAGATCGGTCGACCAGACCCCGCGCCGGAGTTGTTCCCACGCGCTCTCCGCGAGTGGTCGCCCCAACACCAACAGAACGGGAGTGGCGAAGAGGAGCGCGCCGTATCGCAGAAAATCGGCCAGCGAACGCTCGAAGGGGCTATCGGCGGCGGCGTAACTCCACAACGCCATCGTCAACATGACGACGTTCATCGTCCCGAAGATCGCCAGTCCCAAGGTCAACGCCATCCAGCGTTGATGCGCCGTCTCGCCGCGGGCCTGGGTCACTTCGGCGGCGAAGCGGCAGCCGAAGCAGCAGAATTCCGGGGCGACGTCTTCCCGAGATGCGCCGCTCCCAGCCAACGGCAAACCGCAGTAGTCGCAAGCGCCGACGGGTGGGGGAGGCAACGCCATGGGCCGACCGGAGGTCATGGGGGCGACAGCAGCTCGACTTGAATCGCGGGGAGGAAAAAGCTGATCGCGTAGGCGATCGCGAAGATCCAGAAGACCAACCAAATCATCCGGACATACCAGGGAATCGTATGGCTGACATACGTGTGAAACCGCAGTTCCTGATCGGGAGACGCGGGATCGGTCGGTGTCATGGAACGCATCCTGTCGGCGAAAGAGCGGGGGATCGCGGTGGAGTCAGACGGCGGCGGCCTGCCGTTCGGCGGCGGCCTCCCGGGCGTCGAGGCGTTGTTCGTTCTCGAACATCACATGGCTGGGGGTATCGAGTTCATGGAACGCCCCCTGACAGGCGGTCCACAACATCAAGCAAAAGAAGCCCGCCGTCGCGAAGAGGTAGTTGACGATCGGCGTGGCCGCGAAGGCTCCCTCCTCGTCCCCCTGAATGATCAGGATCAGGTCGAGAAACTTGTTGCTGAAACCGAGAATCACGGGGATGAGGACCATGGCCGAGAACAGCCACGTCCCCCAGGCCATGCGTCGAGTCGCCGCCATCGTCACTGCTCCCTTACTGAAGGGGTCGCCTGTTACCCATCGTCCGGTCGGGGCGGGTGCCCCGACCTAGGCACGATCGCTGTTTGATCGCCACTGTCACTAAATCTCAAGCCGAGGGACATACGCCCCTCGTGGATCGGTTACTCGTCAGCGCTGGTCGGAGCCGCCGACGAGATTTGGACCGGGGTGTAATCTTCGTAGTAGGGGTAGCTCTCGAGCCAGGACCCCAGCCATTGGACATAGGTGATGAGGCCCAGCCCCCGCGCGTTGGGCCGATCGGGCGTGCCGTCGTACAGCCACGGATATTCGGGCATCGGTGATCCGGTTGACAGGAGTTCCGGCTTGTAGAAGTGGACCGCGTGCCAATCGTTCGAGCGGCGGCCCCCCTCGCGGCTGAGATCGGGCCCGACGCGGCGCGTGCCGAACATCACGGGCCGTTGCAGTTCGTTTTGATACTCCCACGATTTTGAGACCGGGCCCCAACGGCGATCCTCGTTCGAGACGGGCCGGACGAACTGGCTGTGACAATGCCAGCAGCCTTCGCCGACGTAGACCTTGTGCCCGACCTCGAGCGCCTCGGCGGCCTTGGCCTGAAACCAAGTGTTCGCTTCGGCGGGATCGGCGGGGGCCTTGCCGTACGCCTTCTCAAAGGCTTCGGGGTACCGCATCGCGAGATCCTCGAACTGGTAACGGAGGTTGCCGTTGACCACTTCGGCGACCGTCTTCTCGGGGAGGTGACGGTACATGAGCGCCGGGATCACCGCGTTGGAGAGGAACGCGAGCGCGAAGAAGCCCACACCGGCGACCAGCAAAATGCCCGACTTCTGTTCAAACATGACGCCGACATCTCCCGTGGACCGATGCTCATCGGCCCGCTTGCGTACAGTCCGGCCTATGTACCGGTGGACTGTCTTGAATCGGTTGATTCATTTCGTCGAGTCCGCCGCGCGGACTCGGGTTCATCTCATGGATCACGCCATGACGGTGGAGGGGGTTCCGCTCGTCGTCGGGGCGAGCCCGCGCGACTTTTGCCAAGTCAGAGAGAAGTTGGCGATGAACAGCAGTTGCGCCGCGAACATCGCCAGCCCCGCGACCATCCGCACCGACCAGAACGGAATCGAGACCCGGATCGAGGCCTCCCACGGTTGCAGGGCGGCCCACGACCAGCCTTGGAACAACCCGCCCAGAATCAGGTCGCCCGACATCACCAACAGCCCTCCGGCGGAGGCCCAGTAATGCCATTCGCACCAATCCGGCCGATACCAGTCGGTCTTGAGAATCCGCGGCACGAGGTAGGTCATCCCCCCGAGCTGCCACAGGCTGAAGACGCCGAACATCACCATATGGGCGTGCCCGACGACCCAGTCGGTGAAGTGGATCAAGGCTTGGAAGGTCAGCGTCACCTGCAAGGCGCATTGCAGGCAGGTCAGGAAGTAGAAGAGGATGCCGGTGTAGAAGTAACGCAGCGGCAGATTGCGGAGGATCAGGTCGCCGGTCCCCCACAGCGTGCCGACGAAGTTGATGATCACCGTGACCACGACGAGCTCGAGCGCGATCGTCGACAGGACCGCCCCGTATTGCAGGAACATCGGAATCGGCGTGTAGAGGAAGTGGTGAATCCCCTGCAGCGGATAGAAGAAGGCGAGCCCCCAAAACCCGACCAGCGACAACCCGTGGCTCCACATCGGCCGCTTCAGGAGGATCGGCACGAAGTAGTACATCATCCCCCAACCGAGCGGGGTGACGAACAGGCCGACGAGATCGTGAATGAACAAGCCGCCGACCGCTCCGGCGCTCGAGCCGCAGACGAAGTATTCCGGGACGAAATTCCCCATCGCGTAGGTGAGGAAGGTCCAGACGAGGGCGGCGAGGTAGTACCACAAGGTGACGTACATCGGCCCGCGGACCTGGATGATCGGCGCGCCGAAATTGATCGCCACCAACAGCAAACCCAACTGGGCGACGGGATCGATCCAGACCGGCGTTTCGCCCCATTCCAGCCCCTGGGCTTCCCCGAGGAGCAACCCGACGGCGGTCGAGAGGACCACCACCTGCCACGCCACGAAGATGGCGTACGACAGGGGCTTGCTCAGGACCGGCCGCAGCGTCAAACGGGGGATCACCCAGTGCATGATCCCCAGGAAGGCGTTGGCGAGGAACCCATACGCGATGGCGTTGGTGTGGACCATCCGCCAGCGGCCGGGCGAGAAGATCTCGATCGCCGGCAGCGGATTGTGCTTGAGGAGCTGCAGCCCCATCAAGACGCCCCCGAGCATCGAGACCACCATGTAGCCGAGCGCCGCCGCGAAGTACCACAGCACCAGGCGTTCCTCGACGAGGTCGGCCTGTCGCGGCAGGGATTGCGGGGGGCGAGTCGCGTCCATCGTTAGCGTCGTCATCGACCTGCTCGAAGTCACGAGGGGGACGGAAGGTTATGGGTTCCGACAGACAGCCACGGGGCGGAGTTACGCCGGTGTGGCGGCGGTCGGTTGCGGTTGCAGATAGGCTTGGAAGCGGCCGAACGGATACATCGCCGCCATGGTCCAACCGAAGACGAGGTGGGTGACGATCGCGACCCAACTCGGCAGAATCTTGGGATCGACGATCCAGTTCCCGCCGATCAGCGCCGGTTGCAGCCAGGCGAGCAGCACGCAAAAGTTGAACCACCACAGGACCAGCGACAGGACCGTCGCCACCCCGAAGCGGTAACCGAGCGAACGGTGCTCGGTCAGGCGGACCAACGCGACGAAGAAGGGCACGCCGAGCGCCATCCCCGTCGCGAGGTACAGGCAACACCCGATCGACAAGATCACGCCGTCGCCGATCGCGTAGACGTCATGCGCTCCCGTCGCGAGTTGCAGCGCCCGCTCGCCCAGCGGGAAGGTCAAATAGACGCGGATCAGTTCCAGCGGCGACTTCCCGGCGATGGGGGCCCCGATGACGTTGACGAGGAGACTCATCGCCGCCGCGAACATCCCCAGCATGAAGCCGGTCGTCGCGTAGTACTCCAGGTAGAAGCCCTGCGGCGGCCAGTGCTGATGAGTCTCGGCGACGGCGAGTTCCGACTCGAGGGCCCGCACGCGGTCGCGCAGCTCGAGTAGTTCTTGTTGCTTGCGAAAATCGGCTGTCATCCGCGGAACCTTCGTGCGCGAGGGGCCGTCACCAAAGTGTTGCTTGCAGACGGCCGGGGCGGGTGCCCCGGCCTATGTGATCGTTGTGCCAAACCGTCCAAACGGCCATCGTCCTTGGCGCGGGGCAACCGCACCTCGCGATCCACATGCGACTTGATGTCCGCAGCAATGTTGCTATTCCTGCGCCGCGGGAGTCGCGGCGGCCAGATCGGGTTTGGGGTACGGGGTCATCATGCCGGGGTCGGGCGTCTCACCCACCCGGCGGCGACTCGAAACATGCATCACGTACGCCACCAGATCCCAGACCGTCTCGGGCTCCTGTTGCAAGGCGATCGCGAAGCTCGGCATCGGTGTGCCGTTGATGCCGTTGTAAATCCGCAGGTAGACGTCGGTGGGCTGCGCCCCGCCGTGCAACAGGCCCGAGGTCAGATCAGCCGCCTGCGTCGGGAAGCCCCAGGCGTCGGTCCCGCGATTGTCGGCGGTTTGCCCGCGAC
>CAYRVS010000242.1:0-6369 GCA_964427725.1 uncultured Planctomycetaceae bacterium | reverse complement strand
CGTTCCTCGGGCACGGTCCGATAAAGCAGGTTGTGGGGTTCTTGACGCCCCGTGGCGAGTGATCGGTCTGATCAGACGGTCGACGACCGCGATGACAGCGGTTCGCTGGACTTCTGATCCGTCCCGCCCGGACGAACAACTCCCAACCTGGAAGTATGAAGGGCGTGATTCCGACGAACGAACGGCTCCACGTGACGAAACGTGGGACGTTCGTTGTCCCGAATCGACCGACGGGCATGGAACCCATGTCGTCGGAACGGCTTCGGGCGATCGACGTCGGACGCGGTCGGGGTCGGGCTATGACGGCTGGACACGAACTCCCGCGTGTCGTGGTGACGGGCGTAGGCGTGGTATCGCCAATTGGTCTCGGTCGCGAGGCCTTTTGGCAAAACCTCGTCAACGGTCGCAGCGGGATCGGTCCGCTCAAGGCCTTCGCCGGATTGGGGCTCCCCTCGCGGCTCGCCGCCGAAATCCGTGATTTTCGCCCCGAAGACCACATCTATCACCGTAAGTTCATCAAGGTGATGTCCCGCGACATCCAACTCGGGGTCGCCGCCGCCTCGATGGCGATGAAGGACGCGGGCCTCGCCAAGGGGACCGTCGATCCCGACCGTCTGGGGGTTGAGTTCGGGGCGGGGCATATCGCCACGACTCCCGAAGAACTCAACGACGCCGCCCGCTCGTTCGCCGACGATGTGGAAGCCCAACGGCTCGCCAAATTCGCCGAAGACGGCATGCGGCAAATCTGCCCGCTGTGGCTGCTCAAACAACTGCCGAACATGGCGGCATGCCACGTCGCGATCGAACACGAAGCCCGCGGCCCGAACAATACGATCACCGCGTGTGAATCCTCCGCGCTGCTCGCCCTGAGCGAAGCGATGGGGGTGATCTACCGCGATGCCGCCGACGTCATGATCGTCGGGGCCTGCAGTTCGCACCTCTCGCCGATCGAGTTGATGCGGCAGCATCTGTATGAGTCCCTCAGCCGCGAAGATGATCCGACCGCCGCCTGTCGACCGTTCGATCGCTTCCGCGATGGGACGGTGATCGGTGAAGGGGGCGGGGCGTTCGTCGTCGAGCGGTATGACCACGCGATCCGTCGCGGCGCGCCGATTTATGCGGAGATCGTGGGGATCGGCGCGGGCTGCGACGGGGCCTCGGCGACCAATCGGAGCGAAGGCTTGGGCCTCGTCCGCGCGATTCAATCCGCCTTGCGGCAGGCCAATCTCGATCCCCGCGAGCTCGGCCACATCAACGCCCACGGCAAGGCGACCCAGCGCGACGACTGGGCCGAATCCCGCGCTTATCACAACGCCCTGGGGATGGCGGCCGAGAAGATCCCCGTCACCGCGCTCAAAAGCTACTTTGGCCATTTCGACGCCGGAGCCGGGGCGGTCGAACTCGCGGGAAGTCTCCTCGCCATGCGGCACGGGGTCTTGCCCACGACCCTCAACTACCGCAATCCCGATCCCCTCTGCCGACTGAACGTCGTGCATGACGAGCCGGTGCGGCTCTCGACGCCGTTCGCCTTGACGGTGAACCGCACGCGGATGGGCCAAAGTGCCGCCGCCATCGTCCGCGCCGTCGGCTGATGCTCCTCTCGCCCCGTCGACCGGGCAGTCTGCTTCATGTGCCAGATGCCGCTCGGCGTGCCATGGAGGGACTTGGCGATCGCTCCCTTGCCGATGACCGCGCGGTTGGGGTCGTGTGGGTGAAGGTTGTCTTTCCCGTGCGCGACACCATGATCAACGGGTGGCGGGGAGCGTTCGGCCACAGTCGTGTTGCAACAACATGCGGGAAAAGACGTTGCGTCTTGACAAAAGTTTGACGCGAGCGTGACCGAGGCCAGACACGATTCGGCCGATGGGGTGGTAGAACTCACTCACCAGTCGTGATGGATGGTGTGCCATTCATGCCGAGCTGAGTCTCGACGGATGGATCCGCCGAGCGACGGTCCCGAGGACAAACCAGCGAGGGCAACCACCATGTCCGCCACACTCGAGCCGAATTCCAAACTCCGCCGTAAGGCCGCGAAAGCCAAATCGCGTGAGGCCCAAGCCGCGTCACGCAAGCCGACGGCCAACGTCGAAGAGATCTACCAGTCGTTTTTCCCCGAGCGATTGACCCGGCCGAACATGGACTGGGTCGTGCTCGGCTGGATGATCGGGATGCATGTGGCCTGCTTGGCCGCGCCATTCTACTTCTCGTGGCCCGCCTTCGGGGTCTTCTGCCTGTTGCACTGGATGACCGGCAGTCTGGGGATCACCCTCAGCTACCATCGGTTCCTATCGCACAAGTCGCTGAAGCTGGCTTGGCCGGCGAAGTTCGGCGGTTTGCTCTGCGGCGTCCTCGCCGGGGAAGGTTCCCCGCTGACGTGGGCGGCCACCCACCGCCTCCATCATGCCCGTAGCGATCAGCACGGCGATCCTCATTCACCGCTGGATGGCCCGTGGTGGTCGCACATGTGGTGGATGCTGGTCTATCGCACGCCGGCGCAGCGGAAAGCCCTCTTCGAACGCTACGCTCCTGATCTGATGCACGATCCGATGATCGTCTTCTTCGAGAAGACCTTCTTCTTGTGGCAGGTCGTGACCGGGTGCGTGCTGTACGGCTTGGGCGAATGGCTCGGCAGCGGCGGACTCTCGATGGTTCTGTGGGGCCTGTGCCTGCGGATGGTGGTGATGTATCACTCCACGTGGTTCGTGAACTCGGCGACCCACATCTGGGGGTACCGCAACTACGAAACCCGCGATCAATCGCGGAATCTGTGGTGGGTCGCGATCCTGAGCTACGGCGAAGGCTGGCATAACAACCACCACGCCCATCCGCGCAGCGCCCGGGCCGGCCATCGCTGGTGGGAACTCGACCCCACCTTCTGGTCGATCCGTGCCTTGCAATTGGTCGGTTTGGCACGCGAGGTCGACGACCACATCCCCCAACGCGGGGCCGCCGCCGACGAGGAAGCCCTCGCCGCCTGATACTCATCGTTCCATGTGAGAGGCCCAGCCGTGGCCGGGCCTCCCCAAAACTGGGCCGCTGCGGCAAGACTCGCCGATCACCAAGCCGACCGAGAGGTTCCGCTCCTCGGTCGGCTTGCTTCCTGCCGTAGTGGCCGTAACTCTCCTTGCGGCTTGTTCCCGCGCGCTGGTACGACTCCCCCGCGGTGCCGCTCCGCGCCGACCGGGGAGACGCAAGGATGTGGTGTCCGACCTGCCAGGGAGATAACCCGGCTCAGCTTTCGGCGGATGATCAACACCTGCTGTGCGTCCGTTGCGGCGGCGATTTGGGCCTTTCCGCCGCCGCTCTCGGCCGAGCCAAAGGGCTGAGCACCGGGCCCGCCGATCTCTTGGCGAAATGGGCCGCCGAAGACCGGTTGCGGCCGATTGTCGCGGAACAACCGCCCGTAGCGCATGCCGCCGAGGTGACGATTGATCAACCGCCGCTCCGACTCGATGCGTCGGTGGACGAACACGGTCTAGTAGCCGATCGCCCGTCCGAGCTGGACGCGGTCGCCGCGATACCGCTCCGACCGAACGCCCCCCGTTCCCGGTCCCGACGTGGTTCGGGATGGCTCCTGACGATCGCCCAACTCACGACGTATGCGGGCATCCTGGTGTTGACGATCGGCTCGGTCTGGGTGCTGCGGAGCCTCTACGGCGGCCGCCCCGCTCATGGCCTGCATGGCTGGTTGCTCGCGACCGTGGGACAAATGTTGCTGCTGCTGGGGGTGGTGACGCAGCTCTCGCTGAGTGTCGAAGCGGTCCGCCGGGATCTGCGCCGCCTCGCATCTCGATCCCGCCGCCGCGGCACTTCGGCGAGCCCGATCCGTCAACGCGCGGCTTGATCCGTTCAATCGAGTGAATGTCCGC
This sequence comes from uncultured Planctomycetaceae bacterium, assembly GCA_964427725.1. Taxonomy (GTDB): domain Bacteria; phylum Planctomycetota; class Planctomycetia; order Planctomycetales; family Planctomycetaceae; genus DSVQ01. Next base: position 2,500 of record CAYRVS010000242.1, on the reverse strand, counting down.
CCCGCCTTGCGGTTGAACTCCGGGGACGCGTCACGTTTACCATGTGACTCGTAGTGCCGAACGGAGCGATCATGAACGGGATTATCGCCCAAGCGGGATTGGATGTCGTCGCGCGCGGCATCGTGGCTCCGTTCAGACTGCTGGCGCTCGAGGCGTCGATGGTCCTCTGGGCGATCCTGGCAGGGGCGGTTTTGGTCGAACTGGTCCGCTGGGGAAATCGGTTCCGACACGTGAACGACCCCGCGCCTCCCCGTGTCGAGGAGTTGTGACGTTCCGAGGAGACAACCACTCCCTCGGATCAGCCCCCCGCCATGATGGCGACCGTGTTGCAATTCCCCGGGCGGCTTCTGTAGGTTCGTCACCTCGCGTGAACCATCCGGGGCCGAGTGATCGACGACGTGCACGTTTCGGAGCTGTTTCTGTCGATTCAAGGCGAGGGCCGGTGGACCGGAACCCCTTCCGTCTTCGTCCGGACCACGGGCTGCAACCTGCGGTGTACCTACTGCGATACGCCGTACACATCCTGGGATCCGCAAGGGATCGCGCGTGACCTCGAGGACGTCGTCGACGAAGTTCTCGGCCATGGTTGTGAGCATGTCGTCCTGACCGGAGGAGAGCCGTTGCTGCTCCCCGAGATCGTCTCGTTGTCGCAACGGCTGCATGCCGCGGGGTTGGTGATCACCGTCGAAACCGCCGGGACGGTCGATCGTCCCGTGGTCGCCGACCTGATGTCGATCAGCCCCAAGCGGCCCAATTCCGATCCCCCGCCGGGGCATCGCTGGCGAAACCGGCATCAAGCGGCCCGGCATCAACCCTCCGTGATTCGGCGGCTCTGTCGCGATTACGACCATCAACTCAAGTTCGTGATCGACCAGCCGGACGATTTGGAGGACGTGACCGAGTACCTCGCCGAATTCCCGGAGATCACGCAGGATCGGGTCTGGTTGATGCCGCAAGGAGTGACGGCGGAAGCGCTTGCGGCCAAACACGAGTGGCTGTCCCGGGCGGCGGAGCGACTGGGTTATCGGTATGCGCCACGGAAACACATTGAACTGTTCGGGCATGTGCGAGGGACGTGAAACGCGCGCGCCGGTGGCTCGCGGCTTAACGGATTGGTGGGTGATCCTTCCGGGTTGGCGATGGTATTTCGCGGGGGGTTCTTCTAAAATTCGTACGTGACGACGTGACGGGTACGGGTCGCCGGCCGAGGCAGCCCGGCCCGTTTTGCTTTGACGGCCCATGGAACGGCGCGATGCCGACCCGATCACCCCTGTCCCTGATGGGGCCCTGTGGGTGAGGAGACGACCGATGGACAAACAACCCATTTCCCGCGAGGGTTACGACAAACTGCGCGAAGAACTGCGCCAGCTCGAGGACGTGGAACTGCCGTCGATCGCGCAGGCCGTCGCCGATGCCCGGTCCGAAGGGGACTTGCGGGAAAACGCCGAGTATCACGGCCAGCGGGAACGCCAGGGGCTGATGCAGGCGCGGATCAACTCGCTGAAGTCCAAGCTCGCGAGCTGCTACATCGTCGACAAATCGTCGCTCCCCAAGGGGATCGTCAGCTTCGGGACCTGCGTTACCGTCAAGGACCTGAAGTACGACGACGAGGAGCGTTACGTCTTCGTCGGCCCGGGCGAGGAAGACTACGCCAGCGACCCGATGAAAATCCTGACGTCGAGCCCGCTCGCCCAGGCGATGCTGGGGAAGAAAGTCGGCGAGATCGTCGAGTTCGAGGCGCCGCGCGGGATTCAGAAGTACGAAATCACGAAGATCGACGACTCGATGTAACCATTTAATCAATCTTGGTTTATGGCCAATCGATCGACCCGGTCGCGCGAATCTTCCGCGCACCGTTTCGGTCCCGTCGGTCGTCGTGACGGTTGGGCGCGCGAACCTACGGGCCTTGATCAGAGCTTCGCTGGGGGAGTCCTGACGGCCAGTTCCGGGATTGACGGAACTCCCGTCTCCATCGATAGTTCCAAGGGGTTCCGGGGCACTTATGACGCAGGCTGCCGACTACGCGACACAATTGGCCGACCGGGCGCGCGTCGCGTCGCGGGAGTTGGCCATCGTCAGCGGAGCCGCGAAGCGACAGTGGCTCTTGACGACGGCCGATCGGCTGATCGCCGCCGGTCCCGAGATTCTGGCCCGCAACGAGCAGGACCTCGCCGCCGCCCCGGCGCATGGTCTGTCCGAGGCGAGCATCGATCGCCTGCGGTTGACCCCGAGTCGCTTGGGAGGGATTGCCGCCGCGTTGCGGGAGATCGCCGCGCTGCCTAATCCGATCGGGGAAGTGATCGAAGGTTCCGTCCGGCCGAATGGGCTGTCGGTCCAGCGGGTGCGGGTGCCGCTGGGAGTGGTCTTCTTCATCTACGAGTCCCGACCGAACGTGACGGCGGATGCCGCGGCGTTGTGTGTCTTGAGCGGGAACGCGGTCATCTTGCGGGGGGGGAAAGAGGCGCTGCAAAGCAACGTCGCCCTCTACCGGGTCCTGAAA
>CAYRVS010000241.1:0-6431 GCA_964427725.1 uncultured Planctomycetaceae bacterium | reverse complement strand
CGATGGGAACGCGGGGTTCAAGGGGCTCGCGCCGCACATTTTGCGGGGGAACGAGGCGGTCTCGCTGGCGGGGACGTGGCGGTTCGAGCGCGGGGATGATCCCGCGTGGGGGCGCGCCCCCCTCGCGGAATATCTCCTCGCTCCCATGGTGATTCCCGCCCCGGAGTTGAGCCGGTTCGCGACCGTGATTGGTCGTCGCGCGCAAGACACTCCGCGCACGGCGGAGGAATCCCTCGCCGGGTTCAAGATTCCAGAGGATCTCGCCGTCGACATCGTCCTGACGGAGCCGGTCATCACGCAGCCGGTCTTTCTCAACTTCGATGAGCGCGGCCGGTTGTGGGTCCTCAATTACGAGCAGTATCCCGAGCCGGCGGGGCTGAAACTCCTCAGCAAGGATCAATGGTGGCGGGCGGTCTATGACAAGGTTCCCCTCCCCCCGCCGCACGGGGCGAAGGGCCGCGACAAGATCACGATCCATGAAGACACCGACGGCGACGGGACGTTCGAGACCCACAAGACGTTCGTGGATGGCCTGAATATCGCGACCTCGTTCGCGCAAGGCCGCGGCGGGGTCTTCGTTCTCAATCCGCCGTATCTCCTCTTCTATGCCGACAAGAACGGCGACGATGTGCCGGACGGCGATCCCGAAGTGTTGCTCGAAGGGTTCGGCCTGGAGGACACGCACTCGGTCGTGAACAGCCTGCGATGGGGCCCGGATGGCTGGTTGTACTCGGCGCAGGGGAGCACCGTCTCGGGGGCCGTGCGGCGGCCGGGCGAGAAGGCGGTTGTGCATACCCAAGGGCAAAACATCTGGCGGTATCACCCCGAGACCAAACGGTACGAGGTCTTCGCGGAAGGGGGGGGCAACGCCTTCAGCGTCGAGTTCGACGCGGCGGGGCGCTGCTTCAGCGGGCACAACGGCGGCAACACCCGCGGCTTTCATTACATGCAGGGGGCGTATCTGCAGAAGGGGTTTGGGAAGCATGGCCCGCTGTCGAACCCGTACGCCTTCGGCTACTTCCCGATGATGGAGCACGGCGACTACGCCCGCTTCACCCACAATTTCCTCATCTACGAAGGGGACGCGTTGCCCGGGAAATATCGCGGCGTGCTGTTCGGCGTGAACCCCATCAACAGCCATGTGGTGATGAGTGAACGGACCGCCGTCGGCAGCACCTTCAAGACCCGCGACCTCGGGTACGCGATCGAATCGGCCGACAGTTGGTTCCGCCCGGTCGACATCAAGGACGGCCCCGACGGCAACATCTACGTCGCCGATTGGTACGACGGCCAACTGGCCCATACGGCGAACTATCAAGGAGGGATGGATCGCGAGCGGGGGCGGATCTATCGGATTCGGGGGAGAGAGTCGAGAGTTGATCGTCGAGAGTTGAGAGCGAAGACGACGATGCTCGCGGACGCTTCGTCGGAGACCTTGTCGAAGGCCTTGTCGCATCCGAATCGCTGGCAGCGGCAGACGGCGCTGCGACTGATGGCCGATAAGCCGCCGCTCGATGGGGGACGGCCCAGCCATGAACTGCTGGAAGCCGAAGCCGCGTCTCCGTTGGAAACCATTTGGTCGTTGCACGCGCAACAGTTTTTCGGTGGCGGCCGGGTGATCACCGCGATCGTCCATCCCCATCCCGGCGTTCGCGAATGGGCGTGGCGGTTATGGTTTGACGCGAACGACCGGTTGCCGGAACGGATGTTCGCGCCGTTCCTGATCGCGCTCGATCAGGAGACCGACCGCGAAGTGTTGTGTCAGATCGCCTGTTCGTCGAAGCGGATCGGCAAGGCGGACCAGGCGCTGCCGCTGCTCGCGCGGTTGCTCAAGCATTCCGAACTGATTGACGACCCTCGCTATGCGCTGCTGCTGTGGTGGAGCCTGGAAGCGAAAGTGACCACGGAACCGGCCGCCGTCGTCGAGCTCTTCTCGGCGCCCGAGCTCTGGGGCGAACCGATCGTGATCCGTGAAATTCTGCCGCGGCTGATGCGGCGGTTCGCGGCGACCGGTCAACGGGCCGATCTCACCGTCTGCACGAAGTTGCTCACGATGTCTCCCAGCCCGGAAGCGACCGCGGCGCTGATGCGGGGCTTCGAGGAGGCGTATCAGGGCCGCAGTCTGACAAACGTCCCCGGAGAGTTGGTGACGGCGTTGACTCAAGCGGGTGGGGGATCGCTCGCGCTGAAGATTCGGCAGGGGGACGCGGCCGCTATTCGGGAGGCGCTCTCCGCTCTCGCCGACGAGAAAACTCCCAGCGATAAGCGGGTCGAATACGCCACGCTGTTCGGCGAGGTTCGCACGCCGGAGAGCTTGGAGGTCATGCTCGATCGGTTGATCGCGACGGCGGACGACGCGGTCCGGATCGCGATCCTCACATCGTTACCCGCGTACGGCGACGAACGGATTCCGACAATCGTCCTTGAGCAGTATCCGAAGTGGATCGACGACGTTCGGCAAGTGGCGCAGTCGCTGCTGGTGAGCCGAGCCGCCTGGGGTCTCGCGTTCCTGAACGCCGTCGATGCCGGCCGGATCGATCCGCGGACGATTCCCGTCGAGACGGTCCGGCTCCTCACGATCCATGCGAACCCGGCGATTGGCGTGCTGATCACCAAACATTGGGGATCGATCGAAGGGGCCTCCACCGCCGCCACGCAGGCCGAACTCACGCGGCTGATGGCGCTCCTCGACGGCGCCGAAGGGGACCCCTATCCCGGGAAAAAACTCTACATGCAAACGTGCGGCAAGTGTCACACCCTGCACGCGCAGGGGGGACAAGTCGGGCCCGATCTCACCACGTTCAAGCGGGACGACGTCCCGCGGCTGCTCCTCAACATCCTGAATCCCTCCGCCGAGATTCGCGAAGGATTCGAGACGCATCTCGTGCAACTCGACGACGGCCGCGTCGTGCAGGGCTTCCTGATCGAGCAGGATCCGCAACTGTTGGTGCTGCGCGGCAGCGACGGCCAGACCACGACCATCGACCGCGGCGGCATCGAAGAACACCGAGTTCTGAAGCAGTCGCTGATGCCGGAAGGACAGCTCAAGACCTTCACGGACGAAGACGTGCGGAACCTGTTCGCGTACTTGCGGAGCGCGCAGCCGTTGAATGATTGACAGCGGCCTAGGCTGGATTCTGTACATTTGAAACAGGTGAGTGAACGCAAGGGCACATATCCGGCTCTGCTTGGTTGTCGTCGTAAGTTGTTTTTTGGTTGTATCTTACGTCATTTGAGTCAACAGTGTTTGCAAGTCCGGTAGATGAGCATCCTTGCAAGTAGAGTTTCAATAATGCATTATTCGCATACTCAAGACGTATGCTTCTATTGTGTTATCTTACTGATCTATGCTACAATCTTGTTATGGGATGCGCGTTGGGTGCGTCCTATGGCCGGATTTCCGCAGCGACAAGCCGAACATGCGCCGCTCGCATCAGTGCACGGCTTGGATTGGCGATCTCGTCGACAGTCGTCGGTTCGAGGGACGTGACCGAGCGTTGCTCCAGCGAAGGATCAGGCGATTGCTCGATGACTGGAACGACCGGTATGCGGCGGAGATTCTGTCGAAGTTCGTGATCACGATCGGGGACGAATTCCAGGGGCTGGTGGGTGATCCCGTCATCGTGCCCCGGTTAATCAGGGAGCTAGAGACCGGGCTGCCGACAGTTCAAGTGCGGATCGGCATCGGGTACGGAAAATTGGAGACGGATCTCGAACCGATGGCGTTGGGGATGGATGGCCGAGTCTGGCACGCGGCGCGGGCTGCGCTTGAGGCCGCCAAGGAAGACGGCAGATTGGGGGGGGTATTTGAGGGGTTTGAGGAATGGACCGCCCCGTTAAATGGCTTGGCGCGTACCCTGTGGGTTCAGTACGACGGCATGACGAATCAACAACGACGGATTGTCGACCTGATGGAAAAGCATCGGTCACAGACGGAGGTTGCAAATCTGCTCCAAAAAAAACAGCCAGCGATCAGTCAGACGTTGAAAGCGGTCCACCTGTCGGCGATTCGAGAGGCGGAACAGGCATGGTCGGGGATCTTGGAGCGATTTCGACAGAGGTAATCATGGACAGTTTCCTACCGGATTCTTCGTGGCGATTTTGGCTATGTTTGTTATGTCTGGCGATATGGCAACTGGCGATTCTCGGGTATCCCCGTGGGCGAAAATTGACGCAGCGCTCCCTCTGGGGGATTGCACTGATTGCCGGTGTACTCGGGGCGATGGCTGTGCTGTTGATCGATTTACCGGCATCGCCTGTGTCGTGGAAGATCAACGTCGGCTTCGCGAAGTTAGCCGCGGCGATAGGGGCCTTCTTACTGTTAGCGGTGGCCGGAATGCTGGCCTTTCGGGAGTGGCGCGAGACGCCCGGATCAGGTAATACGGTTTCCCCGTATCGGTATTTGTTCTGGGGGGAGGTCGTTGCTCCGCTGCTGATCATGGGTGGATGTCACCGATTGATCGCGTACTTTCCGATCCCGGATTCCGTCGAGACATCCCCATCGGCACGCAGCATCGGCGCGATGGTGTATGGCTGCGCCGGTTTGTACCTGATCGGTGGGGCCAACAATGTGATCCGCGGGTTGCTGTCGAAGTATCAGGTGTTACCCGAGCGGTCGGTCACGCCGCCGGTAGACGAGTCCGAGGTTATACGGAAGATGCAGCCACCAGCATCGGAAGTGGACACCAAAGAGATCGAGCGTGGACAGGCTATCGGGAATATCGAACGGCTGCTGGTCATGATCTTCATTGTGCATGGGAACTTTGAGGCATTGGGCTTCTTGATGGCCGCAAAGGGGTTGATACGCTCGAAGGAATTCGAGGATCGGGATCGGGCCGAGTATATTCTCATCGGCTCTCTGGCCAGCGCGCTGATCGCAGTGCTGGTGAGTCTGCTGGTCGGTTGGATTCTAAGCCGACTCTGACTCGATTCGCCTTTAGGTCGTCGCTTCCGGGACCGGGTCGACGATCAGGCGTTCGCCGTCGAACAGGGACGGGGCCGATTCGTAGCGTTGGCGGACGAGTTGGAAGTCGTCGGTCAATTCCAGGAAGGCGTCGACGATGTGGGGATCGAAGTGCTTCCCCTTCCCTTCGACGATCATCTCGATCGCCGTTTGATGGGTGAACGCGGGTTTGTAGACCCGTTTGCTGGTGAGGGCGTCGTAGACGTCGGCAACGGCGGTGATGCGGCCGCTTAACGGGATGTCGACGCCGGCGGTCTTGTTCGGGTAGCCGCCGCCGTCGAATTTTTCGTGATGCGACAAGGCGATGTCGTGGGCCATCGCGAGGAATTGGGCCTCGGGATTCATCTGGGCGACGGCCCGCAGCGTGTTCGCGCCGATGGTGGTGTGCTGCTGCATGATGGCGAACTCCTGCGGCGTCAGCTTGCCGGGCTTCAGGAGCACCTGGTCGGGAATGCCGACCTTGCCGATGTCGTGCAGCGGCGTCGTGAGGTAGAGAAGTTCGACGTAATCGCCGTCGACCTGGTCGCGGTAGGGACCGGTGCGGCCGAGCTCGGCCCCCAACAGCCGGCTGTATTCGCGGATCCGCTCCAGGTGTGCGCCGGTTTCGGTGTCGCGCGATTCGGCGAGCTTGGCGAGGGCGAAGATCGTGAGATCGCGGCTTTGCATGCCGAGGATGCGGCGGCCGACCGACAGCCGGACGCGGAGCTCCTGCGGGAAGAAGGGTTTCGTGAGGAAGTCGTCGGCCCCGGCGTCAAGCCCTTGGACGACGTTGTCGACCCCGGAATGGGACGTCAAGAGGATGAAGTAGATGTAGCTGCTCCAGCGGCGCTGGCGGACGCGACGACAGAGTTCGAGACCGTTCAGCCCGGGCATTTCCCAGTCGGAAATGACGAGTTGGAATTTTCCGGTGCGGAGTTGGCGGAGGGCTTCGAGGCCGTCGCAGGCGACGGTCACCTGATAGCCGAACTCGATGAGCGCGGCTTCGAGGAGGTCGACGGTGACGTCGTCGTCTTCGGCGATCAAGACATGCATGGTCATGCCGTTCGGGGGGGGAGGCCGGCTCCCCTTAGCTGAATTGGACCTGCGCCGCGGTTTCGACGAAGCGATCGCGTTCGGCGAGGAGTCCCTGAAACACCAGTTCGTATTGCTCGGCGAGTTCGAGCTGAATCGCCGATTCCAGGGCGTGGGCCTGTTCCTTCAGGCCATGGGCCGCGACGTTGGCCGCCGCCCCTTTGAGGCGATGGGCCGACTCGCGGGCCGCTTCGATGTTCCCGCCGTTGAGGGCGGCGGCGATTTTGTCGAGGTCCCCCTGCAGTTGCTTCTGGAATCGCTGGATCACGCGGGCGGCGAGTTCCGGCTTGCCCATGCAGCGGTTGAGGAGTTCCCACAGGTCAAGGACGTTGGTTTCGTAATGAATGGCGGTCATGGCCCGCATCTTTCCGCTGGGGGCCTCCCTGCCGATGCCTAG
>CAYRVS010000240.1:0-6443 GCA_964427725.1 uncultured Planctomycetaceae bacterium | reverse complement strand
CATCTACGCCCAGTTCACGACGAAGGCCGCGGCGGGACGCAAGATGGACGTGCCGGCGCTCGAAAAGCTGGCGCGCGGCCGCATCTACACGGGGACACAGGCGAAAGCGCTGGGATTGATCGATGAAGTCGGCACCCTCGCCGACGCCATCGCGTTCGCAAAAACGGCGGCGGGACTCGACCCGGCGAAGAAGCTCGAACGCCTCGATCTCCCCAAGGCGGTCAGCCCCTTCGAGCAACTCCTCGGCCCGATCGAACCCGAAACCCGCGCACGATTACTCGCGGAAACCTGGTGGTCGGCCCTCCCCGAAGGGTTCCGTCAACCGCTGCGGCAGCTCCAGACCCTGGAACTCTTGGCCCGCGAACCGGCGCTGACGATCCTGCCGTATCAGCTCCGCGTCCGCTGATCAGGTGGGACACGATCAAGCGATCAAATCTCATGAGCGGTGGGACGTCAGTCACATCGATGATGCATGTTTTCTGGAGCGATCATCCCGTATCGCCACCACGCGCTCGACGTCATGTCAGGCCAGCTTCGCGCGATCCCTTATCGGGGCATCGCGCGGGCTCGGCGACCACCAGACACATTGCCAACCCTCAACTCCCGTCGTCGAGTTCCTTCCGCAGCCAGGCGCGCGCGAACGACCATTCCGCTTCGATCGTCCGCAGCGACAGCCCCAACGTTTGGGCGACTTCGGCGTTCGTGAGGCCCCCGAAGAACCGCAGTTCGACGATTCGCGCCTGCCGCGGGTCGACCTGTTCCAGCTTCTCGAGCGCCTCGTGCACCATCAGGACGTCGTCGTCGCGCGCGATCGAGAGTTGCTGATCGTCGAGTTCGGAGAGTTTCCGCCACGCGCCGCCGCGCTTCTGGCGCTGTTTCCCGCGGGCATGATCGGTGAGGACGCGGCGCATCATCATCGCCGCGACCGACAGGAAATGGGCCCGATTTTGCCAGTGAATGTCGCGCTGACCAATCAGTCGCAAGAACGACTCGTGAACCACGGCGGTCGGTTGCAGCGTGTGGCCCGCCCCTTCGTCGCGAAACTGCCGTTCGGCCTGCTGCCGCAGCGTGTCGTAGGTCAACTCGAGGAGCGCGGCGGTCGCGGCGGCATCGCCCCCGGCCGAGCGGCCCAAAAGCAGCGTGATGTCGGCGGAGTCGGCGGACATCCCAAACCCCTTTGGTCCTGACTCGCGGGGGTATTGCAACAAGCTCCATTCTGACAAGGGGTTAGCCCGTTCGCCATCCGGAGGAACCCCTACTCTCCGTCCGGATGCGCACGCGGCCGTGAGGATTTTCCTGCGGGCTCCGACCCCGGATGTCGCGATCTAGGACAGCCCGGCGGTGTTCGGGCTCCCACCATCACCCACATCCGGCCGCGAAGGCACCGTACCGTCTCTGGACGGAGCACTCAATGGCTTGGCTTCCCTCCGCCGTGTTCCTTGGAGCTCGCGTGGCCCACTTGACGATCCGTTCGCGGATCGTCCGCATGGTTGCTGATCGCTGAAACTTGCCGGCCCCCAACATCCCAGGTCCTTTTGACATGTACGACACGACCATGACCGCCGAGACCCCGTACGATCCCAGTCATCCCGCGATGGAATCCGACCCCGTGATAGGTCGCGGCCGCGGCCTCCCCACACTGGTTTCTGGGACGACCGCGCGCCCCTACGCCCAGATAGTGATCCTCGATCCGCAACCGGTGCTGGGGGAACTCCTCGTCGAGCGGTTGCGGGCCCGCGAGCCGCGCTGGTCGTTCGAGCATGCCGCGTCGATCGCCGAGACCCGCGCGCTCCTCGCGAAGACGTCCGATGCGCTTCTGTTGTCGTCATTGCGGCTCGCCGACGGGGGGGTGCTCGAGCTCGCCGCGATGACCAGCGCGAATCATCCCGGCGCGCGGATCATCTTGTGGACGGAACAGTATCCGATGCATCTCGCCGGCCGACTCAGCCGGTTGGGGATGTTGACCTTCATGCCTCGATCGTGGCCGCTCGAACGGCTGCTCCGCGAGTTGCTCGGCATCGCGCGGGCGGGATCGCAGCCGTTGGACCACATCCCCGAGCAGCGGGTGCAACCCGACCCCGAGCAGCGGGGGCAACTCGGAGCGGACCCCGCGATCACGCCGGAATCCGAAGCCCTCTTGTCCCTCAAGCAGACCGAACTGCTGCTGATGTTCGCCGAAGGTCTCACCGTCAAAGAGGTCGCCCAGCGGCTGCGGATGACCGTGAAGGCGGTCGACAGCCTGAAGTATCGGCTCATGAAACTCCTCGGCGTGCACGACCGCGTCGAACTGACGCGGCTGGCGATCCGCGAAGGCTTCATCGATCCGTAAGGGTCGTGTCCGCGGAAACACGCGGCTCCGCGGGAAGGGGCGTCGTCGCCGGGTAGACGACCGTCGGCGCGTTCGCCGCCCGACTCATCTCCGGATCCAAGTCTCTCGGTGGCAGCAGCAGATGGGACAGGTGCGCGGTCCACCAGCGATGCGCGTCCTCGGCGGACCAAGTCTCTGCGAGCGCGATCCCTTCGGCGGCCGACCATAGCTCCGCCAGCGTCGCGAACCGTTCCGACGGCAGCTTCGCCAGACAGCGAAAGACCAGCCGTTGCAGCGCTTCCGGGATCCGGAGCTCGGCGGGGAAGGGCTGCGGCGATTCCGTGATCAGGCTGCTGAGCAGCGAGGTGGCGATCGACCCCTCGAACGGCTCACGCCCCGCCAACACCCAGTACAAGGTCACCCCCAGGCTGTAAATATCCCCCCGCGCGTCGGCCAATTTCGGCTGTAGCAGCCGCTCGGGCGCCATGTACTTGGGCGTTCCCACCCATTCTCCGACCGTCGTTTCCGCTTCGCCGGGGCCCAATTCCATCGGCTTGACCAGCCCGAAATCGAGCACCTTCACGAAGTCGGTCGCGCCGCCGCAATTGCAGATCATGATGTTCTGCGGCTTGATGTCGCGATGGACCCATCCGGCGGCATGCGCCTCCCCCAACGACCCGCAAATCTGCCTGAGCAAATAGAGCACTCGCGCCGGCGGCTGCGGACCGAACAGCTCGACCAATTGCTGCAGGTTGCCCCCCGTCAGGTACTCCATCACGTAATAGACGCGTCCATCCTCGGCCCGACCGTAGTCGTAGATCGAAACCGTGTTGGGATGCCGTAACTGACAGGCGAGCTGCACCTCCCGTTCAAACCGTCGATAGGCCGACGGCGTGGCATGCTCGGGGCGGATCAACTTGACCGCGGTGGGACGCTTCAGCAGATCGTGTCGGGCCCGATAGACCTGACCCATTCCGCCGCCGCCGATCTCGACTTCCAGGCGATACGGCCCGACTCGCGCCAAACCCTGCGCCCGCGGCGCGGCGCGCCACCTTCGCCACGCCGTGCTCCCGCTGATCGTCAGCAGCATTCCCGCGATCAACACGAGCGTCGCCAAACTCGCGCGATCAAGCAGCCGCAGCGGAGCCTCCAATTCCGCCTGATCGACCCGCATCATGATCCCGAACCCGAACGGCTCGAGCCATTCCCACGAGGCCCACGACGCCCGCCCGCGATAATCGCGAAACACCTGTGTCGTCGTGCCGCGCGGCTCGACCAGCGAACGTCGGACGACATCGATCACCACCTGCATCGAACGGGCTTCCGCGGGTTCATGCCCGGTTGTCAGATCGCCCCCCGGATCGCGCAACGAGACGTAACTCGTCGAGGGCAAGTCCGCCGGTCGCTCGACGAGCCCCAGTTGTTCCAGCGCTTCCGCGAACCGCGGTCGGCTGATCATCCGGGCGTCCTCGGTGAAGGCGAACAGTTCGCCCGTCTCGAGCACCACGCCGTTCCCGAACAGTTCGTGAAACCGATCCTCGAGGGCGTTGTAACGCAGCAGCAGCGCCCCTTCGATCGGCCCGTCCGCCGTTTCCCGGACCGGGACGATGAATGACATCACCCGTGCCCCCGCCGGGGGACGGAACCCCTGCGAGATCATCTCGAGACTGTTCGGGAGATAAACGGCCGATTCCCCCTTCAACACGCGGTTCAGAATCCGCGCGCCGGTATCGGTGGAGGGGGCCAACATCGACGTCATGTTGTTGGCCAGCCCCAGCACCTTCGTCTGCTCGCGATTCCACACGGTGCAGGTCACTTCCGGACCCCACCGATCGACCAGCCGCGCCGAGAACTCCGGACAAAACGTCTCCAATTTGCGCTGCTCGGCGGGGATCGGATGGCGGTTGCCGTTCCGGATGGCGATCGCCAATTCGTCATTGATCCCCCAGCGCTCGGCCTCGCGCAAGCCGTCCTCCAGGTAATGCCGCACGGCGTCAGCGGCCTGCCGACAGCCGATCTCGAGCAGCCGCATCTGATGGGCCAGCAGCGCCTCGCGAATCCCTTGATGCAGCCCCCAGCCGATCACCAAGACGGCGATCAACGTCGCGAGGCTGCTCCACAACGCCACCAGCGAGGGCGCGGGAGCGCTCGTGACGCGCGTCGGTTCCCGCTTGAGCATCGACCGCGCGGCGATTTTCGTGACGTCGCGGGACGCGGTCGGCGACGCCTTCAGCAACGTTTGCTCGCGATGGTGACCGAGCAGCGCCTCGAGCTCGGTCCGCAGTGCGGCGTCGTCTCCGCAGGCCCGCGCGAGGAACAACCCCCGTTCGGCCCCGTCCAATTGACGCGCCTGCTCGAACAGCAGCTTCAGTCGCTGATGCCGCGCGGCATCCATGACAGGCCCCGACCGAAGGGACAGGTGGAGATCGGTTCCACGAACTGGCTGCCAGTATAGTTGGTCGTCACGCCCCGGGGTACGGAATTCGTACTCGATTGCCGCATCCCCATTTTCCGCCGCCGGCGATTCGACCACGGATCGTGGTCGAATCGATCGTCAGCATCGAACCGGTCGTTGAACCGCAGATAGGCCCGCGCCGATCGTCGCATCCGAGGTCCGGCCATGGCGGGGGCATACGCAGTTTCCCTCGATCCTGGTTCTTTCGGCAGATCACGTTCGGCCGCCCTCACTCGGAGAATCCAGCAGACCCCGTCGAGCGCCTGCCGCGCCGGCATCGGCGGACACCCCATACGGTTGGGCGGGGTGAACACCCCTTCGATCACCACCCACTCGTCATCCGAGAATCCATGCCGCGCCATGGTTATGCCTGCTTGCAGGAATGGGCCGGTTCAACCTCCCAATTCTCCCGTGACACCAGCTTCAACGCAGGACCCGGGCTTCACGGTTGCGACCAGTCGAGCCGGACAGCCAGTGACGCTCCGCGAAACAGCGCTGAGTCGGAAATCGAACATTCCTTGGCCTTTTCGCTGACGGATGTGCACGCATCACCTTGCTGACCAAATTGTCTGTTCATAGTCGTGTTTTGAGGGCGAAACCGTATCTCCCCGAGGCTCTCGGCTCTGACGCTTACCGGGCAGGGGCCGTTTTCATCGGGCGTCACCCTTACGGATATGTTATTTCTCTGATATCTGATATCAAGCATTTCCGGAAGTGGGCGATTCCCACTCGATTGACTGGTGCCTCACTCGCCGGCACGGCTCCGACGACGGGTGAGAAGTCGAGCTTCAGGATTCGGTCACTCGTTTAAGGATTCCCGCTCCACCGATCACCCACATTACCTAGGGATTGCGATGACCGTCCGGGCCAACCGACTGGTTCACGAAACAAGTCCGTATTTGCGGCAGCACGCCCACAATCCGGTGGAATGGTATCCGTGGGGACCGGAGGCGCTCGCACAGTCCAAGGAGCTCGATCGCCCGATCTTTTTGTCGATCGGCTACAGCGCGTGCCACTGGTGTCATGTGATGGAGCGCGAGAGCTTCGAGAACCCCGTGATCGCCGGCGTGATGAATCAGCACTTCATCAACATCAAGGTCGATCGCGAGGAACGGCCTGATCTCGATCAGATCTACATGAACGCGGTGACGGCGATGACCGGCAGCGGCGGCTGGCCGATGTCGGTCTTTCTGACGACCGATCTCAAGCCGTTTTACGGGGGGACCTACTGGCCCCCGGAGGCGCGCTGGGGCAGGCCCGGATTTCAGGAGATTCTGCTCGGCGTGCAGGATGCCTGGCATCGCCGCCGCGACGCCGTCGAACGGCAAGCCGCCGAATTGACTCAGGCGGTGATCGACGCCGGTCGACCCGCGCGGTCATCCGAGACGTTGTCGGAAGAGACGCTGCGCAGCGCGGTCGCGGCGCTGGTCCGATCGGCCGACCGGACACATGGGGGCTTCGGTGCGGCCCCGAAGTTTCCCCATCCGATGGATCTCCGCGTTCTGCTGCGGGGGTATCGACGGTTCGGAGATGACGAAGCGCTCGCGGTCGTGCGATTGACACTCGACAAGATGGCGGCGGGGGGGATCTATGATCATCTCGGGGGGGGCTTCGCGCGGTACTCGACCGACGCGCGGTTCAACGGGTACCTCGACGACTACGCGGCGATGATCGACGGGC
>CAYRVS010000239.1:2248-6496 GCA_964427725.1 uncultured Planctomycetaceae bacterium | reverse complement strand
ATCAAACTCAAGTCCGTCTACCCCCGTTCCTTGATGTGACAGTGCACTAGACTCTTGGCTCTCGTCACTGGACGCATCACGAAGGCCCCAGTTTCCAACAAGCGAAGGCCCTGGAGGGGCTCGCGCCACGACTCCCGCCGGGTGACATGAAGTGTTAGGGTGACGGCTTATTCGAAATCTCCGACGGGGCGGACGGTATGGATTTATGGATCGCCGGGGGCGTGGCCGCCGGAGTCGGGCTGCTGGGAGGCTGGTGGCTGGAAGGGGGAATCGCACGGGAGCGGCAAGCGTTGGGGCTGCCGCCGGTCTCCGAGCGTTGGCGTCGACTCCGCCCTTGGCTGACCTGCCTGGCCATCGTCGCCGTTGTCGTCGGGTTGACCCTCACGGAATTGCGTTGGAACTGCCTCGACACGCCGGAAGTCCAACCCTCGACCTGGGGGCGGCAGGCGCGGCTGGTCTATCATGCGATCCTGGGGACACTACTTGTGCTGGCGACGGTGATCGATCTCGATTGCTACCTGCTGCCGGATAGCCTCACGATGCCCGGTCTGCTCATCGGGTTCGCGGGAGCGGTCGGGCTGCAAGAGCTGCAGATCGCCCATCTCTGGGTCGATTGGGCCTACGCCATTCCACAGCTTCGCGGACCGTTCATCCCGGCTTGGTACTCGACACATCCCGAGGCGCATGCGCTCGCCTGGTCCGTGGCCGGAGCCTGCACCGGGGCGGCGATCACGCAGCTCGTACGGAGCTTAAGCCGCGGGGTTCTGGGGCGGGAAGCGATGGGCTTCGGCGACGTCACGCTGATGTTGATGATCGGCAGCTTCACCGGTTGGCAGGCGGTGGTCCTGATCTTCATACTCGCCCCGTTGACCGGGCTCGCGTTCGCTGTCGCGGGGAAGATCGTGGCGAACCAACCCTATATCCCATACGGCCCCTGCCTCGCTGCCGCGACGCTGATCGTCCTCTTTGCGTGGTCTTGGCTGTGGGCCCGAACACGGCTGATTTTCAGCGATCTGTCGGGGGTCGGCCTGCTCGCCGCCGTCGCGTTCGCCGCCTTGGTCGTGTTACTGTTGCTTTTACGCGGCTACCGCAGCATCCCCACCCGCGGCACGGTGGCGTGAACGGAACTTCTCGAGCACGGTGGAACATCAGCGTCACGGGTAATGACTCCCCACCGGTGAATCATGCCCGGTCAACAACGGGTCGATCAGCGGATATCGCGCGATTGAGCGACCGGTTATCATAAGTTGTACGCCCTCACTCGCCTCATGCTCGTGGCGACGGGGCGAAGGATCTGGCCATGACACCGGCGGCGACACGCGTGGGATTCATCGGGGCGGGGCAGATGGCGACCGCCTTGGCCCAAGGCTTTCTCGCCGCGGGCATCCTCACCACCGAACGCTTGTTCGCCGCCGATGCCTACCCGGCCGCCGCCGAGAAGTTCCACGCCGCGACGGGGGTCCGCCCACTGTCGGGGAATGCCGCGATCGCGCAGGCCGCCGACGTCGTGATCCTGGCGGTCAAACCGCAGCAATTGGCGGGAGTCTTGCGGGAATTGGCCCCGGTCCTCCAGCCGGATCGACTGGTCGTCTCGATCGCGGCCGGGGTGACCCTCGCGACGTTGGAAGCCGGACTCGGGGCCGGGCGACGTGTGATACGGGTGATGCCGAACACCCCTAGTCTGGTCGGGGCGGGGGCGGCCGCCTATGCCTTGGGGACGCATGCGACATCGGCCGACGGCAAGCTGGTGGAGGCGCTCGTCGGCACGGTCGGGCTCTGTCTGCCGGTGACCGAAACCCAACTCGATGCCGTGACGGGCCTTTCCGGCAGCGGCCCGGCGTTCGTTTATCAGTTCATCGAAGCCCTCAGTGACGGCGGCGTGCGGGCCGGACTGCCGCGTGACCTGGCGACGAAGCTCGCCGCGCAGACCGTGCTGGGTGCGGCCCAGATGGTCCTGACGACCGGTCAGCACCCCGGCCCGCTGAAAGACGCCGTCACGAGTCCCGGAGGAACAACCATCGCCGGACTTCATGCCTTGGAGCAGGGCGCCTTCCGCGGCACGGTGATGAACGCCGTCACCGCCGCCTGGCAACGCTCGAGGGAACTCTCTCAAGGGACGTGACCCAAACGCGGGAATTGGATGTTCGTGCTCTCCGCCGCATTTCCCGCCGATCGGCGCGACCCCCAACGAAATCGCCCCACCTCCGGTCTGATGACCCGAGGTGGGGCGAGCGTGTGAACCGACTATCGCGGCGGGGTTAGATCTCGACTTCGTGCAGATGCAGAATCTCGTCGAGATGGGTGATCTCCAGCACCTCGCGAATGTCATCGCAGGCGTTGTAGAGATGGACATCGACGTCGAGCCGATGGATCGACGCGAGAACTCCCAACATGCCGCTGGGAATGATCCGAACACCGGTCAGGTCGAGCGCCAGGGTGCGGCAGTCCGCTTCCTGCACGAGGTTGAGCAGTTCTTCGCGGTACTCCGCGAGACTGATCTGTTCGAGGATCTCCCGGCCGCCGAAGCCGACGACGGTCAGCTCCCCCGCCTGGTAGATTTCCAGAAGTCCCAAGGCCTGCATGAGTTTTCCCTTCGATCGAAAATAAGAGAGAGAACAGGAACCACGCGCGACCGGAAACAAGGCCGGCGGTCGCTCCGGCACAAGAAAGACGGAATAGCGGACAGATTCGTCCGTGGAAGCACTTTGTCCAGCAACTGATGTGCCGTCAATCGCCAAGTCGTCGATTCATGGAAAGTTCGGCGGGAAGTGGCCCATCTTCCCGCGATATACTCAGGTGTTGTTCCTTAACGGCGGGCATTTCGCCACACCCCCGCCGCGTTTCGCCACACGCGATACGTTCGAGAGACCGGCCCCGCAAACTGGTTTGGCGCGGTTCGCCCCGGATTTTTCCAAGCACTGCGCGCTTTCCACGCGGGTTGCCCCAGGAAAAAGAGCGGCGCGGCGTCAGCCCGCCGTGTCGGCGCTGGGGTGATCCCTTATTCAATCCACCTGTTCGTCAGTTGGGAGTGTCCGGAATCCGCGGCGTGATTCCGCAGGGGGATCGCGCTCGCCTGCGGCTCGCGGCTCAACGGGGACGGGCGTGGAATCATGTCACCCGCCCCCCCCCATTGCCGTCGGGCGAGTCGGCCGTGACAATAATCATGTCCGGGAATCCGCCCGGCGGTCGGTGGGAACCGCATGCTGCGCGTCAGTGTTCTTTGTTTTCTCGCGTCGTATCTGCTCGCCTTCGGGCTCGAGTGGACGCGGTTTGTCACGCGCGGGCCGTGGGGCCGTTGGCTCACCACCGGCGTCGGCGTCGCCGGGTTCGTCGCACAGACGCTGTATCTGCTGCTGCGGTCCCAACAGACCAGCCTGCCGCCGCTCCTCAGTTCGATGCAGGATTGGCTGTTGGTGCTCGCCTGGCTGATGGTGCTGGTCCATCTCTTCGTGATGCTGACCGATCGCGAGCTGGCGCAAGGGTTCATCGTCTGGCCGTTGACGATCGGGCTGATCGTCGCGTCGCAATTCGCCTCGACGGTCGCCGGTCCCGCCGGGAACGTCCATCGCAATTGGACGATGTTGCACGTCGGCTTGCTGATCTTCGGGATGGCGGGGGTCGCGCTGGGGTTCGTCGTCAGTCTGCTCTACCTCTGGCAACACCGGCGGATGAAGCGGCGGATTTCGTCCGCCGTCGGGTTCGGCTTGCCGAGTCTCGAACGGTTGGCGCGGGTCAATCGCTGGGCGCTGCTCGCCTCGGTCCCGCTGCTGACGTTCGGGATGGTGACCGGTGTGGGGCTGACCTTGGCCCGGACATCCGAAACCAAGCTGGCCGACTTGTGGTTCGACCCGATCGTCCTCGCCAGCGCCGTCTGTTGGCTGCTGATGACCGGACTTTTCATCTGGCTGGTGACGCGGAAGCCGACCGCCGGACGACAGGTCGCGTGGCTCACCGCCTGGGCGTGTGGCTTTTTGCTCCTCACCACCGTGGGGGCGCAGATCCTGACGCAGACGTTGTCGTCCGGGGGCGTGCATGGCGCCCCGCCGCGGTTGTCGGCCTTGGCGACGGAGCCCGCGTCGTGAATCTCTCCGTCATCTACCTCACTCATCAGACCGCCGGTCTGGCGATTCGGGAGCGGCTCGCCTTCCCGAATCCCGACGTCCTCGGCCGCGCCTACGATCGTCTCGAAGCCCTCTTTCCGCAGCTCGAGGTGGTGTCGGTCGAGGAGGAGGCGGCGCTGCCCGCGGC
>CAYRVS010000239.1:0-2238 GCA_964427725.1 uncultured Planctomycetaceae bacterium | reverse complement strand
AGGTGGTGATCCTCTCGACGTGCAACCGCGTCGAGCTCTACGTCGCGCAGTCTCCCACGGTCCCCTTGCCGACGCTGTCGCAGTTTGCGCAGTTCCTCTCCGAATTCCATGGCGTCCCCCTCGATGAGTTCGTCGGCGAATTGAAGGAACTGACCGGCCCCCCCGCCGTGCGGCATCTCTTCGAGGTCGTCTCCAGTCTCGACAGCATGGTCCTCGGGGAACCGCAGATCGTGAATCAGGTGAAGGAGGCGTATCGCCTCGCCGAGACGCACGACGCCTGCGGGCCGTTGACCCATGCGCTGGTGCAGGGGGCGATCCGCACGTCGGGCCGGGTCCGCACCGAGACGCGGCTCTCCGAAGGGCGCGTGTCGATCGCCAGCGTGGCGGTCGGCGAGTTCGCCCGGAACATCTTCGACACCTTCACCGACAAACGGGTCCTGGTGATCGGCGCGGGCGAGATGGCGGAAGAGACGCTGCGGTACCTGCGCGATGACGGCGTCCGCGACGTGGTGGTCATCAACCGCAGCCCCGAGCGGGCGCAGCGCCTCGCCGCCGAGTGGGGCGGGGCCGCTTATCCGTGGGAGGAGCTCGATCATTGGCTCGGCCGGGCCGACCTGATCGTCAGCACCACGGGAGCCGATCGGCCGATCGTCGATCGCGTGCGCTTGGCGCTGGCCCGCCGGCAACAAGCCCGGCGCGTCACGATGATCCTAGATCTCGGGGCTCCGCGCGATTTCGACCCCCGGGTCGGCGAGCTCGACAACGTCTACCTTTATGACATCGACAGCTTGCAGCAGACCTGCGAAGAGAACCGCAAGGCGCGCGGCCGCGAGATCGAAAAGGCCCGCGTGATCATCGAGGACGAACTATCGCAGTTCCTCGCCGAGTTCTATCGCCGCGCGTCGAGCGATCTCGTGGTCCGGCTGCGCGAAGGCTGGCACGACATCGCGCAGCAGGAACTCGAACGGTTGTTCCGCAAATCGACCCACTTCGACGACGGCGACCGTGACGCGATCGAACGGACGGTCGAACGGATCGTCAACAAGCTCCTGCATCCGCCGCTGGAAGCGCTGCGCGATGAATCGAAGGACGGGCAACCGCAGGGGTTGCTCAATGCGCTGAAACGGCTGTTCGGGTTGTGATGTGTTTTTGGGGGATGCCCAGGGAAAGCCTTCCTGGGCTTCAGCTTCAAAGCGTCCCCTTCGACGACGGCACGCCCGATTGCCGCGGGTCGATCGTCACCGCCTGTCGCAGCGCCCGCGCGGTCGCCTTGAACATCGCCTCCGCGATGTGATGGCTGTTCGTACCGTGATGCAGCAGCAGGTGTAAATTCATCATCGCGTTCGCGGCGACGGCGTACCAGAACTCGTCGACCAGTTCCGTATCAAACGTGCCGATCTTCTCGGTCGGAAACGTCACGCGGTTCACGAACTTCACGCGGCCGCTTAAGTCGAGGGCCGACGTCACCAGCGTCTCCTCCATCGGCAAGGTCAGACTGCCGTAACGGGTCAGCCCGCGCTTGTCGCCGACCGCCTGTTTGAGGGCCAGCCCGAGGCAGATGCCGGTGTCTTCGGTCGTGTGATGGGCGTCGACATGGAGATCGCCGACCGCCTTCACGCGCAGGTCGAACAGCCCATGCTTGGCGAACAACGTGAGCATGTGATCGAGAAACCCGATCCCGGTCTCGATCTCGGCGACGCCGGACCCATCGAGGTCCAGCGTCAGCGAAATCCGCGACTCGGTGGTTTGGCGGTCAATCGTGGCGGTGCGGGACATGGGGAACAGTCCAAACCAAGGAGAAAAGCCGAAGCACGAAATCCGAAGGAAATCCTAATGTTCAAATTCTAAACACATTCTGATGAGTCCTGTTTCGAGCTTGGGATTTAGGATTTCCTTCGGATTTCGTGCTTCGTATTTCGGATTTCCTTAAACGATTTCCCGCAGCGTCCTGAGCAACCCCGTGATCTCGTCGTCGGTTCCCACGGTGATTCGCAGGCCGTCGAGGACGCCGCCCGGAACCCACGGGACGTCGCGGTAGACCATGTAGCGAACGAGAATCTTGCGGGCCTTTAAGGCTTCGTACAACGCGCGATGAGACCGCGTCGCGTGTTGGCTCCAGACGAAGTTCGCCTGACTGGGGACGACCGTGAACCCCAGGGATGTCAGCTCCGTCGACAACCGGGCGCGGGTCGCGCGAATCCGCTCGACATTCCCCTGCATCCAAGCTTGATCCTGCAT
>CAYRVS010000238.1:0-6502 GCA_964427725.1 uncultured Planctomycetaceae bacterium | reverse complement strand
GAATGAACTCTTCGGTCTCGGTGGTCGCCGTATGGTTGTTGAGCTTCAAGCGGGCCTCCGGTGCGATCGAGACGATCCGGCACGTGGCGAACAGCAGCCGAAATCCCGCGACCAAGCACCTTGCGGCCAACCGGCTGACCCAGCGACTCCGAAACTTCACGGCGAATTCCTTTTCGCGGCCGGCCACGACCGGTCACCCCCCACGTGGCTACCGACGCAATTTAGTGCATCGGTCCCGGGGAGCCTATCCCGATCATCATCGAAATCCCGCGATCGTCCAGCATGTTGGCCGGGTAGCCTCGTAGGCTGGGGAGAGCGCGGCGAAACCCAATACCCTCCGGCAAATCGCTGGGTTACGCGGCGCTAACCCAGCCTACGTCGACCTTCGACCTTCGACGACACAAGACACGGCGGGCGGACGCCGCGGCGCTCGTTAAGGGACCGCGGTCTCTCGATTGTCTCGCCCGGGTCGACGACGTAACTTGTGGGCCGCACGCCTTGGAAACCGCACCACGAGTGATCTGTCGGAACCGCGTTCATGGCCAGTGAAGTCTGTCGTTGGGGGATTTTGGGAACCGCCGGCATCGCCCGGAAAAATTGGCAGGCGATCCGACTCGCAGGCAACGCCCGCCTGACCGCCGTCGCCAGCCGGACCCTCGATCGCAGCCGGCAGTTCATCGCCGAATGCCAGGCCGCCGTCCCCCATCCTACGGTCCCCGAGGCCTGCGGCAGCTACGAGGAACTCCTCGCCCGGCGAGACATCGACGCCGTCTACATCCCCCTGCCGACGGGACTCCGCCGCGACTGGGTCCTCCGCGCCGCCGAGGCCGGCAAGAACGTTCTCGTCGAAAAGCCGGTCGGGGTGTCTTCCGCCGACGTCAAACTGATGCTCGAGGCCTGCGAGCGACACGGGGTGCAGTTCATGGACGGCGTGATGTTCATGCACAGTCGTCGGCTCGACGCGCTGCGGAATACGCTCGACGACGGCGTCAGCGTCGGGCGGATTCGCCGCATCGCCTCGCAATTCAGCTTCCACGCCCCCGAGGAGTTCCTCCGCGGCAACATCCGGGTCAGCAGCGAACTTGAACCCCACGGCTGCCTGGGGGATCTCGGGTGGTACACCATCCGGATGACGCTGTGGACTCTGAAATACCAATGGCCGACTTCGGTGACGGCCCGCCTGCTCGACGCCGCCGCCCGCCCCGATAGCCCCGCGAAAGTTCCGCTGGAATTCTCCGCCGAACTGCAGTTCCCGGACGGCGTCTCGGCGTCATTCTACTGCTCGTTCCAAACCGAGAATCAGCAGTGGGTCAACATCTCCGGCACGAAGGGGTTCGTCACCATCCCCGACTTCGTCCTCCCGTTCTACGGCGACGAGGTTCGCTACCATGTCACGAACTCGACGTTCGTCGTCGATGGTTGTCAGTTCGATATGGAGCGGCGGGCTCGCGACGTGACGGTCGTCGAACGCAGCAACAACCATGCGACGGCGCAGGAAGTGAATCTGTTCCGGACGTTCTCGGGGTTGGTGCTGTCGGGCCGGGTCGATCGCCGCTGGGGCGAGATCGCCTGGCAGACCCAGCGCGTGATGGACGCCTGCTACGAATCGGCCCTGCACGATGGCCGAACCGTCGTCATCACGCCCTAGTCCCGCGCCCGGCCCGACGGAAGGGGCCTCCCACCTGAGGACCGAAGCGAGGCGCCGGGTGATGGCGTCTCCCTCGGGCCGCGTCATCGCCCGGCGATCAGCGCAGCAGCAGCCCGAGGTAGATCGTGTAGGCCGCCAAAAGGACGGCTCCCTCCGCGCGATTGATGCTGCGGCGCGTGAACATCAGCGGGAAGATCAGCAGCGTGACCCCCAGCATCCACCAACAGTCGTTGGTGAGGAGTTCGGCTTGGACGGGCAAGGGGGCGATCAGGCCGCTGAGTCCCAAAATGCAGAGGATGTTGAACAGGTTCGAGCCGATCACATTGCCGATCGCCACGTCACTGCGGCCGCGAAGACTCGACATGAGCGACGCCACGATTTCGGGCAAACTCGTGCCGATCGAGACGATCGTCAGGCCGATCACCCGTTCCGACCAGCCCATGAGTCGCGCCAATTGAACCGCGCCGGTGACGGTCGATTGCGCCCCCGCTCCCAGCAGCGCGATGCCCACCACGATCAGCCCGACGCAGACCCATGTGCGCGGCCGGCTCGGCTCGGGGGTTAATTCGGTCACCTCTTCGTCGAGCGCTCGGGCCTCGGCCTGCGTTACCTGCTGCCTGACGAGGCGGACCATATAGGCGGTGAACCAGAGATAGGCCACCAGGAAGAGGATTGCATCGAGCGGATTCAGCACACCGTCCTGCACGACCACGATACATAGCAGCGTCACCAAGACCAGGACCGGATACTCGAGTTTGATCGTGTTCCCGGTGATCGCCATCGGACGAACGACCGCGCACAACCCGACGATGAAGGTGATGTTGAAAATGTTCGAGCCGACGACGTTCGCGACCGCGATGTCGGCTTTACCCTGTAAGGCGGCGATCCAGCTGACGGCGAGTTCCGGGACCGAGGTGCCCGCGGCGACCACGGTCAGCCCGATGATCGCCGGCGTCAGACGCAATAACTTCGCCAGGCCGACCGAACCGCGGAGTAAGGTTTCGCCCCCCACGACCAGTAACGCGAGTCCCAGGACGATCAAGCCCAATGAGATCAACAAACCGGAATTCTCCGTAAGGATCCTGTCGCATCGCGGAGTCTCACGACGATTCGGCGTTGCTCCGACCCATCATGCCATGACCTCACGATCGGGACCACCCGCAGGGTGCGTGCGTCCCGCGGCCGCCTGGGGTCGGGCGAGGTACCGTTGGCATGAACGCGGCGATCGGGCAGAGTATGGTCATGGCCCACGTGGATGGGTCTTCGTGGTGACCTTGGGAAACATTCGCATGGCTCTGCACTCGCGCGCGGGTCAACCCGCCACTTCCGACATGTTGATCGATGTCGACCGGTTGGTGCGCGACTATCACGGGCAGCGGCCCGATCCCGCCGATCCCGTCCAGCAGGTCAGCTTCGGCACCAGCGGTCATCGCGGGACGTCGGCGAACGGCACCTTCACCGCCGCCCACATCGCCGCCATCACCCAGGCCTTGTGCGAGTACCGTGAACGGCAAGGCTACACCGGCCCCCTGTTTCTTGGGAAAGACACCCACGCGCTGTCCGCCTCCGCCGAGCGCACGGCGCTCGAAGTCCTGGCCGCGCACGGCGTCGAGACGGTCATTCAGCGCGACGACGGCGTGGTTCCGACGCCGGTGATCTCGCGGGCGATCTTGGCCCACAACCGGGGCCGCACGACGGGGCTCGCCGACGGCATCGTCATCACCCCGTCGCACAATCCGCCCGAGGATGGCGGCTTCAAGTACAATCCCCCGAACGGGGGCCCCGCCGATACCGACGTTACCGCGGTCATTCAGCAGCGCGCCAACGAGTTGCTGTCGCAAGGCGCCGGGACGATTCGGCGCGTGACCCACGACGCGGCGATGCGCGCCGCCACAACCCGGGTTCATGATTACGTCCCCGATTACGTCGCCGACCTTGCAAACGTGGTCGATCTCGAGGCGGTGAAGCGGGCGGGAGTGAAGCTGGGTGTCGACCCGCTGGGTGGGAGCAGCCTGGGATATTGGGAGCCGATCGCCGACCGTTATGGACTCAACTTGACCGTCGTCAATCGCCGGACCGATCCCCAATTCGGGTTTATGACCGTCGATCACGACGGCAAAATTCGGATGGACTGTTCCAGCCCTTACGCGATGGCGAGTCTGGTGGGGCTTAAGGATCAGTTCGCGGTCGCTTTTGGCAGCGATCCCGATGCCGACCGACATGGCATCGTCACCCCGTCCGGCGGGCTGATGAATCCGAACCACTATCTCGCGGTGGCGATTCGCTACCTCTTCACCCATCGGCCCGGATGGTCGGCCCGGACGGCGGTCGGGAAGACGCTCGTCAGCAGCGCGCTCATCGATCGCGTCGCCGAGTCGATCGGGCGGACGCTGTACGAAGTCCCCGTCGGCTTCAAATGGTTCGTCGACGGCCTTGACCAGGGGACGCTCGGCTTCGGCGGCGAAGAGAGCGCCGGCGCGAGTTTCCTGCGGCGCGACGGCACCGTCTGGTCGACCGATAAGGACGGACTGATCATGTGCCTGCTCGCGGCGGAGATCACCGCCGTCACGGGGCAAGACCCGGGCGAGCACTACGCCGCGCTGGCCCAACGGTTCGGCGCGCCGTGTTACACCCGGATCGACCAACCGGCGACCCCGGCGGAAAAGAACGTCTTGAAGAAGCTCGCGCCGGAGGCGGTGCAAGCCGCGACTTTGGCGGGCGACCCGATCACCGCAAAACTGACGACGGCGCCGGGGAATCAGGCGGCGATCGGTGGATTGAAGGTGACCACCGCGGGCGGCTGGTTCGCCGCACGGCCGTCGGGGACCGAGAACATCTACAAGATCTACGCGGAAAGCCTGAAGGACGAAGCCCATCTGCGGCGGATCGTGGAGGAAGCCCGCGAGATCGTGGGCGCGGCCCTGCGCGCGGGGGGGGGCAAGGGTTCATGAGATTCGAGCGGCCACACCATGTCGGCCGCGGATTCCGCGGTCCGGTCGTCGTCGAATGGAACGCTGGATTCGCGTTCCATCAAGGCTCCATGGACTCGACTCCGTGACTGACGGTAAGCCTCCCCCAGCACAATCCGCGAAACGGCGCGCCATGATCATCATGCACAGCCAGACCGCAGGGCCTTCGGTTGTTTCAATTTCGAGCCAAGACTCGTGGTCGAGTGCGGAGAGTCTAGTGGCTAGAGCCTGAGAAAACCCCATAATTCCAAGGGTTTCTTGCACGAGACTCTTGGCTCTCGGCACCGGACCAAACGTCAAAAGCCCTCCAAAGTCAACAAAGCGAAGGCCCTGGGCACACCGCCAGGGCCCCTCGCGGGTCTGCCATTGAAGCGTTACGATACATCCCTTGCCCCTGTGACGAAGTCGTTCGCCAGGGATCCCCGGCCTTCGACCTGAGTCCCTCGTTCATGACGCGCTCCGACCCACCATCCATTCCGGCGACTCCGGCTCCCGCGGGGGAACGCCTGCAGAAAGTCCTGGCCGCCGCGGGGTTCGGCTCGCGTCGCGGCTGCGAGGAATTGATCGTCGCCGGGCGGGTCACGATCGACGGCCAAGTCGTCGATAGCTTGGGGGTCCGCGTCGACCCCGAATCGCAGAAGCTCGCGGTTGACGGCGAGCGGGTGAAGTTGCAGGCGAAGAAGTATTTCCTGCTCAACAAACCGCCGGGGTGTCTGTGCACCAATTCCGACCCCGCCGGGCGGCCGCGCGTGATTGATCTGCTCCCGCCGATGGAGACGCGGCTGTTCACCGTCGGGCGGCTCGACGAGAACACCGAGGGTCTGCTGCTGCTCACGAACGACGGCGAACTCGCCCATCGATTGGCGCATCCCCGCTTCCAGGTCGAACGGGTCTATCGGGTCCTCGTCGCGGGACATCCCTCGCCCGAGGTCCTAAAACAGTTGCAGGAAGGGCTCTTCTTCACTGAAGGCAAATTCCGGCTGCGGCAGGCGAAGAAACTGAAGACGAAAGGGCAAAGCACGCTCGTTGAGGTGCTGATCACCGAGGGGCAAAACCGCGAAGTCCGGCGGCTGTTCGCTCGGATCGGTCACAAAGTGATGTCGCTCCAGCGGATCCAATTCGGCCCGCTGCGATTGGGAGAGTTGGCGCCCACGGAGTACCGCCCCTTGCGGCCCCAGGAACTCGAAAAGCTGCGCGAGCTGGCCAACGACGCCCCCAAGCCCGCGCGAAAGCGCCGACCGCCGACCGCCGCGCCACGCGCCGCCAAGCGTCCCCCGCGACCGATGTCGGAAGGCCGTCCTCCCATGCGTCCCGAGGGGCACCGTCCATCACGGCCCATGGGAGAGCGTCCCCTAGGTCGCCCCGGAGCACATCCGCCGCGCCCGACCGGTAAACCCGCGAACAGCAGACCCACGAGTGGCAAACCCACCGGCAAACCAAGCGGCGGCCGCCCCAAATCCGCCGGACCGCGTCCGGGGAAGCGGATCCAACCTAAGCAGAGTGATGGTGACTGACACGGCACGCCACGGCACGCCACCGCACGTATCTCATGGCCATAAATAGACTTATGCATAGATCTCACGCGTATACACGATTGATTGCACAGCTACAGTCAGCGATTGAAGGTTGCTGCTGAAAAGAACAGTTGACAAAAAACCGCGAATAGTATACACTTGGTCACGTTCGGGGAAACTTGGAGGTCTGTGATACATGCTTTCGCAAATTGACGCCGACCGACTGATTCAACTGCCGAAAAAACTCGTAGAAACGAAGACCATACGCTTCCCGACCCCATCTTCAGCCTTGCAATTAGAGGCGCGGTCAACGGATTGCGATAGCCCAGGAGTTTCGGATACCGGCGGGGGCGGACATGATGTTCCCCGAA
>CAYRVS010000237.1:0-6555 GCA_964427725.1 uncultured Planctomycetaceae bacterium | reverse complement strand
CCTCAACCGCGGCGTTCAGCAGTCCACCCGGGTTCCCGCGGACGTCCAGAATCAGCGCCCGCATCCCTTCCCGATGGAGCTTGAGCAACGCCGCGTCGAGTTCCTCGGCGGTCGTCTTCTGAAAACCGGCCAGTTTGATGTAGCCGACTCCGTTGACGGTATCGATGATCTCGGCCGTCGGAATGCTCTTCACCTTGACCGCCCGCCGCGTGAGCAACGTGCTGCGCGGCTCCTGGGTTTCGGGGTTCATCAGGATCAACCGGACGCGGCTGCCGGGCGTCCCTTGCAGCAAGGTGGCGGCCTCTTCGGTCGTCATGTTGCGGCAATCGACGTGGTCGATCTCGGTGATGAAATCTCCCGCGATCGCCCCCCCTTCATCGGCGGGACTTTCGGGCAGGACGTTCACCAGCAGCATCCCCTTCCCGAGATCGGCCTTCATCTCGATGCCGATCCCCACGAACTCACCATCGATGTTGCTGTAGAGGTCGGCGAGTTTGCCGGGAGTGAGATAGCTGCTGTAGTCGTCGAGGGCGTTGCAACCGCCGAAGAGGTACTCCATCACCACGCCGCCGGCGGGGATGTTCAGCTCGTGCGCACAGATCTGACAGACTTCCGTCACGGTGGCGCGGGCCCCGTCGATCCCCTGCACGGGGCGATTCCAGAAGTCGGCCCGCAGACGATCCCGCACACGGTCGACCGTCGCCGGATCGGCGTTCGGCGCGTTGTGTTTCATGAACCGCTCGTTGTGGAGCGCCTGATACAGGCTCTCGGTGCCGTGCGCGACGAACGAAGTCACGCTGAGCGGATCGACGTACTGCTCACGGATTTTGCCGAGCACATCGCTGAGATACAGCAGCGCTTCGGCCCGATCCTTGGCCCAAAGTTGCTTCAGGAACGAGGCGTCGCTGTACCGCCGCTCGACCGAGAAATGGACCTTGCTGCGACGCAGCGCGTACTTGAGGACCTCGTTGTCGGGCCAGGTCTCCAGCACCTTTTCATAGTGCTCGATGGCGTCGATCCAGCGACGTTCGATTTCCAAATCGGCGCCGCGGCGAATCGCCGCGCGCTCGTCGTCGCTTTTCCCGGCGGAGTCGGCCCAGGTGGTCGCGGCGGAGAACCCGACGACGCAGACCCAACACGCAAGCCAACGACCGATCAGCCGGCCCGTAGCGCGGACAGACATGCAAGCCCCCCTCAGGACTCAATGGTGACGCGTCAGCCCGACCTGCAGACCAGCCGTTCCCCTCAGAGCGGCCGGGGTCGGGGGACTCGTCGATGAGCCCTTCAGGCAAACCGCGAGGGATTCCGCAGAATTCCTCAAGGTCGCCCCAGACACTGTCGAATATAGGCCGCGCCGCGGGGGTGGTCAAACTTTTGCCGGCGTGTCGAGAACGTGACGGCGTCAGACTTTGCGCAGCCGTTTGGGTCGGGAGCGAGTTAGCTCACGAAAGCGCCGCGAATGGTGAGTTTCCGCCACGACGGGGGATTTTCCCTGAAGTTCCCGACAGCGAGGCCTTCTTGCCGGGTGGGCTGTGCCGAGCCGCCCGAATCTGCCGAGAATGCCGGGGCCTAGAGGATTCTTGCCGAGAGGGCGAAGGATGTCTTGGCCGACGGCGGGCTAGCGCTCGATCGAAGTCTGATCGTCGTGTACCACGAGAATTCCCCGCGCGATCGATGTGGGATCCAAGAGTTGAAAGAGCACCGGCGGAGCCGGTGGCACACGTTCCGATCGCTCTGATGGACCATCCGTCAGCGAACGGTCACTGTCGCGCCTCGATTGCGTCCCGTCGTGACGGTCAGTCCCCACTCGACCTCCGGAGCCAGCGTGGGGATCAGCTTCAGGATGTCGGTCGCCTGATCTTCGTCGGCGCACAGGACCGCCATCGTCGGGCCCCAGGAGGTTTGGGCCATGCCGCTCACACCCCGTCGTACAAGCGCCGCCGCCAACGCGGCCACCCGCGGATCGGACCACGCCCCGCCTTGCACCGCCGCGAAATAGTCCCCCACCACCTGGCCATACTCCCACAACGCGGCGGCGGCGGAAGGATGGTCGGTCCGCCGCAGCGCGGGAACGAACTCCGTCAACAACAATCGGCACAGCCGTCCGGTCACGACATCCGCCATCGGCGGCAGCGTGGCGAAGGCCTGTGACTCCGCCGCTCCCGAGAGCCCCGCCGCGGTCCCTTGTTCCGCCGCCGTGTTCGGCGCAACCAACACCCAACGCCAAGTGGCCGGAAACTCAAGCCGCACCGCCAGCGGACTCACGGCTTCGTGTGGACGTTGACCCGCATCGATCAGCACGCCACCCAGATCGAACCCATGCACCCCGATTGCGGAGCGCGCGGCTCGCCCCAAATGGGGTGCCAGTTCAACCGCCGACATCGCCGGCAACCCGGCCAGCGCGCGGAGCCCCGCCGCGACCGCCAAGCCCAACTGCGTCCCCGAACCAAACCCATGATGTCCGGGGATTTCGCGCAACAGGGTCAGCGCGCAAGAAAGGCGAGTCTCCGGCCACGCCGCGCGACAACGATCCCGGAATTCCAACACGCGTGACGTCGATCGCGGCGCTGTCACCGCATCGACCGCGGCGCGGCGGATTTCGAGAGTTACCCCCGGCGCGTCGATCATCGCGCCGAGACCGCCGTAATGCCGCCCGGTCGTCGGCCGGAACGCCAACAGCCCAAAATGGAGCCGCGCTCCGGTCTCGATGGTCACCATATCCGCCATAGGAGGCAGGATCGCGGGATCATCGAAGGAGGTCAACCGTGGATGCCCGTGGACGCCCAGGGATGGCCATTCCTGGGCGTCTGCGACTCGCATCGTCTCAGCCCAACCGGCCCATCTCCGACGACACGCCTCCCGCCGCGGGGAGGTACGAATGACGAACGTAGTCCATCACCATCCGGTCGGAGTTGAACTTCACCCCCAACGTCGACATCGATCGCTTCATCCGCGCGATCCACTTCTGCGGCAGATCGTCGTCGTCACGGTCGTAGAAGAGCGGGATCACCTCTTCCAGCAGGGTCTGCATCACCGCCTTGGCGTCCCGTTCGTCCTGCACGTCTTGATTGGCGTGGTTGCGGCCGGTGCCGATCGCGAAGCCGTTGGTGCCGTCGTACGCCTCGGCCCACCAGCCGTCCAGAATCGAACAGTTGAGCCCGCCGTTGAGGACCACTTTCTGGCCGCTGGTCCCCGACGCCTCGAGCGGCCGCCGCGGATTGTTGAGCCACACGTCGACCCCCGCGACGAGATACCGCGCGAGCTGGATGTCGTAATCCTCCAGCAGGACGACCTTCCCCTTGAACGCCGGTTCCTGCGTGAGCCGGTAGATCCGCTGGAGAATCCCCTTCCCGCCGTTGTCCGCCGGATGCGACTTCCCGGCGAAGAGGAACTGCACCGGCCGTTTCGCGTCGGCGATGATCTGCCGGAACATCTCAATGTCGCGGAGCACCAAATCGGCGCGCTTGTACGGGGCGAACCGCCGCGCGAAGCCGATCGTCAAGACTTCCGGATTCAGGATGTTGCCGAGCTCGTGAATCTCGGCGGACGACAGTTTCAGCCGCTCCGCCCGCCGCGCCAGCCGATACCGCGCGAACGCGATCAGGTTGTTCTTCAGGGTCTGATGAGTTTCCCACAGTTCGCCGGGATTGATCGCTTCGACGGCATTCCATGTCGCGGCGTCGGCGGTCCGCAGATCCCAGCCCACCGGCAGAACGCGGTCGAGGAGTTGCCGCATCTGCCACGCCTGCCAACTGCCGACATGGACGCCGTTGGTGATATGCCCGATCGGCACGCTGTCTTCCGAGAGCCGCGGCCACAAGCCCGCCCACATCCGGCGGCTGACGACACCGTGCAGGTTCGAGACGCCGTTCGCCTTGCGGCTGCATTTGAAGGCGAGCACCGTCATGCAGAACGGTTCGTGATGGTTATGGACATCGACCCGTCCCAGCGCCATCAAGCCGACCGCGCCGATCCCCAATTCATCGGCGAGGGGCCCCAGATGCTCGTCGATCATGCCGTAGTCGAACCGGTCGTGGCCCGCGGGGACGGGGGTGTGCGTGGTGAAACAGCACATCGCCGCGACATCTTTGAGCGCCTCGTCGAACGAGAGCTGGTCTTCCTTCATCCGCATGCGGATGAATTCCAGGCACGCGAACGCGGAGTGTCCTTCGTTCATGTGGACGCAATGGGGATCGTACCCCAACGCGGTGAGGAGCTTGACGCCCCCCAGCCCGAGGACGATCTCCTGCCGGATCCGGGTCCGCTGATCCCCCCCATACAACCGGGCGGTCAGCTTGCGGTCCTCGGCGTTGTTCTGCTCGATGTTGACGTCGAGCAGATACAACTTCACGCGACCGACATCGACCTGCCACGCCTGCGCGAAGATCGGCCCATGCCGCGTCTCAACCTGCACGATGACCACTTCGCCTTGGGCGTTTTTCACCAGGCGGATCGGCAACTGCTCGTTCTGGATGTGCGAATAGACTTCCAGCTGCCAGCCGTTCTCGTCGATCAGCTGCGAGAAATACCCTTCGTGGTAGAAGAGCCCGATCGCGACCAGGGGAATCCCCAGATCCGACGCACTCTTCAAATGGTCCCCCGCGAGAACGCCCAGACCGCCCGAGTAGTTCGGCAGCGATTCGTGAATCCCGAACTCGGCGGAGAAATAGGCGACCGGCCGATGACCCAACACGCCGACATGTTCGGCCCCCCAACTCGTCGTGCGGGCCGAGTTCATGTACTCCTGCCAGCGGCGGAAGGCGTAGTTCACGCGCGAGTGGAGCACCGCCTCGCGGCCGCGCTGTTCAAGTTGCTCGGGCGAGTAGTCGCTGAGGAGCAGGACCGGATTGTGATCGAGCTGCCGCCACCGCTGCGGGTTGAGCTCATAGAAAATCGCCTGGACTTCCGGGTGCCAGGCCCACCAGTAGTTGCGGGCGAGAATCTGCAGCTTTTCGCCGAAGGAAAGCTGTTGCGGGGCCAAGGTCGACGGCACAGTCATGTCTCGAACGATCCGGCATCAAGGGCGAACATGCGGGCGAACGTGCCGAAATTCCCGGCAGCCCACCCACGCTCGGGTCCCATCGTCATTCCGGAAAACCCCTTCCGGCGACTCGAACCGGCGGAAGTATAGCCGAATCGGCCTCCTCCGACAGTCTGGGTGCCCAACTCATCAGCACCCGCCGTGCCGCCTGGGAACTTTCTCGAGGCCTCACAATGGTGACATCGCATGACCCGTTTCTCATCCGATGTGGTCATGACAGGCGAGGGCTTAACCCAAGACCATCCGACCGCGCCTGCACGGCGTTCGACCATCAACCGTCAACCACATCCCCAACATCATCATCCCGCACCAGCCGCGTGTAACTCCCTTCGCGCGGTCCCGTAAGCAAGGTCTGTCTGACTCCCGGCGTGGTCGGCACTCAGTCCGGGGCCCCCCGCCCCGGACGACTTACTGGTGCGGGGGCGATCTGGCCGCACGCGCGACTCCGGGATGTTCCCTGCGTGACTGCGACGCGGACCAGGCGTGGTCGGCCACCGAGCCGTCCCACAGGACGACTTGGCTTCTCTACGCTCGACTCACCCTCCGATGGTGCTGGCGATGAAACCCGTTTAGAGGCGCCCCTGCTGTTTGCGCCGCAGTAAGGTGAACAGGTTTTTCAGCGGGCGAGCGGCAGGAGTGGTGTGGTCCGCTGAGCGTTCGGTCGCCATCGAGGGGCTGGGTCCGCCGATTTCGATCACATGGGACGCTTCGGGTTCCATGTCGGTCGAGGTGGCCGATTCGTCCAGGATTGGCTCGGCGATCGCCATCGTGGTAGTCCCCGACGGTGTGCCGAGCTCGTGGACATCGGCATGGGGGTGGATGTGGGGGCCTGTCGCTGACGCGGAAGACCGGGTTGCCGCGGTCTCGTCATCGTCGACATACTCGAGCACATGCTGGACGGCGGCCAGGCGATCGTCGATGGTGGTCGCCGTCTCCAACCGCTCGGTGACCGTTTGCCAGAAGTCGTGGGTGGTGGTCAGATTCGCCGCAGGAGCGGCCGCCGGGGTGACCGGGACTTCCGGAGGGACGCGGCCATCATCGAGGGCCGCGTAGCGATCGATGACGAGTTCTTCGCCCCAAGCCGATTCGTTCGGTGTTTCGAGGGCCGCTTCCGCCCAAGGCGGGGGGAGAATCTCTTCCCACCGTGGGCGGGGTTCGCCGGTTTCGGTCGCGGCGGGGGCTGCGGTCTCGGTGTCGTCTTCGAGCACCGCCGTCTCATCCAGGGTCGCGGGTTCGTCCAGATCTACGGGCTCGACGTCGGCGGCACCGAACTCCACCGCCGACGACGCGGCGTCCCAAGTCCGCGGCAGTGCGCTCGAGTCGCCGGCTCGTTCCGTGCCGACGTTCCACGCCAACGGGAGATGCCGCAGATCCTCGAGCGCCTGTTCGACCAACGGCACATCGACCCGAGACATCTCGGCGACATAAGCCAGCAACAAGGCGTGGTCGCCCAATTGATTGAGGCACCGCGGCGAACCGTCCGCGGCCCGGCAGATCAGGTCGATCGCTTCGCC
>CAYRVS010000236.1:2592-6648 GCA_964427725.1 uncultured Planctomycetaceae bacterium | reverse complement strand
GTTGGGGATTCCGACCAAGCTGCGTGATCTGGGGGTCGCGCGGGACCAGCTCCCGGCGCTGGTCCCGGCGTCGCACGGCAACAGCCTGTCCGGCAATCCCCGCGCCTTAAGTGACGACGAACTGCGTGACCTCTTGGAGTCGTTGTGGTGATCCTCGTCGCGGGTTTGACGCCGGCGTGGCAACGGATGCTCACGTTTCACGGGTTGCGTCCGGGGGAGGTGAATCGCGCCGTCGACGTCCACGAATGCGCGTCGGGCAAAGTCTTGAACGTGGGGGCGGCGGTCCATCAACTCGGGGCCGACTCGCTGACGATTTCCCCGGCGGGCGGACCGACCGGTTTCAGGCTGCGCGAAGACTTCGCGCGGCTGGGGGTCCCGACGACCTGGATCGAGACGCAACAAGCGACGCGGGTCTGCACGACGCTCTTGGACCGGACCAGCGGCCATTCAACCGAACTGGTCGAGCCTTCGCCGGCGCTCACCCCGGCCGAGTTGCAGGCATGGCGGGCGGCGTATCGAGACGCCGCGACGCGGGCCGAGCTCGTCGTG
This sequence comes from uncultured Planctomycetaceae bacterium, assembly GCA_964427725.1. Classification (GTDB taxonomy): domain Bacteria; phylum Planctomycetota; class Planctomycetia; order Planctomycetales; family Planctomycetaceae; genus DSVQ01. Next base: position 6,099 of record CAYRVS010000236.1, on the reverse strand, counting down.
CTGACCGGCTCGCTGCCGCGAGACACCCCGGTCGATTTCTACGCCGAACTGCTGGCGAGCACCCGGGTGCCGGTGCTGCTGGATGTGCGGGGCCCCGAACTGCGGACGTGTCTGCCCCATCGTCCCTGGCTGGTGAAACCGAATCGGGAAGAGCTGGCGCAGACCGTCGGTCGACCCTTGGTCGACGACGACGCGGTCTTCGCGACGATGCGGCAGTTACTGGACGCGGGCGCGGTCCACGTCGTCGTCAGTGACGGCGCGCGCGGGCTGTTCGCGGCGGGGCCGCACGGACTCGAACGGCATCCCGCCCCGACGGTGACGGTCGTCAATCCGATTGGTTGCGGCGATTGCCTGGCGGCGGGGCTGGTCGTGGCGCGTGATCGCGGCCGGGCATGGTCGGAGGGACTCGCCTTGGGTCTCGAAACCGCCGCCCGAAACGCGGCGACGCTGCTCCCCGCGCGGTTCGCGGACGTCCCCGGAGGCGTCGATCTCAAGGCGACTCGGCCCGCGAACGCTTGAGCCAGGCGCTCAATTCCTCGATGGTCGCTTGCGGGAGTTGATGACCGATCGCCGTGGCGAGCGCCTGTTCGGCCGTCTCCCAATCCCGCAGGCGAATCGCCGCGCTGCAGCGCAGGCCGAACAGCAGTGGATCGGTCGACCCCAATTCCTCCGCCCGGCGGGTGTCCGCGATCGCGGCCTCGTAGTTCCCCGTTTCGAGCTGCGCCTGACACCGCGCGACGTAGAGCGCTTGCGTCGAGCGGCCGAGCGCTTCCGCCTCGTTCAACGACCGCAGCGCCGCGGCGAATCGCCGCCGCTCGACCTCGGCGATTCCCAGCAACTCCCAGGCGATCGGTTGCCGCGGGTCGAGGCGTAACACCTTCTCGATTGTCGGGACGGCAAGCCGGTACTCGCCCAGATGGAGCCGCGACGAACCCAGCCCCAGGAGGAACTCGATCCGATCAGGCTCGGTTTGGAGGGCCTTGGCGAAATGCCGCGCGGCGTCCGGATAACGCCGGGCCTCGAAGGCGATCAGGCCCAGTTCCCCCGGCGAACGGACAGGTTCGCCCGCGGGCGGCAAAATCGCGGCGGTGTCCGCGGCGGATGGTTCGAACGGAGCCAGGGGAATTTCGACGCCGGGGGACGCCGTCGTCCGCTCCAGCATGAGCGCGGGCAAAGGCTCGACGGTGGGCGATCGCGCGCCGGCCGACGGGGGCGCGGCCGATTGAGGCGGTCCCCCGCAACCCGCGAACCATGCCAACCCGAGGATCAGCCGCGGTCCGCGACGTCGTCGCAACCTCGCGATGACCCCGACCGCGGCGGCGGAACCGCGACGCGATGTCGGCGCGACCAGGCGTGGTGAGTGGTCGGACATGTCAGTCTTGCGGCACCAACGGAGCGGGGGGCGACGAACCGCGCGACGCCAGCCGATGCTTCTCCGCCAGATCCTTCATGCCCAGGTATCCATACGCCTCGGCGAGCGCGACATGGGTCGCGGCGTTGTCGCGCATGATCGTCAGGGCGCGTTCCAGGTCGCGGATCGCGTCGCGATACCGGCCCAGTTTCAGGTAGACGTGGCCGCGGGTGTCCAGAAACCGTAACCCGTTCGGATTCCGCGCGACGACCGGTTCGATCAGCCCGAGCGCCCGCCTGGCCTCCGGCGGGTCGATCTGAATCAACGTCCAAGCGAGATTGTTCGCCACGATGTCGGCATTCGGCAAGGCTTCAAACGCCCGCTCCAGGTGATACGTGGACTGCGTCACGTCACCCGCCTCGAAGGCGTTCGCCCCAAGGACGAGATGACACAACCCCACCGCTCGGCCGTCGACGATCGCCTGCTGCAGAAATTCTTTCGCGGCTTCCGCCGTTTCATCCCGTCGTCGGAGCAGCGTCAGCAGCCGATCGAAAATCAGCACTTCATCCGGATAGGCATGCAGTCCCGCCGACAACAACTCGAGTTGGCGCGCCCGATCGACCGGAGGGGTGCCGGCGAGCGCATCGCACCACGCCACCAAGACCCGCGCGAGCGCCTGCCGCACGGTCCGATCATCCCGGACGGCGAGTTCCTGGCGGAGAATCTCCGCCGCCCGCTCGTACTCCTCGAGAAACAGACAAGACTCCGACAGGTTGAGCTTATGCGTCTGATCGTCGGGATGTTCGACGACTTGCCGTTCGTAGTGTTCCTGGGCTTCCCGGGCGACGCGGCGAGCCCGCTCGGCGTGGCCGACGATGACCAACGCCTTCGCCAACATCAATTTCCGCGACGGCTCGGTCGCCACCGCCTGGGTCAGGTAGGGAATCGCCGCTTCGGCGTGGCCCAGCGCGAATTGCAGTTCGCCCATCAACTGGTTGGCCTGCATGTCGGTCGGACGAAGCCGCAGCGCGTGGCGCAGATGAATCTCCGCGACGCGAATGTCCTCCGGAGACATCGGCTGCCGCGACAACCGGGTGGTCGCCTGCCACAGATGGGACGGGGCATGGACCGGCCGATCCTCCGGAGCGAGCAGCTGCATCGCCGAGGCGACCCGGGGATAGTCATGAAGCTTCTGCGCCGCCCGGGCGAGATCGAAGACGACGTCGTTCCCCCCCGCCTCCAACTGCAACAGCCGTTCCAGATACAGGATCGCCGCTCGATGATTCTCCCGCTCAAGAGCGACCTGCGCCGCGTCCTGGTACTTCCGGACCAACTGCGTCCGGTCGACCGTTCCCGCGGCCAGCAGCGCGTAACCGACTCCGGCGAAGATCAGGACCGCCGGAAGGCCAAGCAACAGCGTCCGTAAGGAACGCGTCCGTCGCCACTCGCTCGCCACCTTCAACAGCAAGCCGAAGGGCCATCTGATGGCGCGGAAGAGCCCCGATAGGATGAAGCCGACAGGCCGCCACAAGGCGCGGAACAGCCTGGGCAGCGCTCCGCCTCGTCGCGAACTTCGGAGACTCAACAGACGCCCCGCGGCGCGAAGCGCCCGCCGAAAGCGGGAGTCGAGGAATCGCAGGAAGGAGAACATCGCGGGGACTTCGTTCCAGGCTTTGGGAGCATCAGGGTGTGATGGGAGACGGCGTAGTCTCGGCCGGGGGCAATCCGTCGGCGCCATTCCCGGCCGGGAACAGACCCAACTCGCGTCCGATCCGTAACCGCATCTCCAGATAGAACTCAGTCAGCCTGGTGACGTCCGCATCGGTCAAGCCCTGGGACGACCGCGCGAGCAACTGGACCTGCACCAGCGGAACCGCCGGCATAGGGCCCGGCGACGCGGCCGCCGGTGATTGCAGAAACGACTCGAAGCGGCGGACGGCGTCCCGCACGCGGGGCCGCGCCGAGCCATCCTTGAGTCGCGCGTGGCAGACTCCCGCCTGATCGATCTGACTGAACAACAGCACCGCCGTGCCATCGAGGGCCCGCGACAGTTTCGCGAGTCCATACGGCGCGGGTCGACCGGCGGTCTCGTCGGTCAGGATCGCCGCGTCGTCAAGCACCCAGCCGATCTGGGCGTAACAGATCGTCGCATCATG
>CAYRVS010000236.1:0-2582 GCA_964427725.1 uncultured Planctomycetaceae bacterium | reverse complement strand
CCGAACGGATCCCCCAGGACCCGCTCGATGCGACTGTATTCCAGCCGATTGAACCCCGCGACCACCTCGGGCAACCCCGCGGCCCCCAACTCCTTGAGTTCCGGGTCCGACTGAAACGGCTCCGCCAGGTTCGGCAGCGGACCCGGCAGTCGCGTCACCTGCAGCGCCGTACCCAGCGGGAACAGGCAACAGAGCACGGTGGTCGCGCCGCGGAGCCAACCCGGGGCGGCCGTCGCGGTGGTCGACACGCCGCGGGCCGGGTCGGTCCTGCGCCGAGCCATCAGGAATTTCAGCACCCCGCGCGGCAACAGGAACACCAACAATTGATCGGTCGACATGACCAACAACGTCGCCAGCAGAAACAGGAGCACGCCCAACGCGGCATGATCGGGACCGCCCGAGAGATCGACCCGGAAATTGAGCCCCAAGACGATCGTGACCAGCCGCGCGAGATTCTCCAGGATCACGATCCCGAACGTGCCACCGAGCAGCAGCAGCGTATGGACCGCCGAGCGGCGTTGAAACAGCCCCCAGAAGAGGGCCGCCGCGAGCAGCAGGTACAACGACTGCACCCCGCTGCAGGCGTCGGCGATGAAGAGCTTCTTGTTCGGCAGCTCGATGACGTTCATGTAGCTCAGGTGGAGCGAGCCGATGAAGTCGAGCAACTGCGAGGTCAAGCGCGTCGTCACGCCCCGGAGCGCCACGGTCAGCCGATCATCCCAGCCGAACGGCAGGGGCAGCAAGACCCAACACATGAGCCATGCCGAGCCCCAACGGGCCATCCCCCCCCAACCGGTCCGGGTCCAAAGCCAACAACCGGACGCGACCAAGGCCGACAAGGTCGCTCCCCAGGGCGACCAGACCCAACTCGCCAGTCCCAACAGTCCGGCGGATCCCGCCAGTCCCGCGAGCGCCAGCCAACCCCAGCCATAGCGACCAGGCGTGACGGGATCATCCGACCGACTCCGCGCCAGGATCCAGACCAGCAGCGGCAACACCATCAGAAACTGAAAGTGGGTCTTCTTCAGCAGCGCGGCGGCATGCCACCACAACAGCAACGGATAACCCGCCGCGAGCGGCAGCCAAGACCAGCGCGCCAGGAACGTCGTCGACATCGAATCGGCCCGTCGGCCACGGTGGCGCGCATCCCGTCGCGGGCCCGCTCCTCAAGTCGGTTCGACCGGCTCGGCCGGTCATGGGGAACACAGGGATCGCCGGACGTCCGGCGGCGACTCCACCGGGTGGGGACCCAAGGCCCCGGATCTTGGTCGTACGTCCCGCCCGATCCCGGCGGAGCACGCGTCGTCAGTCTATCGGAGTTCGCATCACTTGCAACCACGCCGCGCCCCGACGGCATGCCGACGCTTACGTCGCGCTGATCGTCTGCGGGCGCGGCTGCCGTGGTTCCTCATGGAAGGCGTCATCGCTGGTGTAGCTGTACTTGCCGTTGTAACCGTAATGATAGCGACCAAGGCCGTATTCGCTCTTCTCCAGCGGCACCGCGTTTAAGGCCACACCGAAGACCTTCGCTCCGACCATCCGCAGCCGTTCCAGCCCCCGCGTGCACGAGACCCGGGCGTTCCGGCCCAACCGGGTCAGGAACAACACTCCATCGGTCTGCGGCGAGACGATGCAGGCGTCGGTGACCGCCAGCACGGGGGGCGTGTCGATGATGATGAAGTCATACTGATTCCGCAACGTTTGCAGCAGCTCGCGGAATCGCTCCGACATCAACTGTTCCGCGGGATTGCTGGTCCGCGGGCCCGCCGTCAGCAGGTCGAGGTGTTCGACTTCCGTCGAACGGATCGCATCGGGGTATTCCGCCACATCCTGCAGGACCGAACTTAAGCCGATCGTGTTCTCGTAGCCGAACAACTTGTGCTGCGTCGGCCGCCGGGTATCGGCGTCGATCAACAGGCAACGCTTGCCGCTGAGCGCCACCGTCACCGCCAGATTCGCCGACATCGTCGACTTCCCGGCCCCCGCTTCGGAGCTGGTGATCTGCAGGACGCGGATGTCCATCTTGTGGGCCCCCAGAACGATCGCCGAGCGGACCGAACGATACGTTTCCGCCGCGAACGATCCGGGCTTGTGGAAGCAGATCACCATCGGATCGACGTTGGCCGACCGCAGTTCCCGCTTGCTCAACCGTTGCTCCATCAGCGGGACCGTTCCCATCACCGGCAGATGGAGCCGCCGCGAGACGTCCTCCAGCCCGCGGAATCCGCGGTTCGACGCTTCGATGATCAGCGAGATCGCGATCGCCACCAACCAGCCGGCGGCCGCCCCGGTCCCCAGGTAGCGCGAATACGAGGGGCCCACCTGCCAGCCGAGCCCCGGGGGATTGATCACTTCGGCGCGCAACGTGCCGCTTTCCTTGGCGAGATCGAGCTGTTGCAACTGGTCCAGGATCGCGTCGAACAGCCGATTGGTCCGATCGAGATCATCCCTGAAGAGCCGGTCCTGATTCTCCTCGGTCGCCAACAGCCGAGCCGCCTCCTGCTCGGCGAGGAACGACTCGTTGAGTTCGGTGCGGTGTCGCTCGAGCTTGTTGAGCCCCTGCCGCAGCGAATCGATGTAGG
>CAYRVS010000235.1:937-6705 GCA_964427725.1 uncultured Planctomycetaceae bacterium | reverse complement strand
GGGTCGAATCGATCCATCGTCAACACGTTTAGCCGCGACCCGCAGGGGAGCGCTATCGAATTTCGAGCGCTCCCCTGCGGGTCGCGGCTAAACCACCGACATCATCCCACAAACCCGATTCCCGCGAGTCCAGCATGGCCGCCACCGCTGATACCATCCGCCTTGTGGTCGAAGAAGTCCTCGCCCAACTCGGGAAGGCTCCCAAGACCGCCGCCACGAAGCCGGTCGATGGCGATTGGGGGGTCTTCCAATCGGTCGATCAAGCCGTCGCCGCCGCGACCGAAGGCTTTGAACGCCTGAGCGAAGCCCCCATCGCGGCCCGCGTCACCGCCATCGAGCTCGTCAAGCGGATGTGCGAAGAGCAGGCCGAGGAACTTGGTCGGCTCGAATTCGAGGAGACCAAGATCGGCCGGCTGGATCACAAGATTCAGAAGCTGAAGATCATCAAGCTCGTCCCAGGGGTCGAGTACCTCCGGACCGACGCCTTCAGCGGCGACCACGGCATCACGTTGACCGAATACGCCCCGTTTGGCGTCATCGGCGCGATCACCCCCGTCACGCACTCGCTGCCGACGCTGGCGGGGAACGTGGTCAACATGCTCGCGGGGGGGAACACGATGGTCGTGAATCCGCATCCCAGCGGCGCGCGGATCGCCTGCGAAGGGGTCCGCCGGTTCAACAAGGCGATCCACAAGGCGACCGGCCTCGAGAACCTGATCACGATCATCGAAAAGCCGACCCTCGACACCGCCGCGGCGATCTTCGGCCATCGCGGGGTGAAGTTGTTGTGCGTCACCGGGGGACCGGCCGTCGCCCGGGCCGCCTTGGAAAGCCGCAAGAAGGCGGTCGTCGCCGGGCCGGGGAATCCCCCCGTGGTGGTCGATGAAACCGCCTGCCTGGAGAACGCCGCGAAGTCGATCATCACCGGCGGGGCGTTCGACAACAATCTCCTCTGCATCGGCGAGAAGGAGGTCTTCGCCGTCGAAAGCATTTTCGACGGGCTGCTCAAGCAGATGTCGCGGTTCGGCGGCTATCAGCTGACCGCCGCCCAGATCGACGCCCTCACGAAGCTCGCCTTCACCCCCCCGAAGGATGCGAAGGATCATCACCACGTCAACAAGGACTTCGTCGGCCGCGACGCCTCCTGGCTCGCCGAGCAAATCGGCGTGCGGGTCCCGGCGGGGACGCAACTCCTGTTCGGCGAGACCGACGAATCGAACCCGTTCGTCCCCGAAGAACAGATGATGCCCTTCGTCCCGTTCGTGCGGGCCAAAAACGTCAATCACGCGATCGAACTGGCGTTGGAATACGAGCACGGCTTCCGCCACACCAGCCTGATCCACAGCCGCAACGTCCGCGCGATGACGAAGATGGGGAAGGTGATGGACACGACGCTGTTCATCAAGAACGGCCCGTCGCCCGCGGGACTCGGTCTGGGAGGCGAAGGCTACCTCAGCTTCAGCATCGCGACCCCGACCGGCGAAGGCGTGACGAACCCGCTGACCTTCACGCGGCAACGACGGTGTGTGCTGGTCGATGATCTGCGGGTGATTTAGGGACGGAGCCAGCCATGCAGCTCGCCAAGGTGATTGGTCGCGCGACCTCCACGGTGAAACATCCCACGATGCAAGGTTGGAAACTGTTGTTGACCCAGCCGTTCGGCGCGACGGGTCAGCCCGATGGCGCGCCGCAGTTGGTGCTCGATCGACATGGGGCCGGACGGGGCGACACGGTGATCATCTCGTCCGACGGCAAAGCGGCCCGCGAGATGGTGGGAACGGAAAAGACTTGCGTCCGCTGGACGGTGATGGGCCTCGTCGATTGACGCGTAGAGCCGAGAGCGGGGGGACGTCAGTCCCCCCGGTGATGCACCTTCCTCATTCACTGAACAGACATTCGATCACGCCGACCTCCCGATGACCCTCGACCCCGCGCTCATCGATCGCATCGTCACCAACGTGCTGGAACAGATCCGCACGCCGCCGGGTTCGCGCGCGGTCACGGCGGCATCGGCCTTACCAGTCACACCCACTCCGCCGACCAAACCCGCCACATCCGCTTCGGCCGCGATGCCTTCCGCCGAATACGGCGTCACCGACAACATCGTCACCGCGGCGGTCCTCGAACAACTCCGGTTGCCATCCGGCGCGGCGCTCGTCGTGGGGCCGAAGTCGATCCTCACCCCCTCCGCCCACGATTGGCTCCGGCAACGCAAGGTGACGTGGAAACGGGGACGGACGGAAGTCGCCACGACATCGGCAACAGCCGGGCGCTCCTGGCGTTTGCTCGCGGCGACGGTCACCCCCACCGTGCGGAGCCTGCTCGATCACGTCAGTCGCTCGTATCCCGCGTGGCGGCGCGAATTGACGGGGAAGCCGCAGGAAACCGTCGACGTCGCCATACGATTGATCGCGACCGCCGAAGCCCAGCGACTCTTGGTCATCACGCAATCGGCCGAACTCGTCGCGGGCTTGGCGAATCGCGGCGATAAGGTGCGAGCGGCGGTGATCACCACGGCGGAGCGCTTACGCCATGTGATGACCGAATGGAACTGCAACGTGGTCGTCGTCAGTCCTGAGGGGCGGTCCCTCATGGAGCTGCGCGCGATCGTCCAAACCTGCGCGAACTGGAACTGAGCGGCACGATGCGCGTCGGGGAAGTGATCGGCAAAGTCACGCTCGCCCGCTGCCACGACATGGTGGTGGGGGGGACGTGGCTCGTCGTCACCCCATTGACGCACGCCGGGTTGAAAGGCGACGTGAGTGGCCGCGAAGAACCGATCATCGTTTATGACGAGCTCGGCGCGTCGCCCGGCGCGCTGATCGGCATGAGCGAGGGGGCCGAAGCCGCCGCGCCGTTCCATCCCGAGCCGAAGCCCTTGGACGCCTACAACGCCTGCATTTTGGACTCCGTCGAAGTCGATTGAAGAGATTCGAAGCACGAAATCCGAAATCCGAAGGAACTCCTAAGCACCAATCTCAGAAACGGGATGGAACAACACGGTTTAAGCTTTGAACATTAGGATTTCCTTCGGATTTCGAGTTTCGCATTTCGGATTTCCCACCTGCAAAAAAGTCTCCCTCAGGAACCGACCACCATCATGGCCGATAGCAAATGGCCCCCCGCGGGGGTCAACGACCGTAAATTGAAGGAGCTGATCTGCGAGATCGGCCGCCGGGTCTACAACAAAGGCTTCGCCGCCGCCAACGACGGGAACATCTCGATCCGCGTCGGCGAGAACGAAGTCCTCTGCTCGCCGACGATGATCTGCAAGGGGTTCATGACCCCCGACGACATCTGCGCGGTCGACATGCAGGGGACGCAGATCGCCGGCAAGCGGAAGCGGACCAGCGAGGTGCTGCTCCATCTCGAGATCATGCGGCATCGCCCGGACGTGAAGGCGGTGGTCCATTGCCATCCGCCCCATGCGACGGCGTTCGCCGTGGCCCGCGAGCCGATCCCGCAGTGCATTCTGCCGGAGATCGAAGTCTTCATGGGGGAAGTCCCCATCGCCCCGTACGAGACTCCCGGCGGGTCGAAGTTCGCCGAGACGGTGACCCCGTTTCTGAAGAACGGCTCGACCACGATCATCCTCACCAACCACGGGACGGTGACGTTCGGCGCGCATCTGGAAGAGGCTTACTGGAAGACCGAAATTCTGGATGCCTACTGCCGGATCCTGCTCCTCTCGAAGCAATTGGGGCGGGTGACGTACCTCAACGAGCGCGAGTCGGTCGAGCTGCTCGACCTGAAGAAGAAGCTCGGTTTCGATGACCCGCGATTCCACGTCGAAGACTGCGACCTCTGCGGCAACAGCGCCTTCCGCGAAGGCTACAAGGAGGGTGCGCCGCAGCCGAACGCCTTCGAGCCCCCGCCGCTCTACAAGGGTTACCTCGCCCGGCAGAATGGCTCGGGCGACGGGGGGGCCGCATGTGCGGCGAAACCCGCGACCGGCGACGTCGACACCGAAGCGCTGGTGAGGGCGATCACCGATCAGGTCTTGGCGGCGCTCGCGCGGTAGGATGGATCAGTCGGCGGAACCACGAACGCCACTCGGGAGCGACCATCATGCCCGTGCACGATTGGACGAAAGTCGCGGCGGGGATCTTTCATGATTTCCACATGATGTGGGTTTATGAGATCCGCAATCGCTTGAACGGGGGCTTATTGCCCGAGAACTATTACGCGTTGGTGGAGCAGATTGTCGGATCACCCAGGCCGGACCTGCTGACATTGGAGGAAGTTCCGGACACGATGCTGGAAGGGCCTATTGATCCCGTCCACGATGGCGGTGTTGCCGTGGCCGTGGCGCACCCCCGGGTCCGATATACCCAGGCCGCCGAGGAGGCGATCTACGCGAGCAAGAAAGATCGGATCGCCATCTGCCATGCGAGTCATGATCGCGCCGTGGCCTTCATCGAGCTGATCAGTCCGGGCAACAAACACACCGCCGCCGAGGTCGAAAAGTTCCATCACAAGGTCGCCCGAATGCTGGAAGCGGGGAAACACTTCCTGATGATCGACGTGCTGCCGCCGGGAAAGCACGATCCACGCGGCATGCACGCCGCGTTTTGGGAATATGCCTATGGGGAATCTTACGGCGTGACCGCCGAAGAGCCCTTTGGCTGCGCCGCCTACAGCGTGGAAATCCTGACCGAAAAACTCCCAGAGCCGATGGCCTATCCGACGGCGTACTTTGAACCCTTCGGTCGCCAAGGACCGGTGCCCACGATGCCGCTGTTCTTGACGTCCGACCGCTACATCAACGTCCCGCTCGACGAAAGCTACACCGCCGCTTGGAACGGCGTACCGCGGCGTTGGCGCAAAGTCCTTGATGAGTCGTCATCGAATTAACCTTCAACCATAGACCTTCGACCCTCAACCAAAGCATTTCCCATGAAAGTCAGCATCATCGGCGGCGGCGGGCTGGTTGGCTCGTGCGCCGGGTTCGCCCTGCAAGCCGCGAAGATCGTTCGCGAGATCAACCTTGTCGACGTCAATCAGGATTTGTGCGAGGGGCAGGCCCTCGATCTGCTGCATGGCGCGAGCCTCCTCGCCGATCAACGGATCACCGCGACCGGCACGGCGGGCGTCAAGGACGCCGACGTCATCGTGATCACCGCCGGCCTGCGGCGCAAGCCCGATGAAAGCCGGCTCGATCTCATCAACCGCAACGTCACGCTGTTCCGCGGCATCCTCGCCGACATCAAGGCGAACGGCTTCCGCAAGGACGCGATCGTCTTCGTGGTCTCCAACCCCGTCGATGTCCTGACGTATCTCGCCATCAAGGAGCTCGGGCTGCCGCCGACGCAGGTGATCGGACTGGGAACGGTCCTCGACACCACCCGCCTGCGGAGCATGCTCGCCCAGCAGTTGGAACTCCCGCCGACGCAGGTGCAGGTCACCATCTTCGGCGAGCACGGCGACAGCATGGTCCCCATCTGGTCGAACGCGATGATCGCGGGGCTGCCTCTCGACAAGTTCCCCGGCGTCACGGCGACGTTGATCGCGGAGGTCGAAAAGAAGACCCGCGGCAGCGGCGCGGAAGTCATCAAGAAAAAGGGGGGGGCCGGGTTCGCGGTGGGGGTCTCGATCGCCGACGTCGTCCACAGCATCGCCCTCGATCAGAAACGGATTCTGCCCGTCTCGGCGCTGCAGTCGGGAGCCTACGGCCTGCGTGATGTGGCCATCTCGGTCCCGACGATCGTCGGCCGCAAGGGGGTGGAGGGGATCATCGAAATCGAGCTGTGGCCGAAGGAGAAGATCGC